>JBAZEZ010000001.1:0-142978 GCA_041653615.1 Candidatus Ratteibacteria bacterium
AGATGACTGGATACATAAATCCAACGATACAATCCGGTTTAACCGGTTTAAGAATAATTTATGTAAACTACGTTTTTGAAAGGGACGAGTTACGCGATTTGACACAGTCCTTTCATAGATGACAGAAGGAAAAAATGGCAAAGAAATTGACGTTGTGCTTTTTGATAATGTTGTTTACGTTATTACCGTTGAACTACGGGCGGTCTTACGGAGAGAACAACACCCGCGGAAAAAATCCCATCAGGATACTCGCTTCGTTCTACCCGATGTATATTACGGCGCTTAACGTCACCAAAAACGTGCCGGGGGTCGCCGTAACAAATCTGACCCCGCCGCTTACCGGCTGCCTGCACGACTATTCACTGACCACCAAAGACATGAAAAAATTTGCCGACGCGGATATTTTCGTCGCAAACGGCGCCGGCATGGAATCTTTCCTGGATAGAATAATAAAGCAATACCCGGCCGTAAAAGTCGTTCAACTGTCTAAGGGAATCCCCCTGATAAAAGGAACGGGCGACGAAGATGACAACCCGCACGTATGGGTAAGCATTTCCAACGCGATTATCCAGGTTAAAAACCTTGGCGATTCTCTGCAGAAGATTGACCCGGCCTACAAAAATATGTATCAAAAGAATACAGATGAGTACGTTTTGCAGTTAGAAACACTGCGCCGAAAAATGCATGCGGCCCTAAAACCGTATCAAGGTGAACAAATCGTGACGTTCCACGAAGCGTTTCCCTATTTCGCGCAAGAGTTTGGTTTGCAAATTGCCGCTGTCGTGGAAAGAGAACCCGGCAGTCAGCCGAACGCCCGGGAACTCGCCCAAACAATAGAACTGGTTAAACAATCCAAAATCAAAGCCTTATTTGCCGAACCACAGTATCCGACACTGTCTGCCCAAGCAATCGCCAGGGAAACCGGAGCCAAGGTCTATATCCTGGACCCGGCGGTTTCCGGCCCGGAGCAACCGGCCGCGTATCTCAAAATTATGGAAAAAAACCTGGCGACGCTTGAAAAAGCTCTAAAAAATTAAGGGGTTATATGACGCAATCATGCGGACACTGCTGTGTTAAAATTGAAAATTTAAGCGTGCGGATCGGCCTTAACTCAATTCTGGAAAACGTTCACCTGCATACCGACTGCAAAGAAGTTCTGGCCATTGTCGGTCCAAACGGAGCCGGTAAAACCACCCTGCTGAAAGCGATACTCGGTGACATCGCCTATTCGGGACAAATTGCGTTTCAGATCAGGGGCGCCCGGAACAAAAACCCGAAAATAGGTTATGTACCGCAAAAACTGAACTTTGACCACGATGCCCCCGTAAGCGTCCAGGACTTAATCGCGGCATCTTTAGTGTCTTTTCCGGTGTGGTGCGGAATTGCAAATGAAACCCAAGACAGGGTAAAAACCGTCCTGGAGAAATTCTCCGTAGCCCACCTGCATGAACAGACTGTCGGATCACTATCGGGCGGCGAACTGCAGCGGGTACTTCTGGCGATGGCGATGACGCCGACGCCCGACCTGCTTTTACTTGACGAACCGGGCTCGGCCATAGACGTAAAAGGGCTTTCCCTCTTTTACAAAACTATAACCCGCTTAAAAGAACAATACGACATTTCCATCGTTGTCGTTACCCATGATTTAGCCGGAATTATTCCCTACGCCGACCGGATGATTCTGATTAACCGTTCCGTTCTGGCCGAAGGGACACCGCGGGAAATTCTTTCCGATAAAAAATTGGTGGAAACATTCCAGTTAAGCCTATTAAACATATCCCGCCTGTTAATACCTGCGGGGGTTACGGAACCTAAAAACAATGACTGAATTTTTCGGCTGGATGCAGTATGATTTCATGAAAAATGCGTTACTGGCGATTATCTTCGTAAGTCCGTTATTCGCGCTGCTGGGTACCATGGTGGTAAGCAACCGCATGGCCTTTTTCTCCGATGTCCTCGGGCACTCCGCGCTAACCGGCATAGCGCTAGGCGTTATCTTTGGTATCGCCGACCCACTCTGGGCGCTAATAATCTTTACCATTATACTGGCGCTGGCCATAAACTATTTCAAAGGAGTCACCGGTGCTTCTTCCGACACAACGCTGGGTGTCTTTTTTGCAATGGTGGTTGCTCTGGGGGTTGTTTTTTTAAGCAAAAACGGGGGGTTTAACAAATACACTATCTACCTGATAGGCGACATCCTGACCATCTCCGACAGCCAGGTAAAATTAGTGGCCGCAGCTTTTTTACTGGTAACCGGATACTGGTTCCTGTTCGGCAACAATCTTTTATTATTGAGCGTTAACCCAAGCCTGGCGCGCAGCCGCGGAATAAAAATTTCCCTGATAGAAATGAGCTTTGTGGCCGTGCTGGCCATAATTGTCGCAATTTCAATACGCCTGGTGGGAATTTTAATCATCAATTCCCTCTTAATTCTCCCGGCGGCGACCTCCCGCCTGATAGCCCGCAACACAGCCAAATATACTTTTTACAGCATTCTGATAAGTCTTTTATGCGGGGTGAGCGGTCTCATCGCGTCCTATTACTGGAACACCGCTTCCGGGGCGACCATCGTGCTCTTATGCGCTTTTGCGTATGTAATTACCGCTCTTATTACGGGATGGCTGCGTAGAAAAGTTGCGTAAATTTCACGTGGATTACGGCAGGGAGTTTTGAAATTGCTTCGCTTCATCCAGCGCCTTCAGAACGTACTCCCGGTCTCCTTCCTGCAGCGCGCTCTTCCATTCCGCCAACATTTTTTCCAGAACCGACAGGTTTTGCAGCAAATATTCCCGGTTGGTTAAAAAGACATCCTGCCAAATGGAGGGCTCCCCTGCGGCAACGCGGGTGACATCGCGAAACCCGGTACCGATAAATTTCTCCGGATTATCAGACGCCAACCGTTTAACCGTCAGGGTAGTCAGAACCGCTAAAAGATGCGGAATATGGCTGGTCGCCGCCAGAATCCGGTCATGTTCTTCCGGGGAAAGCAGAAACACCCTGCTTCCCAAACCCTCCCAAAAAATTTGGACTGTCTTTAAATCCGAAGGGTCAGTCCGGGACGTGGTCGTTAAAACCGTGACACGGTTCGCAAAAAGATTAGCGTCTGAGGCTTCCGGACCGTTCTGCTCAGACCCGGCAATCGGATGCCCGCCGATAAAAGAAAGGTTGGCGGGCAGCAACCCGGCAACCTTCATAACCTCGGCCTTGGTGCTGCAGGCGTCGGTAATCAAATAACGTTTGCTTCCCAAAAAAGGAAAGCCGGTCTTCAAAAGTTCTGCGACCGCATTGATTGGCGCAGATAAAATAATCAGGTCAGCGTCAGTAAAACCTTCACCCGGGTCAACAGTGTAGGAATCAATTGCGCCAACGGCAGCGGCTTTCTTCAACGACTCCAGGCGCTGACCCACCCCAACCACTTCCTGCGCCATCTTCCGCGCTTTCAAACCGGCGCCGACAGACCCGCCGATTAAACCAACCCCGAATATCGCGACTTTTTTAAATATCATACAAGATTTTCGTAGGGGCGTACAATCCCCACCCGGATTTTGACAGACGAGACGCCTGTCCTATAATGCTTGCGATCCGCCTTCGCCAAGGCTACGACGAGACGCAGTAAATCGCACCGCTACATTTGGAAAGGGACCCCTCCCTACATTACTACTCTTTACCTTGTTTCTTCAACCAAGCACCAAAAAGTTCCAGCGGTAAGGGGAAAACCAGCGTCGAATTCTTTTCCGAAGCAATTTCGGTGGCAACCTGAAGGTAACGCAGTTGGATACCCAACGGAGATTGTTCCAGAATTCTGGAAGCGGCGACCAATTTTTCACTCGCCTGAAATTCACCTTCGGCGTTGATAATCTTTGCCCGGCGGTTCCGTTCCGACTCGGCCTGACTGGCCATCGCCCGCTTCATCGTATCCGGCAGTTCTACTTCTTTAACTTCCACAATGCTGACCTTGATTCCCCAAGGGTCGGTCTGCTCGTCAATTATCTGCTGAAGCCGCTGGTTAATCTTCTCCCGTTCCGAGAGCAAGTCGTCCAGTTCCGACTGGCCCAGGACGCCGCGCAGGGTCGTCTGAGCGATCTGCATCGTCGCTAACTGGTAATTTTCCACCTCGACCACCGCCTTGCACGGATCCAGCACCCGAAAATAGACCACCGCGTTGACCTTCACCGGAACGTTATCCCTGGTGATAATTTCCTGCGGGGTAACGTCAAAAGTAACGGTGCGCAAACTAATCTTTACCATCCGGTCTACAATCGGAACCAGAAAAAAAAGACCCGGGCCCTTGGCGCCGATGAGGCGTCCCAGCCGAAAAATTACGCCTCTTTCATACTCATTAACGACTCGAATGGTGTTGCCGATAATAATTAAAAATACTACTCCTAAAAATATCCATATACCCATTTTACCCCCTTTTTTTTTGAAAAATTATTTGGAAACTTAACGCTTTACTTTACCTGTTTTACCGGTAACTGTCAATTTTTTTATTCCTTCATACCTTCATACCTTCTTCCGGCTTCCGGCAGAATAGCACCGTAAGACCCAGGAACAGGACGGCAAAAGGCAAAAGAACATTTTTGTATGACGGGGAAGATTGCAACAGCACGCCGCCCAAGAATATGGACCCGGCAATACCGATGTCCCGCCAGAAAAAGAAAGCGGCTAGGGTAAGCGCCCGGTCTTTCGGTTTAATCCGGTCGCCAATCAGGCCGACGGTCACGGTCGGTACCATCCCGAAAACGACGCCGAGTAGGACCGAAGCCAGCACAATGTTCAACAGAGTCGGCCAAAACGCCAGGATTATTATACCCAGGAATCCGGAAGTAAAAGCCGCCAGGAATCCATTTTTTCTTCCGAACCGGTCAGAGAAAGCGCCGCCCAGATAGGAGAATGATCCGGCAAAAAAGTAGAAGAATATCAATGTCTTGTTAATCCAGGCCCGGCCAAAAAGATCGGAAACCATAAGATTCAGAACGTTAAGGATGATACCGTAAGAACACCCGGAAATAAACAGGGTCAAAAAAAATAAGCCAGTTCTTGAAATTGAATGCCCGACGAGCAACAATCTCGAATTTTGACGGTTGATGGTTAACCGCAGAAACCGGCACCAAAAAATAAACACATACAGGGGCGGCCATACTCAATAAGGTGGCCAACCGAAACAAGGACGGGTAACCAAAAAGAATCAAGCACTGGCCCAGAAAAAACAATCCGATTATCTGACTCGCCCAGGTAAAAACCCCCTGGACCCCCTGATTTGAGGCATAGCGTTTTGCTTCGCTGAAGTTAAGCAATTCCACCATGGAAGAGGTCATGAAAAGACCGGCGCCGAGACCCCAGAGCACTGCAGAAAAGATAAAAACCGGGTAGAACCGGGTGATACTGAACGTAAGCGGAAAAATTACATAGGTAACAGCTCCGACAGTTAAAACCGCAATAGCCCCCAACCTGGCAATCAGATAAGGCGCAATAAAACGGCCGAGAGCCATAAAGGTATAACAGGTTGCCAGAACCAGAGATGCCTTAAGAGGCGGGATTTTCAGGATTTCTTTGAAGTAGGGACCGAGATATATCTGGAGTGCGGCGGCACCGACAAAAGCAAAAAATCCGGTTACGGAAATTGCCAGAACCGCCTGACGTTCCTTGGTCATGAAACATTACGCTGCCGACTGCCGGGTTTCACCAACGGAATCTGCTGCCGGCAAAGCAAGCAGTCATCCGGCGGAAAAATGGTTAAAGGAAGATGCAGGAGAACTTCCTTCCGCACTCCAAAATCCACTCCTTGGCTGCTCCGCTCGGCAACCGCGGCCACCCCGCAAACTTCGGACTGAAAAGACTTAACCATCGCTATCACCTCACGGATAGAACCGCCGGTAGTGATCACATCTTCAACCACCAGGACCTTTTCTCCCTTCCGAATTTCAAAACCCCGGCGCAAGGTAAAAACGCCCTCTTGTCTCTCGGCAAAGATTGCCCGGCTTCCTTCCAAACCATTAGCCACCGCAAAGGCGATAACCACACCACCCAGGGCCGGACCGATAACAACTGAAATGCGCTCACCCCGGAACCGGTTTGCCAGTTCCCCGCCAAAGAGAAGCGCGGTTGACGGTTCCTGTAAAACAAGAGCGGTTTGCAGATATTGGTCGCTATGAAGACCGGAAGAAAGAAGAAAGTGGCCGGTCAAAAGAGCATTACTCTGCTTAAAAATTTTCAGAATTTCGGCTTGTTTCATGTTGCTATTCATGTTTATAAATTACCAGACCGCTGGGAATTTTGGGATAAAAACAGGTGCTCTTGCGCGGCAAAATTACTTCTTTTTCCCAAACCTCGTGAAGCCGCCGGGGCAAAAGAGGCGGCAGAAAAAAAGCGACTCCGCCTTCCCGATGCACCTTATCCAGAAGAGATTGCGCGTCCGGGTCAAAAGAAACCTCGTCGTCGCTCCGGTTAAGGATTTGGTTGATGATTATACGCTGTAAAAAAGAAACCTCCAATTCCTCCTCTTTTTCTTGGGGAACGGCGAAACGAAAAAATTTGCCGCCGACCGTTACCCCAAGCCAACCGGACGAAAGATTGCCCAACAAACTTTTCAAATCCGGTTCCGGTAGAAATTTAAACCGCTCCCAAAGCAAAGTTAGGTCCTGTTCCTTCACTCCGGGAAGATACCGGTGGAACGGCAGAACCGTGGTGTCGTACGAAAGAGAGTTCAAAAAGTAAGTCAGAACAAATCCGCAGGGGTTGCTCCCCTGTTGCATAAAATGCTGGTAGGCACTGCTGTAACGGTGATGTCCGTCCGCGATAAAAACTTTCTGGCCGGAAAAAATTTCCGATAGCGCCGGCAACGGCTTTATCTTCCAGAGCGAAAACTTGACTCCGCGATCATCCTCATAGATAATAAACGGCGGTTCATTTTCCACTTCGGCGGCAATAGTTTCCGCCGTCATTTTTTCGTCGCGGTAAAGGATAATAATCGGACAAAAATTGGCTTCCACCTCACCCAGCAGTTGAAACTGTTCCTTCCTTATGCCGGGAATGGTCTCTTCGTGCGGGTAAACAGAACCTTTCTTCAGTTCTTCCAATCCGAGCAGCGCGACCAAACCCTTGCCGGTGCGCGGGAAACCATTAAACTGATAGTCCTGCCGGCACCAGTAAAACGCCGGTTCCTCATCCTGAAAAAAAACCGGCTGCTTCAGCCAACTCCGGAAATCCCTTCGCGCCGCCGCAAAACTTTCCGGCAAAACAAGCCGCACAATATTATGGGGACTGCGGCCCTGCAAAATATTTTTTTCCTCAGGCGAAATTACATCATACGGCGGCGCCAGAAGTTCCTGATACAAATTCCGTCCGGGCCGGTAAAACAATCCTTTAAAAGGGGCGATTTTGGCCATAAATTCTTGGGACGCAGATTACCGCAGATACAGATTTAAAGATTAATTCATAGAATTATTAAGAATTACTCTAAAAGAAATTATTCATTTAGCATTATCCTGCTGTTTCTGCATATATCTGCGTCCCAAAATGAATTTCTTACTGTTGCGTCATTTCCAGAAACTTTCCTCGTAATCCTCACCCGGAACAGTCAGGTTCAGGCTTCCCCGAAGAGGCAATCTTTCCAGGACGTGGTTATCCCGCCGGATTTCAAGATAGAATTCAAAACCGGAACCGGAAATTAAATTCAGTTCCTTCCAAGGAAAAACAACTTCAATAATCGTGTCCTGCGCAATCTTGAAAGGATAACTTCGCGGAAGTATTTTACCATTTTCCGCCTTAAAACTCCATTGTCCGGCCGAACCGAAATTCAGATAGCAGGAAAAACTGTTTTCTTCGGTTCCGCCCGGGTCTAAGTCCAACCTGAAATATAGATTATGCCGGTTCCAAGCAAAATAAAAATCCGTAACCACGACCTCTTGTTGCTGATGCATCGCTCCGGAAATAACGCCCCCGGCCAGATGACCGGCGCCCAGCCATTCATAATAACTGGTTATTCGACCGTCAATCTCCGGCTGAATCGGATTCTTGGGAAGATAGATTTTTTCTTCCTGAAATTCTTTGATGAATTTTTGTAAATATTCCGGTTCATTTTCACCCTGGAATCGATAGAAATTAAAAAGAAACAACCGGAATAAAGCATCAAACTCCTGGTCCCTTCCGGAAGAATGTTCCGGGGAAAACCACCAGAACCAATCGCTCCCTTCGGCAGCCAAAATAGAACTCCGAGCCGGTTCCCTAATCTCTTCCATTTTACGGCCTTGCCGCGCGGTCGCTATCGCCTGCCAGGCAAAATCAGCGGCCGGGTAACCGGACCAGATATGCAAATCCTGATTAATCCAGGAACCGGTGTGAATGCGATTCAAGGGCAAAGTTCTGGATTCAGATAAAAATTGACTTACGGTGCAGGTTTTAAATTCTTTCCGCTCGCTAAGCGCTGCATACAAATCCGTCAAAAACGGCACGCCGTTTATCAGATAAGATTCCCAAGCGTTCTCACCGTCCAGAATAATGTTGACCGCACCCGGACCGTCTCCCAGAAGATGTTTTACGCTTAAAAGATCCGCGCAAAGATCCTCCGCGGCGGCTTTTGCTTCTTGAAAATGATAAGCAAAACCAATCTTATCGGAAATACGCTGGTCGCGAAAAATCACGTTAATCTTCCCGGCGTCACTTTGGTAAGCGTACGGCTGGTAAATACCTTCAGCCGGCAATCCGCCGCCATCCCAGGAACGCCTCAGGATTCCTTCATCTGTAGCAGTCCAGCGAAACCCTTCCCGCGTTAAGAGATTAAGCGTTTCATTACTCACCGCGCCTTCCGAAGGCCAGCAACCGGCCGGTTCGCTCCCGAAGGTATCCCGGCAGAATTCCCGGGCCATCCGAACCTGTAAAGCAGCATCTTCGGGCAAGGGCTGAGAACCGGAAAGAAGCAGCGGCAGGATGGGGTGATAATAAGGGGAAGTTGAAATCTCAACCTGGCCTTCCTCCGACATCTTCTTCCACAAGGGAATGATTCTAGCTATAATTTCATACTGAAAATCAAGCAGGGATGTCTTTTCCTCTTCGGTATAATTGCGGCCTTTCCGAACAAGATCTTTCAGTATACCTTCCTCCTGCCGCAAGGTCGGATGAAACCAGGCCAGATTAAAAAGCACTTGGAGGTCGCGCCATTCCGGCGCCGAAAAATCACCCGCCCGCTTCTCCAATTCTTCGCCGGAAACGGTGCGACCCCGTTTACTTAAAAGTTGCTGGTAACGCGGGAATAACGTAACCATCGTCTCCCAATTCAGGGAGAAAAAGTTACGCATGAGGAATAATTGCTCTTCGGAATTTAAGCTATCGGCCGGTCGATAGCTTAAATCCAGGAATTCATCGGATGCCCGACGTTTCCGTATGTCAAGAATCTGCGCGGCTAAAACCGGCGTGATGTTGAACGTTGCCTTTATCTCCGAAAAACGGCTTAAGGTAAGAGCAAAACCATAATAGTCCTTTATGGCATGCAACCGCACCCAGGGCATCCGGTAAACTCCGGTATTGTAATCCAGATAACAAGGCTGGTGAAAATGCCAAACAAAAACAACCGGCAGAGGTTTAGACATTTTTTGTAGTTCCGCGGGTAAAGACGAAGTTGCTGAATCAAGCCCCTACAATTCAACCATGGAACGGTAAAGCGCCAAATACTTTTGGGCGGAATTTGACCAGGAAAAATCAGAGGCGAAAGCACTGGAAACCAATTTCGCCCAATCTTTTTTATTACGGTAAACAACGCCGGCTTTCTGAAGAGTATCCAGCAAGTTCGCGGAGTTGGCCGGTACAAAACTGAATCCGTTTCCGGTGGTACCGTTAAAATTAAAGACCGAATCAGCCAGTCCTCCGGTCTCGCGCACAACCGGAATGGTTCCGTAGCGAAGAGCTATCATCTGGCCCAGACCGCAGGGTTCAAACAGAGACGGCATTACGAAAAAATCGGCACCGCCGTAAATCAGGTGGGCCAGTTCTTCGTTGTAACCGGACCGGAATCCAAAATCGCCCTTGTATTTTTGCACAGCCGTCTCGAAAAATTTTTCATACTCCGGGAGTCCGCTGCCCAAAATAACCAGCCGGAACCCCTTTTTCAAAATCTGAGGCAGCGCATCCATTATCAAATCAAAACCTTTGGGCGGCACCAACCGGCTTACTACACCCAGAAGCGGATTATCGGACGGATTCAAGGAAAACTGGCGGAACAATTCCGCCTTGTTTTTGGATTTCCCGAACAAGCTGCTTTTGCCGTAATTCTCCTTAAGCAGCGGATCCGTTTCCGGATTCCAATACTGGTAATCAATTCCGTTTAAAATACCGATAAGGTCCTTTGCCCGTTTGCTTAAAACTCCTTCCAGTCTCTGCCCGAATTCTTCGGTTTTAATCTCCTGGCTATACGTAGGACTGACCGTGGTAATCCGGTCGGCCAAAAGAAGTCCGGCTTTAAGCAGATTGATTTGCCCGTAAAATTCCAGTCCTTCCGGATTAAAAAGCCGATCCGGCAGAGAAAGCACCGGCCAATCGCTTTTCGGAAAAAGACCCTGGTAACCCAAATTATGAATAGTCATAATGCTTTTCATTTTCCGATAAAACTGATCCGTCGAAAATATCTCCTTCAAATACACCGGCAGCAAGCCGACGTGCCAATCATGGCAATGCACAATATCCGGCTGAAAATTAATTTCTTTTAAAAACTGAAGGGCGGCGTAAGAGAAGAATCCGAACCGCAAAAGATTATCCGGGTAGTCTTTGCCGGCAAGCCCGTAAATGGCATCCCGGTCAAAGAGCTCCGGCTGGTCACAAAAAAGATATTCCACTTTTTGTTTTCGCAAAGAAAGAATACGAAAAATCCGGTCTTTGCCGGCAAAATTAAGAGTCGATTCCAAAACCACCGAACATTCCTTTTCAAAATTAGCAAGCCGGCGGTAAAAAGGCAGGATAACCTTGACTTCTACGCCTGGACCGGTCTTCTTCGCCGGGGACGACTCGGCCAGAAATTCCGGCAGGGAACCGATTACGTCCGCCAGACCGCCGGTCTTGAAGAACGGTACCGATTCAGCCGCCGCGAAAAGTATTTTTGTTTTAATCATAACATTTAGTTTATCATATTAATTATCAGCTTGACGAGTCTCCCTACGAATTGACAAAATAATATCGTGCGGTATAATGAATACCTACAGTAGGAGGTGTGAAATGGTTAAATTAGGTGAACGGATACAGGAGGCGGACTGGAAAACGGAAAAACACGTTCCGATGATTGACGGTCCGGACAAGGTGAAAGCGAACGAGGTTTTTGAAGTGAAGGTTATCGTGGGAAAAGAAATTCCGCACCCGAATACCACCGAACACCACATCCGGTGGATTACACTTTTTTTCCATCCGGAAGGCGAAAAGTTTTCCGCCGAGGTCGGCCACTATGAATTCACCGGTCACGGCGAATCAGCCCAGGGACCGAACCTGGGACCGGTCTATACCCACCCCGGAATTACTACCTCGTTCAAAATCAATAAACCGGGTACGCTTTACGCGCTGGCCCTGTGCAACATTCACGGGTTATGGCAATCCGCCAAAGAAATCAAAGTCGTTTAAAACATCCGTGTTCGTTGCCGAATTGGAGGATTTATGGCTAATGTTAAAAATGTAGGTGAGGTCTACCGCTGCGAAGTCTGCGGCAACACCGTCCGGGTGCTGGCGGTGGGCGGCGGCGAACTGGTCTGCTGCGGACAGCCCATGACGTTAATTAAAGAGAAAGAGGAGAAATGAACAAGACGCGTATTCTGGTTCTTTATTACAGCATGTACGGAAATATCTTCCAGATGGCGCAAGCGATTGCGGAAGGTATCGGAGAAGTTCCGGAAGCAGAAGCACAGTTGCGGCAGGTACCGGACCTCCTGCCGGAAAAGGTCATACTGGAAAACGAAGGTGTCCGAAAAGCCAAAGAGATGCAGAAGAATATTCCGGTTGCAACCATGGATGACCTCCGCAACTGCGACGGCCTTGTTCTGGGCACGCCTACCCGTTACGGCAACATGTGCGGCCAGATGCGTAACTTTCTGGACCAAACCAGTTCACTGTGGCAGGAAGGCGCTCTGGTGGGAAAACCGGCTGGGCTCTTTACCTCAACCGCTACGATGCACGGCGGTCAGGAAACAACCCTGGTTTCCATGTCATTCACACTCCTGCACCACGGAATGCTGATTGTCGGAGTTCCTTATACCACACCGGAACTAATCTCCACCAAATCCGGCGGCACGCCTTACGGCGCCAGCCATGTAGCCGGGATGGGCCTCACACCTTTAAGCAAAGAAGAAAAAGAAATTTGCCGGGTACTGGGAAAACGGGTGACGAAAATTGCCCGAAAATTGAAATAATCAACCCACCTTCGCAAAATGGGCGCTGAATCACAAGCGGCTTTGCCGCTTTCGGCGTCCTTGCTACGGCGGGCGAGGAAGGAAAACAAAAAATGGATAAATGGCGATGTTTGGTCTGCGGATATGTTTATGACCCGTTAATCGGAGACCCGGAAAATGGATTTAATCCGGGAACCTCTTTTGAGCAATTGCCGGAAACCTGGGTCTGCCCGGAATGCGGCGTGGGAAAGGACCAGTTCGAAAAAATCTGATGGCGCAAAATGAAGTCGCTTTTAAGATTGCCGGCGAGGCGGGCCAGGGGCTGAACGTTTCCACCCTGAATCTGGCCAGAACGTTCACCCGGAAAGGTTTCCACGCTTTTCTGCTGACCGATAACCCCAACTCCATAAAACTGGAGCCCACTTGGTGTTCCCTGAGAGTAAGTACCCGCCTGGTAACCAGCCAGACGGAACGGATTGACGTTCTGGTGGCCTTAAAACCGGACGCCCTCCTACGACACCAGTCAGAGGTGTCGGAAGACGGCTTCATTATCTACGACGGGGACACCGTAAATCCGGAAGAAGAAAAACAGCTCGTAAAAATTAATTACCTGCCGGTGCCGCTTTCCAAAATAGCCGCGGAGATAAAAGCCCCAGATTTAATACGCAATACTATCGCTCTGGGCGCTTTTCTGGCTCTGATTGACTACCGTCCGGATGGGATGAAAAAAATCATAGTCGAAGTCTTTGCGCGTAAAGGCGAAGCGATTGTCAACCAAAACATCTCGGCGTTGGAAACCGGTTTTAATTTCGTGCAAAATAATTACGGAACTTTTATCCGGAACCACCTGCCGGAAGAAAACGGACCGACCCGCCTCTTTCTAACCGGAAACGAAGCGCTTTCGCTGGGAGCCATTAAAGCCGGCTGCAAGCTGCTGGCCGCCTATCCGATGACACCATCCTCGCCTATTCTCCATTATCTGGCTTCCAAAGAACGGGAATATAATATCGTGGTTAAGCATACCGAGGATGAAATCGCCGCCATAAATATGGCCGTCGGCGCTAATTTTGCCGGAACGCGGGCGATGACCTGCACTTCAGGCGGCGGATTTGCCCTGATGGTGGAAGCGCTGGGAATGGCGGCGCAAAGTGAAACGCCGGTAGTAGTGGTGGTCGGCCAGCGGCCCGGACCAAGCACCGGCCAGCCTACCCACACCGGCCAGGGAGAATTACAGTTCCTAATCTCCGCCTCACAGGGTGAATTTCCCAGAATCATTATCGCGCCCGGCGATGCAGCCGAAACCTTTCGGGATACTTTTAACGCTTTTAATCTGGCGGAAAAATTCCAGGTCCCGGTTCTAATCCTGACCGATAAATACCTGGCGGAAAGCTACACCGACTGTTCGGAACTTAAAGATGATGACCTGAAAATTGACCGCGGTAAGTTATTAACCGAAACGCAATTATCCGCGGAAAAAATCTATGAACGGTATCAGATTACGCCAGACGGAATTTCGCCACGATCCATCCCTTCCCAGAAGAACGGCATCCACGTCGCCACCAGTTACGAACACGACGAATCCGGCTGGTATCAGGAAGACCCGGTCGGAGTTAAAAAAATGTACGACAAACGGTTCGCCAAAATACCCTTTATCCTTAAAGAAATGAAAGACCCAAAACTTTACGGACCGGATGAGGCGCAAATAACGCTCTTGGCCTGGGGTTCTACTAAAGGTCCGGCCTTGGAAGCTTTGGGACGTTTGGCAAACGAAGGTATCACGGCCAACTTGGTTCACCTGACCTACCTATGGCCGCTACCCGTTGAAACACTTTCCGAATTGCTCAAAAATGCGCAACAAACGATAATGATTGAAGGCAATTATATCGGACAATTAGCGCAAATTATCCACCAGGCAACCGGTTTGAAAATTGACCATATTTTAACAAAATATGACGGACAACCCTTCTATCCGGCTGAAATTTGCGCAAAAATCAGGGAAATTCTTTCGGGAGTTGAGAAAGGGGTTGCGCAAGGATAAAATGACCACTACACTGGAATTGAAAACGGAACATAATCCATCCTGGTGCCTGGGCTGCGGCAATTACGGAATTCTCAACGGTTTAAAAGCAGCCATCAGCCAGGCCGGGCTTGAACCACACCTCACGGTGCTTGTCTCCGGCATCGGCTGTTCCGGAAAAGACCCTCATTTCGTTAAAACTTACGGGTTTGAAGGTATCCACGGCCGGGTTCTTCCGGTAGCCACCGCCATCCGGCTGGCCAACCACCGCCTGAAAGTAATCGGCTGCTCCGGAGACGGCGACGCCTACGGAATTGGCGGCAACCATTTTTTGCATACGCTGCGCCGTAACGTTGAGATAACCTACCTGGTCCACGACAACCAGATTTACGGCTTGACCACCGGACAAACTTCGCCGACCAGCGTCAAGGGATTCGCCACCAAGTCTACGCCCTTCGGTGTCATTGAAGAACCAATTAATCCCGTCAGTCTGGCGATTGCGGCCGGCGCTACTTTTGCGGCGCGCGTTTTTGTGGGTGAATTCAACCATTTCAAACAGGTCCTGGTGCGAGCCCTGAAACACAAAGGTTTCGCCCTGGTTGATATCCTTCAACCCTGTGTCACTTTCAACTACCTGAACACCTATCAGTGGTTCAGCCGGCGCGTTTACAAGTTGGAAGATGAACCCGGCTACGAATCGCTGGACCGGATAAAAGCATTTACCCGGGCGCAGGAATGGGGAGAACGAATTCCAATCGGAGTTTTCTTCCAGGAAACCAAACCAACTTACGAGGACCAACTACCGCAGATAAAAGAAAAACCGCTTGCCGAACAGGATATCTCTTGCGTCAATATTAAAAAACCGCTCGCCGAATTCATTTAATCCAGAAAATGTAATCGCCCGGTTGACCGCTTATTTTTTCCTAACCTTTAAAGAACCAATTTTACCCTGAAGGGTTCCCATCGGACAAATTACACACCAGGCCCTTTCCCGGGTAAATATACCCAGCGCAATAGCAATAAAGGTGGATAACAGGCACATCTGAATAAAAACAAACCCAATTGTAAAAAAAGTTTTTTCCACGGTTACCAGCCGGAATATAAAAAACCCGATAAAAAACGCGAAAGCAACCCACCGGAACCACCCTTTCAAGAACAAGCGGGGAATCTTTCTTTTTAAACTTGCCTGGCTTAAAACAAGGTCCAGAAAAGAGCCGCGCGGACAAAAACGACTGCACCAGAGCCGTCCCTTAAAATAGGAAAGAACCAGGAAAAACAACATCATCACGAATACCGCGTAACCCACCGGGGGGTACAATAAACCGCCGAAAATTATCAGGGGCAGAAACCAAACCATGATTTTTTGGACGCTCTTTTTTTCCATTGTTATTTGAAAAATCCGTAGGCAATCCGTCCCAGGAGAAAACCGGCGCCGCAAGATAAAACGCCGAACAATAAAGTCTCCAGACCGCTAAGTAACCAGTGAATTCTGGTGATCCTGGCCTTGGTGGCACCCAGTAAAAAAAGGAAAAACAGAACCGAAACCACCGAAACAATAATCGCCCGGGCAAACGTATCAAAGAGAAAAAAAGGCAGAATCACGGGCAGGGCACCTACCAGAAAAGAACCGGCGGAGATTAACCCTATTTCATAGGGATTATCAATCATTCCCGGGCTGATGCCAATCTCCTCTTGAACCATAAACGCAAGCCATCTTTCCTTATCGGCGGTAATACGTTTTACCGCAATCTGCTGTTCGTCTTCCGTAAATCCCATTTCGCGGAAAATATCTTCAATTTCTTTTGTCTCCTTTTCCGGCATTTCTTCAATCTCTCTCTTTTCCCGGTTAATTTGACCTTCAAAAAAATGTTTCTGCGCTCTGGTGGAAATATAAGAGCCAAAAAAAATCGCCAGCGTTCCGGATGCAATCTGGATTAAGCTGGCGAAAATAACCCTCTCCCTGGAAACCAGGGAAATTGAAATTCCGGCGATAAAGGAAACGGTGGTAACCAGGCCGGTATCAATCGCGTAAACAATATCCCTGATTATCCGACCTTTGGCTGTATGCCACTCCTCACCGTGCCAAGCGTTGAGACGGTATTCTAAAGGACTCCTGGGTAAAAATGTCAATGACCCTCTCCTCACTCTTACCCTTTTCTTTTGGCTAATTTCCGATTCATGGCGGCGGCAACTCCGGACCCGGATTTCCCCGCTTTCAATCCGGCAACAATCCGGAAAACGTTCTCTTCTTCTTCAACCTGCTCCTTAACAAACCACCGGAGAAAAGTGGAAGCGTCCTTATCGCCGACTTCCTTGGAAATACCGCAGAGCCGCTTAATCAAACCGGTTACTTTCTGTTCGTGCCCGTAAACCTGTTCAAACAGGCTCAGGGCTGAAACAAACTTTACCGGCGGCCGGGTAATCGCTTTCAAAATAACCTTTTCTCCCCGGCTGACCAGAAAATTATATATCTTTACCCCATGCGCCCACTCTTCCTGAAACTGAACCTTCAGCCAATGCGCAAATCCCGTGAGCGGAATCGAATCGCAGTAAGCAGCCATGGACAAGTAGAGATACGCCGAATAGAACTCTTTGTTTATTTGATCGTTCAGTGCGTCTCTTAATTTTTTGTTCATCAGCCTTCTCCTTTCTGCGCCTGGCCCTGCTTGACAGAAGAAGCAACCTTGGCACCCAACTCAAAAACTTTTTCCAGGCAATCAAGGCGTTCCAGCACCTTCCCTTTTTCATCAATACCCCGACACAAAATTTCTTCCCGATAGCCGACATCGATAACCGCAAAAAAGTTCTTGACAACGGAACGGGCATTTATAAAAAAATCTTCGCGATTAGAGGCCTCCACGGAAATAAACGCGCCTACCTTTTCTTTTTTAGCCGTGTTCTTTTTCAAAATGAACTTGGCCCGCCAAAGGCATTGAAAACGGTCAATCATTATCTTGGTCTGGGCGGTAATGCTACCGAAAAAGACCGGAGAAGCCACAATAACGGCGTCCGCCTCCAGGATTTTCCGGTACAAACCCTGCATATCATCCTCAATTATACAGGAACCGTCATCCTTGAGGTTTTCACATTCCTGACAGGGAGCGATTTTCAGGGTGTTCAGTATTATTTTCTCGGTCTCCGCGCCGATACTCCGGGCGCCTTCCAGCGCCTTATCAAGCAAAACATCCGCGTTTCCGCCTATCCTGGGGCTTCCATTTATTCCGATTATTTTCATTTGCTATTGTCCGTGCCTCGTAAGATAAATAATTATTCCGGCATGCATGGTTGCCAGGATAACGGTCGATAAAGCCAACAATTTGTGATGCTTGAGTTTAAGTTTAAGCTTGGCCCGGAATAAACCGCTTGAAATGGTTGCCAGAAGTAGGATATAAGTTAAAATACCTAAAGGTATGACGAACCGGCTCAAATCCATATTTTTGTTTTACTTAAAAAAAGTAAATGTCTTAGGCCCGCAAAATATCGAAGACAAGTATATCACTTTTCCCGGTGCCGGTCAATCTGACAACACACCGGCTTCATCCCGGAAGTGGTGTCAATGAGTATTGAATGGCGAATAGCAATTAACGCCAAGGCCGGAAAAATCAAGCCATAAAATTCGTTTCTCCTTACGGAACCAGGTCATCTGACGCTTGGCGTAATTCCTGGTTTTCTGCTTAATGATTTCTTTGGCTTTCGGCAGGGATATTTCTCCGGAAAAATACGCGGCTGTTTCCCGATAGCCAATCGCCTCGAAAGCCGGCAGAGCAAAATCATATTGCTCACGAAGCGCTTTTACTTCCGGCAAAAATCCGGCCGCAAAAATCTCTTCAACTCGCCGGTTAATCCGGCGATAAAGTTCCATCCGGCTCCGGTAAACACCAAAAAGACGGAAAGGATAGGCAAACCGCGTGTTTTGTCTGCGCAAAACCGAAATAGGTTTGCCGGTTGCCAGGTAAACTTCCAGCGCCCGGCCCAAACGATAGGCATCGTTTGGATGAATCCGGGCAACGGCTTCCGGGTCCACCCGCTTCAACCGAGAAAGAAGTTCTGCCGGAGCGACACCGGATAATTCTTTTCTTGCTTCCAGAACCGCTGCTTGTTCCGGACCTCCAAAAAATCCGTCCAGAACCGCCCTCAGATAAAGACCGCTTCCACCCACTAAAATGGGAATCTTCTTGCGTCCGATAACCTCCGGAATTAACAGACGAACCTTTTCCGCGTACCAGTGCGCGTTCGCATTTTCCTCCGGCGAGAGACAATCGATAAGATGGTGGGAAACTCCCTTTCTTTCGGAAATGGTTGGTTTGGCGGTCCCCAAGTCAAGACCGCGGTAAAACTGAAAAGCATCGGCGGAGATTATCTCTCCGCCTATCTTTTCGGCCAAAATCAAGCCTGCTTCACTCTTACCGACACCGGTAGGCCCGCAGATAACCAGAACTAATCCGGATTTATTCATATGACTGCGCTGCCTTGCTCGCCTATACGGCGCGAAGCCGCTGGCTCTACTTTTGAGCCCAAACCGGCATCATCCGTTCTCTGCTTTCAAGAGTTCTTTCCCGTATTCAATTCCGGCGATAACCGCAGAATCATCACTGCGCAGAGTCCTTCCTTTACCGCTTTCCGGACTGAAAAAAATTCTTTCCCGGTAAAGTTTCAAAAAACGTTTCTTGAAATCTTCAAAACTGGAACCGTAAATATGATAAGAATCGGTAATGTCAACGTAGGACCCGACCGATACCGGACGCTTTAATCTGTCCTGAATTTGAGCCGCCAGGACTTTCTGGAGTTCGGTTAATCCGTAAATATTCATATAAGCGGCCCGGTAGGCATCCCGGCTGCGCCAGTGGGTATGCATCTGAAGGTTATACCCGTCTTCTTCTCGTCCGGACCCAGGCTTCGCCGAGGCGAGCGAAGTCTGGCCGACCGGAAAAAGCCGGCACCAAACCCGCTGCAGACAAGGTGGGTCGTCTGTTTCCGGATCAGATAAAGGCATCCAGGTAATACCCTGAGCGCGACGGCTGTACGGCCGTTCCGATAATTTCCGGACAATATAATCCAACTGATTGACGCTTTTAAAAGGAAGTTTCTTCGGGTCACGGCGGGAAAGGTCATCGGTAACCAGATAATCGGTCAAACGCCGGTGGTAAGTATAAGTCCACTTTCCTTCTTCCGGAGCAATCCAATGGTCGTGAACACCGTCAACCACTTCCTGGCGATATTTTTCCAAATCTTCGATCCCGCCGCAGAAACCAAGGTGTATCCTGGGTTCGGCGAACGGTTGACGGACTACCATTACCATCGCCGCGTCTTTGGCCGGCGGGTCGGTTGGTTTGTCATATTCGGTCTTAATCTGTGTCCCCTTTTCCCACAACAGAACCAAACTCTTCTCCCAAACTTCGGCAATTCCATCACCTTCTACCGAAAAAACCGGAGCTCCCCCCATGTCTTCACCTCATCATTATACCTTTATCGAACGATACGGGTACCCGCATTGAAACACAGCTTGCACGGTAATTTTATTGTTTATAATACCACAAAATACTTGCCGCAAGGAAGGCACTAATATTTAAAATATGGTACAATATTTCGGTTAATTACCGTCACCATTCACTGTTTACCGTTCACAATTCACTATTTTTCGGAGCGTAGCTCAGCCCGCCTGCTCCAGAGGCGAGGCTGAAGGGATGAAGAGAAGGGGCGAAGCCCTTTCTCGTTTTAGTTCTGGGGGTGGAAGATTAGGGAGGGGAATCACCCTTCCCTAAAAGCGGAGCCCCGAAATCCCGAAGATACAAATTTACCCCTGTCATATTAAAGTTGGATAATGGAATATAGATAAAATAGCGGGAGTTTATTTCGGGGCGTAGCTCAGCCTGGTTAGAGCGCTTGGTTTGGGACCAAGAGGTCGCTGGTTCGAATCCAGTCGCCCCGACTTCGCCCGCTGAAGCGGGCTTCGCGAACCGCACGGGCTTCCGCCTTCACCAAGGTTTCGGCGGACGAAGTCGTCGGGAAAAGCCCGACGTAATCACAAAGGTGAGTTTTTTCAAGCACGACCGTTTTGAATATGGAAAAAAAAGAAGCGGTACTGGTTTCCAGGGCCAAAGGCGGAGACCGGGAAGCTTTCGAAATACTGCTCAAAAAATACGAGGCCCGGACTTATAGTTCGGCCTACCGGATTCTGGGAAACCGTTCCGACGCAGCCGACGTTCTTCAGGAAGCTTCCCTAAGTGCTTTCCAGGCTCTGCCGAAATTTTCCGGCCGTTCCAGTTTCGGCACCTGGTTCTACCGGATTGCCATCAACCTCTGCCTTCTGAAACTGCGCAAGCAGAAAAAAGCGCCGGTTTCACTGGAGGCGATGACAACCATCCGGAAAGATAACGGTAAAGAGCAATCATTCGAAATTACTGACTGGTCCCACAACCCGGCGGCTTCTCTGGCCAATACCGAACTAAAGGAACTCCTGGAAAAAAATATTGCGGGACTACCGGATATTTACCGGACACCATTCGTTCTTTACGAAATTGAAGACCTACCGGTCAAAGAGGTCGCCCGGATACTGAAAATCAGCGAATCAGCGGTCAAAACGCGGCTCCACCGCAGCCGTTCACTGCTCCGGGAGAAACTATCACATTACTTTAAACATCTAAAGAGATATTGAGCGCAACCCCTAAACATGGTTATCATATGCCGTCGTTATCGAATTTCGTTATCCGCCTACTTGGAAAACGAGCTTGACGCAAACCGGAACCGGCTTCTGGAAGAACACCTGGTTAACTGCCCGGAGTGTATCGCCGTTTTGGAAACTTTTCGAAAAACGATTGCGCTTTGCCGAGACCTTCCGCTACTCCCGGTACCGGACGAATTACATTCCCGCATCATGCAGCTGCTGGAAGAAGAATTTCAACCCCAGCCCCCTACTCTTCATCTAATAATAAGAAAAAGAAAAACAACCAGAAAAAACAAGGGAGCTAAAAGTAAAAAAAAACAAGGGTGAAATTAAAAACATGCCGATATACTGCTACCGCTGTGAAAGTTGCGGGTTTGGTTTCGAGAAACTGGTAACAGCATCCGAAAAAGAGCCGGAGACCTGTTCTAAATGCCGCGGTAAAACAAGGAAGGAATTTACGCCTTTTTCCATCGGCCGGGGCAGTTCATCTCCCGCGTCCGGAGGATCTTCTTCCTGCGCCGGCTGTCGCTCCGGTTCCTGCGCTTCCTGCAACTCCTGCCAGCACTAATGTAATTGAAAAAAATAATGGAAATCAAAGGATTTGCCCGGACTTCCTTTGTTGATTATCCCGGAAAAATAGCGGCGGTAATCTGGACGCCGGGTTGTAATTTTCGCTGTCCGTTCTGCTACAACGCTGACCTGGTTTTGAACCACTCTTCGCTGCCTTCCTTTTCTGAAACAAAAATTTTAAACTACCTGCGTAAAGAAAAAGACTTTCTTGACGGGCTGGTTGTCACGGGTGGCGAACCGACCCTGCAACCGAAGTTAATTGATTTTCTGATAAAAATCAAGGCGGAAAACCTTCCGGTGAAATTGGATACCAACGGTTCGCGGCCGGAGGTCCTGAGAAAATTGATAAGCCGGGATTTGATAGCTTACGTTGCGCTTGACATCAAAGCACCGCTCCGACCGGAAAAATACAGCCGGGTTTCCGGAATTGAAGTTGCGTCCCGCGACCAAGTCCTTTCAAAAGTTATTGCCACGATTGACTTGTTGACTGATTCGGGGGTAGAATATGAATTACGCACCACCGTTGCTCCGGACTTTTTAACTGAAGACGATTTTCTGGAAATCGGCCGGTTTTGCAGGGAACGAAAAAACCAAGACGTCTTTCCCGGTCGTTATGTTATTCAAAATTTCTTTCCCGCTCCAACCCTGAACCCGGAATTTGCCGCTAAAAAATCCTGGGAAAAAGAATGGCTGGAAGCGTTACGGGAAAAGCTGAAACCTTTTTTTCGGGAAGTACAGATACGGAGTCGGTAAGTATCGGAAACTAAAATGAAAAAAAGGCTGGTTAATTTAAATATCTTTGTGTTAACAATAGTCGGCTTGTTCCTTACGGTACGGCCCCTTATGGCCCAGGGCAGCCTGCTCGGAAACCCGGCAAAACTTTTTACCGTAACCTCGCTGGACGGAAAAACCATCTCCCTGGATTCCCTGAAAGGAAAAGTGGTCGTCCTTAATTTCTGGGCGACAAGGTGCCCGCCCTGCCGGGCTGAAATTCCAGAACTCATCCAGTTTTACCGGGATTTTGAAAAGAAGGGTGTCATAATAATCGGGTTAGGGGTAAGAAACAGTGACTTAGTCGGCCTAAACGACCGTAACGCCACTTTACTGGAATTCAGCAAGGCAAACCGGATTAATTATCCGATTGTCAATGATTTAGAAAACCGGGTGGCTCGTTTCTATGGAATAAGATGGATCCCGACTACCTTCGTAATCGACCGTAACGGTATAATTCGCGATACGCGCGTCGGAGGCATAGACAAGCAAGAACTCTTGAAGATGGTCGGGCCTTATTTATCGGAAATTACAAAAGAATAATATCTGACAATGGAAATATGCGTTTCCACCTTTATCTGCAATAAAGAAAAAGTTCTGGATGTGCTACCGGTTTTCGCCGACAACGCAATTAAAAACCTGGAGCTATGGGGAGCGTTTAATTTCGGAAGCAAACACCACTTCCCCTACCGGGAACATGGTTACGAAAACCATCTTATTGACAAATTAAAAAAATTTAACATAAAAGTTAGAACCATGCACGCTCCGTTCAGCGAAACCCTGGATATTTCCTCACTTAACGATAATTTACGCAAAAAAGCGATTAATGAAATAAAAGCGGCTGTTTCCGTTTTCAGCCGACTGCCCGGAGCCGAAACCGTAATCGTCCATCCCGGCGGAATTTTAACTCGGCCTGAAGAAGAAAAAATGAGGCTGGCGCAGAGCCGAAAAAGCCTGGTTGAACTAGACCGAATCCTATCTGAAAACAAAATACGCCTGGCAGTTGAAAACATGTTACCCGGCTTAGTCGGATGGCAACCATCCGCCCTTTCTTTATTAATTGAAGGCCTATCCAACACCGGTATTTGCCTGGATACGGGCCACGCCCACATTTCCGGCGTTCTGGATGTAATCCTGAAAACGTTAAAAGATGAAATTATCGCCTTTCATCTTTCCGATACCTACGATTCCGCAGACCGACACCTGATTCCATCTGAAGGAACCGTAAATTGGTCTGATTTCAGAAAAAAAGCTCTGGAAGGAAAAAAACTGGCGTTTTTAACTTTTGAGACGCGGGACCGCGACAACTTAACCAAAGCCCTACAGGAAATTAAAACGGCTTTTCGTAAATTAACGCTTTCGTAATCGCCCGCCTAAGGCGGGCTCTGTTAAAAACAACGGGCACGTTTGGCAACTGCATTCGCAAGGGGGAAAATGGAAATAATATTAAACGAAACTAATTTTGAAAAAGAAGTAAAGGAAAGCACCGTCCCGTTCCTAATTGATTTTTGGGCTCAATGGTGCGGTCCCTGCCAAATGCTGGGTCCGATATTAAACCAAATCGCCACGGACTTTGAGGGACGGGTGAACGTGGGCAAGGTGAATGTGGACGAAAATCCAAATCTGGCCGGAAAATTCGGGGTGATGGGCATCCCGACCCTGATCCTCTTTATCGGCGGACAGGAAAAAGAACGGCTGGTCGGCATGGTGCCCAAAGAACAGCTCATCCAATTGTTGGAAAATTCTTTAAAACAATAGCGGGAGGGGAATGAAACGATTCGCGCTCTGGGTGGGATTGATTGTTTTTTTCGCCATTACCTTGCCTGCCTTTGGGCAACAGACCAATGCCAATTTAGTATCGCCGACGGCGGAGGAATATTTCAATAAAGGCACGGAATTTTACGAAGCCGATAATTACTCCGAGGCAGTCGCCGCGTTCGAAAAGGCACTGGAACTAAAAACCGACTATCTGGAAGCCGAATATAACCTGGCGATAACCTACTGGACCCAAAAAAATTACCCGAAAGCCATTTCCACTCTGGAATCACTTGCTAAAAAAACACCAACCACCGACATTGGTAAAAAAGCAACCGATGATCTACAGAAATTAAAAGCGTTTACTGCCCCGGTTGTTGTTCTCAAGAAAACCACGGAAGCAGAGGAAACAAATGAAGAAGTAAACGGTAAACGTAAAAGTGTCCCGGAATTACTCGCAGATTTAAAATTTGGTCTTCTCGCCAAACGAATCTCCGCGCTGGACCAACTCAAAAAAGCGGAGACTGATGAAGCAATTGAAGCACTGATTGCGTCCGCATCCAATGAACACGAAAAACTGGTCGTTAGAAGTAGTGCGGTTCAAAATTTAGCCCAAATCAAGAATCCAAAAGCTCTTGCTATGGTTGACCAGGCGCTTGCCGGAGACTTTCCGAAGGAAGAAAAATTTGAGTTCCTGGTAGCTCTGGCCAACCAGAACACACCTGAGGCTTTCAAGGTAATCTTAAAATATTGGTTTTTGAAAAAATGGCCCGTCGAAATGGAAACATCAGGAACCGAAATTACCAGGAAAGAATGGCCCCCGGAACTTGCCGACCCGCGGATGTGGACACTAACCAAGGCACTGGGCAAAGAAGAGTCCCTCCCACTCTTTCTTTTCGCCTGGCCCGGCATTACTGAAACCACCTATAGCACTATACCCGAAAACCAAAGGGATTATATTTTTTACTATAACTTGATGACCGGATTCCTTAAAGGAGACCTCAGTGTTGCAGTCCTGGTACAAAGACTTAAGGAAGACTACCCGAAAAACAATCCTGCCCTAACTCAATCTGCTCCGGGAGGATCAGAATCGCCCTCTCCCGGTTTTACAAGCCCCATACTGAAATCGTCTCAATCTGCTCCGGGAGTTACGGGAAAATCATCCCCCCAGAAAAATCAGGGATGGACCGTGGAAGATGAGGTAAAACTGAGGGTCGAAATGGTTGAAGTTTTGGGAGGTGTTGCCGGGGAATCCCAGGGGCCTTTCTTGGAATACCTGGCGCTCAATGACCCAAAAACCGCGGTCAGAGTTATTTCCTCTGAAGCTTTTAAATCTTTAAACATCAGGGTTGCCCGGTCGAAAGAAAATTATGAAAAAGGATTAAAACTCTTAGAGTCCGGAAATTTTAACGAGGCAAGTTCTCTTTTTGAACAAGCGCTCAAAGAAAATTACGACTCCCCCTACCGGAAAAACATCAAAAAGAATCTCATTTCAACCGGCATCCAATTCCTGGCAAAGGGAAACAAAGTGCGGGCTGCATCTTTGCTCAATCCACTCTACCAGTTGTTATCCGGAGGGTTAGCGCAAAAAATAACGGACGCAACATCGAATACAGATACAAATCAAGAAATGGTTAAAAAGATGATCCGTGACCAACTGGCGGCGCTGGAAATACCTTCCGCATCGATAAAAGCACAAGATATACAAAACATTTACGACCTCGGTCTTGAATTGGGTATAATCAAAAAGCCCGAGTTATTCCCGGGCGCAATGTGAGAACCATCCGGAACCCCTTAGACCGCCGGGGTACACCACCAAGATAAAAAATGGGTTAGGTATTACTACGGCAGGATACTGCCGGAGCGTATCCGGCCCCAAACCGCGTAGCGCTGAAACGCCTCCGCGTATTTAACGCCGCATTGAACGCCCCGAAAAGCACTGTGTTTTTTCATAAAATCTACATAATCAATACCGTCATGGTCCTTAAGCCATTTATACTGACTCTGGTGGCACAACAGGGCCTTACCTTTCGCCTCAATAAACTCCGAAATATCCACATAATCAGTCGGCTGGAAGTTAACTGCCGCCATCGCATCCATGAAATAAATAGGCGGAATTGATTTGATGTGCGGACTTTCCGTGCGGAAATTAGGCAACGAAGCGGTAAAGGAAGCGTCTATTGCCAGTCGGCCGGTTGTGGAATGGTCACACATGTAGTCATCCGGGTAGTGGGTTAAAATCAGGTCCGGTTTTGCCTGCCGGATTATTTCCACCACTTTCCGACGGCTCTCGCGATCGGCGTAGATATCCAGGTCCGGAAAAACGCCGATGCTGACCAAGGTTGCTTTTTCCAATTTCGCCGCTTCTTCCGCCTCCAGACGCCGAATACGCGCCAATTCTTCCGGACCGATTTCGTAATGACCTTTATCACCATTGCATAAAACAGCCGTAAAAATTTCATCGCCCCGGTCGCGAAACTTCAGGAGCGTTCCGGCGCAAAGAAATTCGATATCGTCGGGATGGGCGCCTATTGCCAATATTCTCATTTATACCTCCACTCTCTTGTCATTCCCGCGGATAGTAAGCGGGAATCTACACCTTAAAGGATTGGATCCCCGCCTACGACATGCAGGGATGACGGTTACCCGTCAGTTACAATCCGCGACCAGCGGTCCGGCTAATTCCTTCAGAAAAAACAACCGGCCGGGCAGGGTCGGCATAAAACTGCTCGGAACCCACATGTCGGTTCCGTAACGCAGTGTGACCCATAAACTCATCCCCTGCCACATCATTCCCCGGCCAAGAATTCCATCACAACCTCCGATAATTGTATCTGCCCCAAGAAATATTCCCGGGCCGATGGTGTTGGCAAAACAAGGCACCAAAGTAGTCCGGCTTTTAAAACTGGTAATCGCATTCTGTTCGACGGTAAGCGGATGCAGCTTCGCCCCTACGCGGTAAGGCTGTTTTTTCCATTCCGCCACGCTGGAAAATTCCGCGGCAAAATGCGGTTCCCAGAAAGCGATGTGAAAAACCCGGCCGACGCCAAATATTAACACCATCTTCGCGCCTTCCTTCCGCAGTCTTTCAATTTCCTTCGGATAAGCGGGCAGTAATTTTGAGGTTGCGAAATGGCGCTGACCGGACGGTACGGTCAAAGACCCGAGCGGACCGTAGAAAGCGCCTTCCATCGCATTCTGAAAAGCGCCGGGGTTATCCGAAGGCAGGGTCTTTCCGTTTCGGTCGCTCCACTCATCCATATTAAAACCGTGCACATGCCGGCAGTCAACGTTCCATTCCTTCAAGAAATAAACGGCCCATTTATACATCCCCATCGGCCCGACCGGTAGGATTAAAATCAGTTTTCTCTTTTCTTCTCTTGCCGCGCGAATTTCCAGCGCAATCTCATGACCCATTTTAACGTCAAATTCTTCCAGGGAAGCGCAGGAAACCGGAACAAAATTCTTGTTCCACCATGACTGCCGGTCACAAATCGACTTTGCCGGATTGCTGCAGCACCGGTCAATTTTAGCCAGATTCCAACCCGCCGGAAAGAAGTTTTCAAGCAAAGAGCCTTTCACTGTTTTAATCAAATTCATAACTCCCCCCATGTTTTATTCTTAATTACTTTGTGTATGCGGCCGCCACCTTCCGAAATGCCGCCACGTAAAACTCCATATGCTGCAAGGTATAAACCGGGTGCGTAAAGAACGATACCGTCCGCTCGGAAAGCCAATTCGCCTTTTTGCAGTCAAAAGCCGCGTAATCAATCTTTCGGGCGTTAGGATCTTTAAAAGGATATTTTAACCGACCGAATCCGTTCTGTTCAAGATACGCCTTCTCTTTATACATTTCCGGCCACTGAACGCCGTAAACCGGAACACCCTCCGCTTCCAGGGCGCCCACAAACTGTTTCACCGGAACCTTAAGCCGGTCAGAGTCAAGAACAAACGGCGCCCACCAGAACGCGTTCTCCCGCTCCCTGGTGTCCAACGGCGGATGCAAAACCAACGGGTGCCCTTTCAGGGCTTCAATCAGAAAACGGCCGTTCTTCCTCCGGTTCAACAGGTTCCAGGTATCAAGCCGACCCAGTTCGCAGAGACCGATTACCGACTGCATTTCCGTCATGCGATAGTTAAAACCTACCCGATTATGGATGTAGGTAAGCTTCGCTTCCAATTCTAATAATCTCAACCTCTCTTTAACATCATAACCGTGGTCGCGAAAAGACCGGCATTCCCACTGCAGCGCTTCATTGTCGGTTATCACCGCCCCGCCTTCTCCGCCGGTGGTAAAATGTTTGCTCTGGCAAAAACTAAAGCACCCGGCGTCACCGATGGTTCCGGCCTTCTTTCCCTTGTAGATACCGCCGAAACACTGGGCGCAGTCTTCAATCACAGAAAGGTTATGTTTTTTAGCAATCTTCATTATCGGGTCCATGTCAGCCACCACCCCGTAAAGATGCACCACGATGATAGCCTTCGTTCGCTCCGTAATTTTGTCTTCAATATCCGCCGGGTCAAGGGTATGGGTCTCGTTCACATCGGCGAAAACCGGCAAAGCACCCGCCTGAAGTATGCAGAACGAAGAAGCAATGAAAGAATAGGAAGGACAAATAATCTCGTCGCCCGGTCCTATTCCTAAAGCCGCCACCGCCGTATGGAGGGCGCTGGTGCCGTTGCTGGTTGTAATTCCGTACTTTGCTCCGTTCCACTTAGCCCACTCATTTTCAAACTTAACGCCCATCTCGCCGGTCCAGTAATTGACCTTTCCGGTGCGCAATGGTTCCATCGCCTTCTGAATGGTAGTCTCTTCAAAAGAAGGCCATTTCGGAAAATGATTTTTGTTTATCGCCGCCCCGCCTTCAATCGCTAATTTTTCCGTCATCTTTTTCTCCATTGCCCGCCGTGGCAAATACGCCTGTTAGAGGCACCAGTTTCGCAAAGATGGGTTACCTTAATTACAATTTAATTGTTCTACCGGTACGGGACGATTCGTAAGCCGCTAACACCAGCTTTTGCGACCAAAGACCATCCTCGCCGGAAACAACCGGTTTCCGATTTTCCAAAATCGCACCGGCAAATTCTTCAATCTCCGCCTGATACGTATTTACCGGCGGGAACTTCAAATCCACTCCGCCCGACTGAGATCTTTTCTGCTCAGCCTCATAGCCCTTCATCCCTTTTTCCACAAAAGCGCGCGCGATTCCAGCCGACCCCTGACCGATGGTTCCTTCAGCCAGAACTGAACCGGCGCTTCCGTAAACCTCCAGAAAGTTACGGGAAGAATTATCCGGTATGGAAAAAAACGCATCAACCACACCCATGGCTCCGTTCTGAAAACGAACGGTGGTCAAAGCGCTGTCCTCCGCCGCATAAGATTGGACGAGGTTACCGGTAAAACAACTTATTTCTTTAACCGTTGATTGAAAAATATATTCCAGCAGATCAATAAGGTGGTTGCCCATGTCAATTAAGGAACCGCCTCCGCCCTGTTCCGGATTCTGCCGCCAGGCTCCTTTCATCGGCGGGTACCAGCAGGAAAGCTGAGCCCGGCCCAGAACCGGCTTGCCAATCCCGCCTTCGGAAATCATCGCCCGCAGCTGCTGATGAAAACCGTGAAATCTCATCATATAGCCTACTCCTAATTTCAGACCCTGTTTTTCCGCTTCTTTAATCACAGATTCACAATCGAAAAGTGTCAGGGAAAGCGGTTTTTCCACCAAGACATTTTTGCCGTAACGCAGCGCCCCTATCGCCTGCTGCGCATGCAGATAAGCAGGCGTAGCAATATAAATTGCGTTAATTTCCGGGTCCGACAACAGTTCCTTTTCAGTGTCATAGCACTTAACTTTTAAATCTTTTGCCATCTCTTTTGCCACCGAAAGATTGGCATCCATAACCGCGGTCAAACAACTATTCTTCGCCGCTAAAATTCCCTCCGGAATGGTGCGCCGCCGCGCAATTCCGCCGCAACCAATCACTCCCCAATTGACCATAAAATGTCCTCCAATTTTATGGTCATTGCGAGTCCGCCAGAGGCGAACGCGGCAATCTCAAACCTTACGAAACGGGATTGCCACACTGGAATACGTTCGCAATGACATTTATTTATAAAGATGCCAGCAACTTCAGCGCCGCTTCCGTAATCAAATCCCCTGCCTCCGGCGCCAACCTGCTGCTCCGCGCCAGGCGCTCCTCGTAACCGGTGCCCTCGGAAAAAGCCTGTCTAGTCGGTATATATCCGGCGTAACTGTTGGTCAATTCAACCACAAAAACCGGCTTTAATCTTGCTTCGGCTTTTATCCGCAAGCCGAACTCGATAAATGGTTCTCCCGGCAGAAACGCAAACCCGGCATCGTTTATGCGCGCCGCGCCCACCGGTACCTTTTCTTTCTTCTTTCCTTCGTCAACAACCAGGAGCATTTCTTTCAGCCAGACGGCTTCATCGCCGAAAAAATTGCTGCGGCGGTTCAACTCCGCTTTGTCTTCTTCGGATAACTTCGCTAGACTTGCTTCTACCACGCGCCGGGCAAACTTTAATTCCTTTTCACCGGGCTGACGTATTGGAATCTCCAGCGTACCGGCGGCCGCCTTAACCGTTTTGAACGGCTGGCACTCTATCTTTTCGGAAATCCTTAACGCTTCCGCCGCCAGGATGTTACCCATCCATTCGGTCTGCGCAAAATAACCCATCTTGGCTTTTCCGGTCAAAAAATCCAGGTGGTTTATGTTACCGGCGGTCCCGTTAAAAAAACCGACCATGACATCTTCGCCTTTCTTTTCCCGTATCAATCGGCGGATAACCCCGGGGTAATCGGCGGAAATAAGGTTGCCACCGACGGTGTCCAGATGGCAGGTGAAATTGACCAGGATTGCTCTCAATTTCCCGGTTTCACCTTCTATCTTCATAACCGCCACTTCCGGGTCAATCGGACCAGCCGGTTTCACGATGTCCGGATTGCCTTTCCCGATTATCTTCTCCCAGGCGTCGCCGGCGCCGGGGTTGGTGCGCACCGTCCCATCCTTCATCAGGTAACGGCGGTTAAATGAAATGCCGGACTCTGCGCCGCAGCCGAAACCAATCCGGCCCGGCGCCAACCCGGCAATCGCCTGACGGACCGAATCGGCAAACTTACCGGGCAGTTCCTGCAGATACTCCAGACCCTGCGAAATACCCAAAAGGTCCAACGTTGCCGGACCGGTGTGGGTGTGGGTAGTATGAATAAAAACATTCTCCGGAAGTATGGTAAATTCCCGGTTTATCAGTTCCTTCACTTCGCTAATCGTCTCCGCCGAAAAGGCGATAAGGTCGCAGGTAATAAAGATAACCCGGGTCTCTTCTGTTTCAAAAAGGAAGGTTTGGGCAACAAGATTGTCGTGAACGCCGGTACTCTTCCGGTCTTCAAAATAGCCAGCCAGGGAACTGCCGACCGGCGGCGTTATATCAACTTCAGCCATACCAATTTTAGGATTAATTTTAACCTCCAACTATAAATTTGCCGGAATGTTTTCCCTCTTATTCTATTCTTTTCTTCCCGAATCCGTCAAAAATTTAACGCTAAAAACCTCAAAGATTGCCCGGCGGCTATTCTTCGAATGACGCTGAAAAATTTCTGCCTTAAAACCATTGCGGCGTAACGTTCTCTTCGAAGAACCGGCCGTACAAAATCTCGGAAAAAATCGGCTCTTCATTGCAAACCCTTTATAGGGATAACCTTAAACCATGAAGCAATCCGGTACCTGAAAATCAAAAAAATCATCCGCACCGCCAGCAGCACCGTCTTTCCTTTATGCCCGGTTACGGAAGAACGACCTACTCGGGGAAGATAATTGACAGGTACTTCAATATACCTTAAGCCGTTAAGAACTACCAAAATCATCATCTCCGGGCCAAAATACTCTCCGTTCACCCTGAACTGGTCTTCGATCTTCCCCAGCGCTTCCTTCTTAATCAACCTCATTGTACAGCCGACGTCGGTGAAAGTCGTGGTGTTAAAAAGGAATTCCAACAGTTTGGCAACCGCCCAATTACCCCACTTCAGCAGGGAGCCCATGTTGGCACCTTCCCAAATAAGAACCTGGGTGGTCCGGGTGCCGAACACAACCTCGAAATCGTCCGCGTAGGCGAGCAATTTAAAGACGTCCCGGGCCAGAAAAGTTCCGTCCGGTTCACAGATTATAATCAAATCCCCGGAAGACTCTTTCAAGCCCCGCCGGATCGCGGCCCCATAGCCCTGCCGGAACTCAAAAATCTCACGCGCCGCGGTCTTTCCGATTTCCGCGCTGGTACCGGCCGCCGCGTTGTTGTTGACGGCAACCACCTCATCAACCACGCCGGTCTGAAAAAAATCATCAATAACGCGACGGATGGAATCTTTCTCGTTATAAGTGGGTAGAAGCACCGAAACTCTTTTAGTCTGCCACATTGTTTAATCGGTCCAAATTACAATTAACGATGCGCCTTATCTGTTATTAACTGGGTGTTTTTCGAAAAATACTTTTTACGATATATTTCGGCCTCTGCTTGACCTCTTCAAATATCTTCCCGATATATTGTCCGAGCACGCTTATTCCCAATAATTGAATTGAACCTAAAAATAGTACCAAAACTATGACCGTGGTTAAACCTTGCGGTGTATTCGGCAAGATAAATTTTAATACTATTTGTACAACTATTCCCAGAAAAGCAATGCAAAACGTTAAGAGAGAAAGTAAAGTAATCAATTCAAGGGGGACGTATGAAAAAGAGAGCACACCTTTCGTTGCCCATTGGAAAAGTTTCAGAAAATTATTAGTGGTCTCACCAAACATTCTCCTGGACCTTGCATAAGGGACGCCTGTTTGCCTAAAACCCACCCAGGCGCGCAAACCGCGCAGGAATCTATCTCTTTCCGAAAATTGTTTTAAATGGTCAACTACCTTTCTGTTCATCAAAGAAAAATCACCGGCGTCTAAAGGAATTACGACATAAGACATTTTACGGAATATCCGGTAAAATAGCCTATAAGCAATTTGCATCGAGAAAGACGCCTCTCTTTTTACGCGCACTCCGTAAACAACGTCAAAACCCTCGTTCCATTTCTCGTAGAACTTTTCGATTATTTCCGGCGGGTCCTGGAGGTCTCCGTCGAGTAAAACCACCGCGTCCCCCGTAGCAATGTCCATACCGCTGGTAAAAGCCATTTGAGAACTAAAATTACGGGAATGATTTACGGCAACGACGTGCCCGTCCTGATCAACCAAGTCAGCCAGGATCTTCTCTGTATTGTCCGGGCTTCCATCATTCACAAATATTATTTCGTAATCAACCCCGATTTTTTTGAACGTTTCAACAAGTCTTCGATGCATATGCGGAATGGCTTGCTCATCTTTATAACAGGCGATAACCGCTGATATCTTTTTCATGTGCCGCCTCTCTAAACCTACTTTTTTAAGTTTATATAGTAAGGAACGTCATTATTAACCATCTCTTCGACCAGAGCGGGTATGTCTTCATTTGTCTCGGGCCACCTTGAACGTATATTCGCGAATATTTTCATTACTTCTTTGTCCTCTTCGGCCCAATGCGAGAAACCATCGTTAACATAATCTTTATCTCTCCCGGAGCCGACCAATTTGACCGGTATTTTTTCACGGTGTATATAGTTGCGTATGGTTTCGAAAGGCCGGTAAAGTAAGAAAGTTGTTATGGAATAAACAAAGGGAACTTTGCCTTCTAACGCCAAACCTACACCCAAACCAACCATAACCTGTTCGGCGGCGCCCACATTGATAAATCTATCCGGAAAATCCGTCTTTATTTGGTCCCACATCTTATAACCCAAGTCGCCTGTAACAACCCATATCCTGGCATCTTCACACATCTTTACGTATAATGCGTCGGCGAAACATCGACGCATTATTATGCCTGGCATTTGCCGGTTCATTTTAAAATATCCTTTGCCGACTCATAATCTTTCTTATTCATAACATAATAATGAGCATCCAGGCCTTTTAAAAACGCAAACTGCTCCACAGTCGTCCTGGCAAAAACCAGTAATGGCCGCCCGCCTGACCGTGACGCCAACAGCCGTGATAATTTGTTTATGTTATGGCCGCTTGCAACCTTCGCTTTATAACCGAATCCGTTAACTCTTCTTAAAACCAACGACAAAGAAATGGGAGCGTAAGCTCCCCAACCGTTAGCATTGATAACTATTTTCAGATTACTCAGCTTTTGTTCAAATCCAACCCTGAGCGCTTCCCAGATACTCCCTTCGGTGCACTCACCGTCCGATACAAGACAATAAACGTTCTTCCTCCTGTCTGCTAATGCCATACCCAGGGCGACAGGCAAACCCTGCCCCAAACTTCCCGTTGACACATCAATACCTATCTTCGAATCCCGGTCGGGATGAATGTGAAGATTATCGATAATCGGGTAAGGCACTAAACCGCATTTTTCCAAAACAACATAAAGCGCTGTACCCGCATGACCATTCGATAGAACGAATCGTTCGTCATCTTTTTTGGTTTTGTAAATAGCATAGATTATATCGACAGCGCTTAAGCAGGAACCGAGGTGCGCGCGATTTTTCGCATAACTCAGCTCAAGAATGCGGCGGCGCAGAGATTTTTGTTCCGCGGAAAATTTCATGATTTTTTTAGGTAACTATTTTGTTGCTATTAAACATAAGTTGCCGATTTTTATTCTTATTTTTTGCTTCAATATTGAACAAAAAATCCCGGCCTTTAAACTTAACAACTTTAATTTTATCCACCCGGGTATCGGAAGCAGCCAAATTATGTGTTTCAAGGAAATTACATTAGCCGGTGAATATATCCTGGTTATCAAAAAATTATTTTTTTCAGAAATCTTCTTAATCGTTTGTTTGCAAAAAAAATAAGAATGTTCAATATCAATCACCGGACTTCTTTCCTTCAACAGCCTCGCCGACAAACTTTCCACGTCATGATTGAAAGCCAACATAAACCCTCCGGGAGACAATAAAGCGTAACATATTTTCAAAAAATTGTCCGGGTCCGGTACGTGGTCGAGCAACTGAAAAAAATAAATCAAGTTGAACGTACCCGATTTGAAAGTATCAGTTCGCAGGATGCCCGTCGTAATCTTGTTTCGGATATCTTTATCGCTTTTTTCCACCGCATCAACGCTGGGTTCAATACCAAAAACATTTTTATACCCCAGATTATACAGGGTTTTTAAAAGAAAGCCGTTTCCGCAACCCACCTCCAATATCTTCGCGTCCTTTGGCAGACCCCGTAAAAGTGGCATGAGAGCAGCCAAGTATGAAATAGTCAAATTTTCAGTCTCATTTCCATAAGTAAAACTACTATTTTTATAAAGCGCATAAACAGCCGAATCTTCCAGAACGGGACTGGACCTCATTAAGCCGTCTTTATTACACTTGACAATCCGATAATGAACACTATCCGGCATTCTCCGGGCGGAAAAAACATCCGCGTTAAAATCGGATTCGCGGAAATTCTGTTCGTAGATAACCGTATAATTCTGGAGAGAACCGCAAATCGCGCATCCGGTATTTGTCAATTTCATAAAATAAAACCTAAGCAACCTTTTGGCTATTATAAAGGGAACGGTTGGTCTTAAACCATTTCCAGGTCAAAGACAGCCCTTTTTTCAAATCTATCTCCGGCGACCAACCTAACAACCGCCTTGCCTTGGAAATATCCGCAACCCATTTGGTGGTATCCCATGCCCTTAATTTCATCTCTCCCCATTTAAAATCGGCGGTTTTCCCCGTTACCGTTGCCGCCACCTCAATGGCGTTATTAATGGAAGACTGTACGCCCGTTCCGATATTAAAAACTTCTCCGGCAAAGTTTTTTAACCGGTCTATCCGTAAATAGGCGTTGACAACATCATCGACGTAAATATAATCACGTGAGATTTCCGGAGAAACCAAACGCATTTTTTCGTTATAATACAGGGCTTTCATTAAAGTTGGAATAAATCTGGTCGGTTCTTCGTAAGGTCCGTATACCGAAAACGGTCGGATTGTCACTATCGGTCTTTTCTCTTCCCTTGCGATATGAAAACACAGCAGTGTCTGCGAGCATTTTGTAACCGCATAATAACTGGCCGGTTCAAGCAAATCAGTCTCTTCCATGGGAACTTCCTTAAACCCATATTCGGAAGAACTGCCGGTATTTATAAAAAGTTCATATTTAATATTAGAAACGGCTCTGAGTAAATTCCAGGTTCCCAATATGTTCGTGCGGATGATTTTATCGGGCTCGTTCTGGAAAGGATACGCGCCATAAGTAGCAAGATGATATATAATGTCCGGCTTGATTTTGGCGACAATTCCTTCCAATGCTTGAAGGTCGGACAAATCGGAAATATGGCAAGTGACTTTATTGAGAATATCTTTAATACGCCATGCCTTTGCCTCTTCTCTCAAGATGATGTGAACTTTTTTGTTGCTATCAAGCAACCTTCGCAAAAGACAGGAACCGATAAATCCTGTTGCACCGGTAATCAGATATACTCTCTTATTGGACATATCACCCCTAATTACACATTAATACGGTTAACCGTCAGTTTTTCCGTTTAAAGACAAGGATATAGGGATTAGGTTGCCACCAGTCTTTGGGGAAAAAACCCGTTCGGTTAAATTTAAGGCCCAAAATTTGCGCCGGCTTTTCAAACTTTTTCAGCAAAATATAATCAGCTGTAAAATTATCGAGGGTCTCTTCTTTCGCACCCAGCAAATCATACTCGCTCAAAATCAGATACGCCGGTTTCTTTTTTTTCAGTAAATCTCGATCCAAACCGACCGGGATTAGTTTATACCTATAAAAAGCAAAAGGCGGCGTACGGTAAGGAGCGGGCATCTGAACCAACCCGACACTATCCCCCTCCGGTAAACTGGCATTGATCCAACCCCCGGCTTCATCCCGGATATTTTTCTGCCGGAAAATCTTGTCGTAAGACAACGAGTAAAGGAAAGTATAACTCAAAACTAACACCAAAAGAAAACCGCCAAGAGTTTTAAATTTTGGTTTGCCCATCAAATAATCAAAAAAAATACCGCTCAACAACGCGAAGAAGGGAACCAAAAATATGCTCCTTCGCGCATACCAGGGAGAGAACAAACTGAAAAAAATAACGCAGATTATGAAAGAGAGGCCCAGCAATAAATTCCCTCTTTTTCTGTTTCCGGCAAACGCAACGAGCAACCCGCTTAAACTTGACATCAAAAATAGCCAGCCCAGGGCGGTTTTCAGAGAACCGAACAGGTAAATTCTAAGCGATGGGGAAAAAACAAAATCCTGACGGCCAAACTGCATCTCTTTTATAAATTCACCCCAAGAAACAAAAAGGTAAGGATTGGTAATAAAAAAGACTCCGACCGCCAGCAAACCGGCGCCTAAAATTCGGATAAAGACAGCTCTCTTGATACCGGGTGTTCCTTTGTTTGACATTTGATAAAGCAAGCCGGCAAGAACAAACAAAATTCCGCTCATCCCGTAAAATGAAATTGCCCCCGCGGCCACTCCGGTTGTTACGCCTGCGGACAGATAATATTTCCAATCATTTTTCGTTATTAATTTAAGAGATGCAAAGAAAGTTGCGATTACAAAAAAAAGGGCGAATGTGTACGGCGAAAAATAGTGATTGCGTATGACTATCAGCGGCGCGAAACCATAAAAACTGGCCGCGATTAGTCCGATTCTTTCGTTAAAATATCTCTTTCCCAGGAGAAAAAGCAGATAAATCCCAAAAAGAGTGGCCGTGACGCCGACTAATCTACCGATGACGTAAAATACGCCTAACCGGTCGGGATTGAGGAAATAATAGGCGGCGGATTTTCCGGCTTGCGCAAAATGAAAAAGGTGTGATAAAGCAAACACAAAACCTACCGTATACGTATAGGAACCGCCGTAACTAAACTGATGAGGGTTGAAATCTTTTTCTTTCAAATTCATCCCGGAAAGCGCGACCAGGACCATATGTTCGTCGGGATAATAAGTCCGCAAAAGGAAAGTCCTCATTGCGTTCAAAACCCCTTTGCTTAAAACCAAATCATTTCCGTCGGTTTTAACGGCAATCAATTGTTTGTCGTCATAATCAGGTGCATATCCCGTACCGTAGGAAGTGGCCATTTCCCTAACTTCTTCCCTGGTTTTAATCATTTCCGGTATTAAAAATCCAAGAGTTTTTTTGTCTTTAAAAACAAGGTTGATTTTGGCCTTATCCGGAACTCCCCAATTTATGCCCAGCAAATTTAAGACTAAACTTGCCATCAAAATTATCGCCAGAAAAAGAATATTTTTATCCCGCATTATTATCTTTCGGAACCACGAAGAAACGGCAAACAGCGTATCCGGCCAGCAGAATTACGTAAGGCATGATTGCCTCGCGGTAACGCAGCACCGTTTTAAAAAATAGTATTACCGGTAACGACCAGACAACGATAATCAGGTAAAACAGCAAAAAATCCCGCCATCTCCGAAAGGAAAAACACAGTCCGACAAAAAACGCCGCAAAAATCGGAGTCATGGTCAACAATGCAATTATCACGTGCCGCTTCGTGTATGCTTCGCCGGGTCCGGAAAAGGTGTGGGGATACAATCTCCAAAATCTTGTAAAACGGTCCGCGCACAGGCGTAAATATTCCTTGGGGTTATCCCGAATGAAACGAAACGCCTCCCGATACCAATAATGGTCAATTTGAACCTCAGACATACCGGCAAGATGTTCTGTGATATCGATTCCGGGGTTCCAGTAACCGGACGGTTCAGAAAGGGAATGAGGATTATTCGCGATATAGCAAACAATGCCCCCTTCGGTTGACGTCAGGATAAAACTGTGGCACACGCGGTAGTTTCTAACCGTCCAGGGAACCATTACCAGCAAACAACCCAAAAAGACGATAAGCGTTGCCGGTACGGCAACCTTGCGGTTTCGGATACGCAACCACAGAAAAACCGTCGGCAAAATAACCAGGAAAAGGGACCGGGATAAAACGCCGGCACCCAAAAAAATGCCGGCCAAAAAGAAAAGGTGCCTCTTCCCTGTTTTTTCGGCAAACACCAAAAAAAGAACAGTCGTCAGCAATAATATTGTAAAAATATTATCGGGTGCAAGGTAACCGGTGAAAAAAATCGCGGTTGGGTAAAAGGCGTAAATTAAACCGGCGGCAACCCCTTCTCTTTTTCCGATCAGCGTTCGGCCCAAAAGATACAGCAAAACCGCCGCGCCGGAATTCAGAATTGCCAAAACAATCTTGGCTGCCAGAAAACTATGCCCGAAAATCCGGTAAACCAGAGACAAAAGAAACGGGAAACCGGGAGACCTCCAGGCATAGAAGGGAACGCCGTGCGAAAACCAGGGATTTTGCACCCAAAACCCCTGCCCCGTCGCCAACCGCCAGCCGAGTTCATCCCACCAATCCCCCCAGACATCAACGTTGTTATTGAGCGTTGCAATCCAGATAACCCTTAACGCCAGAGCAGCAAGGAAGATTATCCAAACCTTTCTGGCCGAATAATTATTCATGATGTCCGATTATGCCCCAAAAAAGTTTTGGTACGTTTTTGATAAATTATAAAGGTTGGGTTGGGATGGCACCAGTCACTCGGCGCATCATCCCCCCGCCGAAAAATAAACGGACCAAGTTTCGTCGGTTTCTCAATCATTTTCAATTCAGTATAACCACAATCGCGGAGAATATCAATTATCTCTTTCTTCGGTAGATTACGCAACCAATGATATTCGGAAAAAATAAAAAAACGGGCACCGGAGTTTTGAATAACCCGTTCTTCCAATCCGGTAATCGCCAAACGGTATTCGGCAAACGGAAAGGCCGGCGTACGCCAGGGAGAGGGAAGATCAGGCATGGCAATCATACTTCCGTAAGGAATATTTTCCTTAATCCACTTCCCGGCAATATCGCGGGTATTGGGTTCCCGGAAAGAAAAAGAGGCGGCGATTCCGTAAAAAGCGGTGAACAGAAGCGTGAAAATCAGGTAAACACCGGCGCCCATTCTAGCCTTCCGCAGGGATAACAAAAACACCAGAAACCGAACGGCGAGAAGCGCCATGATTGCAAAAAAAGGCAGGATGTAATGGGCATACCCGGTTGTGCTGCTTGCGCCATAAACAAGAAACGGGACCAGCAACAAAACCAGGAAAATATCCTCTTTGCTGTGTCGTAAAACAGCCAAAACCAGACCGAAGGCAGCCGCGAACCAGAGAGGGGTTCCCAAACCGTAGCGAAGCGTGCCTCCAAAAAAAAGAGTAAACCTTTCCGGGGTGATTCCAAACTGCCACATACCGGAAACCCCCTTCGCTTCCAGGAGAAATTCGCGAAAAGAAGGAACCAGACAGGGATTAACCAAAAGAAATACTCCCAGGAATACCGCCAGACAGACACCGGAAAACCGCCAGGGAAAAGGCCGGCGGTCCGACCGCCCGGCCAGGAAGACCGCCAAAATCAGACCTAAAAAAAGATAACCGTATACAACTAAGGTTCCGGCGGCCAGGCCGGAGAATACCGCCGCGAGCACCGCCGCCGAACGCCACTTCTCCCGTTTCAACACGTAAGCAATAAAAAAGAGACCGCCGTTAAACCAGAAAAGGACATAGGCGTACGGTTTAAGGTAATGAGCCCAGAGGATTACCGCCGGGCAAAACGCATAGAAGAAAGAGGCGAACAAGGCGGTCTTTTTATCAAAGAGCAGCCGGACGAAGAGGTAAAAAAAGAGAAGGGAACAAACTGCCGCCAACGCGCCCAGACAACGACCGGCAATAAAAACCTTCCCCATTTCAACCGGTTGTTCCAGGTAGTTGTCAATCGAAGACTGCAGTTTCAAAAACTTAAAAAAGTCCGCCAGTTTCACGGTCAAAGCCAGAGGGTAGAGATAAGCACCGCCGTACTGGAAAAAGTGCGGATTGAACTTTTTTTCCAAGGGCCGGAAATTACTGAGGGCGATTACGGCGCGCTGTTCGTCGGCTCCGTAAGAACGAAGCAGATAAGACCTTAAGCTGTTCACGAGATTCAAGGGAACTTTTTTAACCAATCCCCCGTTTTCGTGAATAGATATTACCCGTTCCGAACCGGCATCAAGACTTGCGCCTACGGATAGAAATTCACCGAAAGAACCGACTTTTTCGTAAATATTCGCACGCGCCGATTTCATCGGCTCCAGAAAATATCCGGCCTCATTAGGAGAGGAAAAAACAAGGGCCTTCCTGTATTCCCCGGGAACACCCCAGCCGATTCCGTAAAAGCAGAGGTAACCGAATATAACCAAGAGAACCGACAAGAATAAAATTTCTCTCTTCTCAATCATCAAAACCCCAGCCGTGACTTCAAAATAAACCAGCCCGTTTCGAAACCGTCTTTCCAACCTATTTTTTTACCTTGAAAACGGGTGCGGGGAGCATAACTTATCGGTACTTCCCAAATCCGGTATCCCTTTTTCAAAAAAATGACCGTTAATTCCGGTTCCACCTCAAAACGCGAGGACTTAATCTCTTCCGGCCTTACGGCATTCCTCAAAAAAACCTTGTAACAGGTTTCCATATCCGAAAGACCGCTCCCATAAAGAAGGTTGGTCATGATAGTCAGGAAACGGTTGGCAAAAAAATGAAGAGTAAACCTGTTTCTCCTTCCCGAAAATCGCGAACCATATACGACCTCAGCCTTCCCCTCTAAAATAGGCGCCATAATCTTCGGGTACTCGTCCGGAACATATTCCAAATCGCCGTCCTGAATAATTACCACTTCCCCGGAAACCAGCTTCAATCCGGTACGTATCGCGGCTCCCTTACCCTTGTTTTCGGAATGGGAAACGATTTTTATGTCATGCCCTTTTTTTCTTAACTCTTGCGCCGTCTTATTCAAACGGTCCCGGGTGCGGTCCTTCGACCCGTCGTCAACCACAATAATCTCCTTCTCCACCGGCACCCCGGCCACCCGCTCCAGAATTTCGCTTATCGTACTCTCTTCGTTATATACCGGAATTATTACCGAAAGTTTCATTTAATAAGTTCTTCATCGCGCGCGTATTCCGCGCGGCAATCTCATGCCGTTATTTCGCGATAAATCTCCAGTGTTTCCCGGGCAGTTCTTTCCCAGGAAAAAAGCCTTGCGTGTTCCAAGCCCTTCCTTTTGAATTCTTCCCGTAACTCCCGATTGTGCAATAATTTTTTCAGGCCGTCGGCAATCTCCTCCGTCCGGTAGGGATTCACCAGCAAAGCTGCGTTGCCGGCGACTTCAGGCAGAGAAGCAACATTTGATGTAATAACCGGACATCCGCAAGCCATCGCCTCCAGAACCGGCAAACCGAAACCTTCGTAAAGAGAAGGGAAAAGAAAAATCTCGGCCAAATTATAAAAGGATACTAATTCCGAACTCAAAACATCCGAAAAAAACACGGTCTTTTTTATAAGATTCAGCCGCTTGACGGTATCGATAACCGCCTGGTGGCCGCGACCCGGGCTACCGACTAAAACCAGATTTAAATCCGGATAATTTGCGGCTATCAATCCGAATGCTTCGACAACGCGCACTACGTTTTTATGGGAAGAAGTTGGCGCCACCGAAAGAATAAACCTTTCTTTCAACCGGTATCGCTCTCGAAACGAAGACAGCCGGGTCGCGTCTTCAATAACCCGCGATTCCTTCCCGGCTCCGCCGGAATAAATAACCTTCACTTTTTCCGGCGGAACTTTGTAATAATCTACAATTTCTTCTTTAGTGTATCGGGAAACCGCAATGATCATATCGCTTTGTTTTAAAGAGCGGCCAAGCGTATAATGCCAGGAAAACGGAGACCGGGAAGCCGGAAACCACTCCGGATGAATCTTAAAACCAATGTCGTGTACCGTAATTACCGACTTCGTTTTTTTTAAAGGCGGTAAAGTTTCGTCAATTCCGTGGTAAACATCTACCTTTTCCCGCCTCAAATCTCTCTCCCGAAAAAAGAGCCTGAATTTCCAATCCAGAAAGTTTACCAGATTCCTGGGCCTTTGGTAGAACCGGTGGGTAAACCCTTCCGGCAGGCTCGCGACGGTATCCGTTGTCCGGGTGCGGAAATTTTTCCAGAATTCTCCGGTAACCAAATATTGGTTATCCCTATCGACAAGGGGCAACGCCTCAATGAACCTTGCGGCAAAAACCTCAAGGCCGGTTTTAGGCGCGCCGGTATTAATCCAGCTCAGGGCTATCTTCACAAAACCTGCCCCCCTGTCTTAACCCTCAATTCCTCAGACATTTGCTAATTCCTTCATTGCTTCGGCAAAAGAATGTTCGTTATGGTAACTGACACACGCTTTTCGCATGATATTAATCTTTTCTTTGATATTTTTATCTTCAGATATTTCCACAAACCGCGAAATAAGGTTCGGCATTGACCAATCGGTAATCAAATCCTGCAAATCATATTTACTCAACTCATGAGCCATCCAGGTGCCTTGCGTAACTATCGGTATTTTTCCGGCAACAACGCATTCGATAAAGATCCCGGATGTCGCTTCACGATACTGATTTAAATCATACGGAAGTAAAATAATATCGGCGGTTGACATCCAGTCGGCGTATTCTGAAATTGACAAAGAATCTTCTATCTCCCATAAGTTACCAGTTTCCGTGCCTGTGCCGAGCTTAGCGTTCCGAGCAACAACCAGGCATAATTTACCCGCATCTTTATGACTCGGTAATGATAGCGATAATTTTTTCAAAACATCCAAGCCTTTTTCGACGCGGGGCGGTCCGGGCCACCAACAGATTATTTTTCCGCTAAACGCAGCCGGCAAATCAGAGCGCAAACCCCGGGTATTTAAATTCGCGTGAGGAATAGGCATCAGAGAAACCGTCCGGCCAAAAAAACTCCCCAAAGAGTCCCGCAAAAGCTCGCTATCCGTAAGCAGCCGAACACGAGAATTAAACAAAAACGATAATATCCGATTCAACGTTTTATACGCAAAACAATACCTTAAAAATACCGGTTCCTGCCGGTAAAGCACCCAGACGGATAAATTTTTACGGGAAATAAAAAAAGAGGACAGCGCAAATCCGGTTAAGTGCGTTACATTGAAAGATTCGACAAATATTATTTTCCGGGAAGGTCCGGCTATTAAGTTTTGCTTATTTAAAAACCGGTGTAATGATAAAACGTATCTAATGAATTTTTTCAGATTTGCATACATCCGCCGAAACATGCCGGCCCGTAGTATATCAAGTCGTTTTAAACACTTTATCCAGTCTTCGGCAACGTCCGGAAGGGCGCAATCTTCCGGTACCGCTACAACATATTTCCAGCCGTTTAATTCCGCCGCCCTGCTCACGGCTCTATGATAATGCACCTCATGGCCCGCTAAATTTCGCAAGAGCGGAACGATAGCAATCAAGCAAATTCCCCGCCCTTTACCCGATAATTTCAAATCTCCCATTTTCTTTTTACCGGTCCCCGCCAATTAACCGCACCCGCTAATTGCTCAAACAAATTTCATGGGAATCCCGGTATCTCTTCCAAATCAGAAGTATGAAAGAAACTAAGGTAATATTTATGATTAAATATCCGATTGCCATCCCTATATCTGCGTAATATTTTCCCAATATCAGAGTTGATAAACCAACCAGAATTCCGGCCGAGAGAGATATAAACATCAGGGGTTCTTCTTTGTGGGCGCGTATATAGGCGGAAAAAGGAATCGTAAAAGTAACAATAATCTGGGCCAATATGAAAATCCCGGCCGATAAGGGACTGAGCAGTCTTGAAGCCAACGGGATGCTTAACAACTTTAAAAAATAGATAACAAGCCAAACCATTAAACCGATAATCATGCTGACTAAAGTTATCATTTTTACTATTTTCCAAAAAAGAGCATCCAATTCCGGATACTTCCGTTGTGCTATCAAAATACCGAATTGCGGCACTTTCGGGGCAAGCAACGCGCCGGAAATAGACCCGATAACCATGATTAGATTCCAGGTCAAGCCGAACTGTCCGGCGAGCACCGGACCATGATAGCGGAAAAGAACCGGGGTGAAGAAAGAAAATACAAAATAACCGCTCGCCCAGGAAATGGCAATTCTCCACTGCATCGGGAGTATGTCTTTCTTCCAAATAATAAGTTCTTTTCCGGGTAACGAAAAAAACAAAGTCTTAATAAAGTTCCAGTATTTTCTCTTTAAAAATATTACGGAAATAAATATACAAGCCACGCTTGAAACAGCCGGCGTCCATAAATTCAAACCGGCCAACATTGACGCCCAGGCAGCTAAAGACCCCAGCATTCCCTGCCAAAGCCGGAACCGATACACGTTGGAAACCTGATTGCACCCTTCAAGCAAAGACCATATCGGCACTCCAAACGTAATTATCCCGGTAAGCAAACACAATGTCAACCACGGAAACAGCCATTTAATATTTAAAGCGCTGGCGTGAGAAGTTGAAAAAAAGACAACTCCTCCAACGCTCAGCCCCAACATTAATACTATGCCCGCAACAAAATACCATCTTATCGCAACTCTCGCCATGCTAATTAGCCTTGAGAGTGCATCATCGTCTCCGACGATAAAACCGTTTGCGTCAAGACTCAATCTTGACCATTCATGACTGGCAAATTGAATGATTACGGTGCCCAATCCCAACTCCACGAAAATCTGCAGAGCAAGAAGATTCCAAAAAGTGTAATAATAACCTTGAATTTGCGGAGTGAATTTGCCGGCAATTAAAAGTACGGTTACGGGAGCGGCGGCGATTCCCCAGATCCTGGTCAAAACTCCATAAAGAGCGGCACGGTCCACCCCTATCCGATGCAGCCATTCCTTAAAACACGCGGTTTTTTCTGTCATGATTTTCCCAAATTTCCCATCAACAAACGACTCACCAACGATGAAAGATAATCTGGCTGCCCAGGCCATCAAAAGAAAATTCCGTTTCGCGTAATTCGGGCAAAGCGCGCCGCACCTGTTGTCGGTGCCGGGGTTCAACATAAAACAACAAAAAACCGCCGCCGCCCGCCCCCAGCAACTTGCCCCCCCCCACCCCCGCCTGACGCGCCCGCTTGTAAACCTCATCAATCCCGGAAACCGAAATTTTACTGGAAAGACGGCGCTTAAGCATCCACCCTTCGTGCAGTAGAACCCCGAATTCGGAAAGGTCGTTCTTCCCGGTCAGCACTTTGATTCCCTTACTGACAAGCGATTTCAAACCATCTAATTCTTTCGCGTTTTCGCCGGTCCGGGTGCGTTCAATCTGCTCATCCAATACCTCGTGGGCATGCCGCTGTATTCCGGTATAAAAGAGAATCAGGCGGTCTTGCAACGCACCCAGACGTTCCGGGTCCAACACGACCGGGTTAATCCCCACCTTTCCGTTCCGGTGAAATTCCAAATGCAGCAACCCGCCCAAGGCGCACGCATATTGGTCCTGACAGCCGACACGTTCCTTGATTAGTTCCTGTTCAACATGTACGGCTTCTACCGCAACTTGCTCCCGGCTGACTGCCTCGCCCTTAAAAGCGTGAAGAGCCATCAGCAAACCAACGGTTGCCGACGAAGAAGAACCCAGCCCGGTGCGGGCCGGCAGATCGCTCACGTAGTGGATTTCAATTCCGCCGTCTACGCCCAGAAAACGAAGGCATTCCCGGGCGGAAGGATGCTGAATTTCGTCAATATGTTGGACCGATTCCACCCGCGAATAGTGAACGCGAACGCTATGGGCCGAAAATTGGGTAATACGGTGTACGGTTACAATCGTGTGTTTGTTGATGGTCGCCACAAGCGTGGCGCCGCCGTGCCGGCGGAAATACGCGGGATAGTCGGTGCCGCCGCCCAAAAAACTGACCCTAACCGGCGTCTGGGTGATAATCATGGCGTGCCCTTCCCGGCGGCTAACAGATTTTCCCGTTCTTCCCAGAACCAGTCGCTGGTCTTCGCAAGACCGGTGTTTAACGGGGTCATCATCACATCGGGAAGTAAAACATTCATCTTTTTCACAACCAGACATTTGGATTCGGCTCCAATGTAACGGGTGGAATCAAATTGAATGGCATTAAAATCGTAACCGGCCTTAGCACAAATCAATCCGGCAAAATGGCGGATGGAAAATTCTTCTCCGGCTCCGATATTAATAATATCATTGTCGCAAACACCGGTGAGTTTCAGCATAATTTTAACAAAATCATCGACAAACACCAGTTCCCGGCGTTGCCATCCGTCTCCCCAAAGGCAGACCGGTTCGCCGTAAATTTTCCCCCGAAGAATTTTGCGGATAATATCGAAAATAAAATGCATTTGCCGGCCATCAACATGATAACCGGGTCCGTAAAGCGTGGAAGGAACAAGGTAAAGGTATTTCAAACCAAATTGCTTATGCAAAGCGAGCAAACCCGCGTAAAGCATGCGCTTGGTCAGGGCGTAAGTAAACAAACTCTCAATCGGCATACCAAGCAGATAGTTTCCCTCTTCCAACGGCAAATCCGGGTCATAGGCGCAACTGGAACCCATACAGATTAATTTTGCCTGCGGCTGACACTTTTGCCACCAGGCAAGCACATTGGTATTAATCTGCTGGTTAATAACCCACTGCTCCCCGGGGTGACGCAAACAGAAATCACCCGCTTGCGTCCAGGCAGCCAAATGGTAAATTTGGTCGTAGACCTGGCCGTCAAATTGCTTTAAGGATTCCGGCCGGGTCAAATCGCAATTTTGGGAATTCAAACGGACCGGTTGGTATCCTTGCGTCTCTAACTTCCGGCAAAGCGCCGTACCCAAAAAACCCGTCGCTCCGGTAACAATAATTTTCATGTTTCAATCCCTTCAGGATTTACCGGAAAGTAAAATTCCACCCCTTTGTCCAGAAGGCGCCGGTTATTGGCGAGAATTTCCGATTTGAAATTCCACGCCAGAACGTAATAAATATCCGGCGCTTTTTTTAACTCTTCTTCGATGACTATGGGAATATGCATTCCCGGCGAATAAAGTCCGCCCCGCAGTTTGTTCTTTTCCACTAAACAATCAAGGTACTGTGTCCCGATACCGAAATAGTTTAAGAGCGTATTGCCTTTTGCCGGCGCGGCGAAACCAAAAATTATTTTCCCTTGCCCCCGGGCCTCTCCCAAATAAGTAAGGTTCTCTTCTTTCATGCTTTTAATACGCCCGGCAAATTCAAGATAAGTTAAAAACTCATTGCTTTTTTCATCTTGTTCCGCTTGACGCAGGGTATGGAGCCGCTCGGAAACCGGCCTCTTTCCCTGGTGGGTGACAAAACCAACAATAGAACCCCCGTGGATAGGAGACAGGTAAGCATCAAACAGGGCCAGCCCGTGATGATTCAACAGCGCTTCAATTGTCTGAAGATTGTAATAGAGCAGGTGTTCATGGTAAATCTGGTCAAACGCCATATTTTCCACAATCCGCTTCATGTAAAGAAACTGGACTACAAAAACGCCGTCTTCCCGCAAAGCTTCCCGAATGCCCTCTGTTACGGAATGCAGTTCTTCCAGATGAAAAAAGACGCCGGCGGCGTTGATAACCTGAAATTTCCGCCCCAGACGTCGAACCAGTTCCAGGTTGAAAAATTCGTTTATGGTTTCAATCCCCGCGTCCCGGGCAATCCGGGCCGGAATTCGGGCGGAATCAACCCCCAAAACCCCGTAACCCAAATCCTGAAAGTGCTTTAATTGGGTTCCGTCGTTGGACCCGATATCAAGAACTGATTTATCTTTCGTATCGCGAAAAAATCGCGCGTCCACTTCCCCGGCAACCGCCTTAAAATGGGCGCTTAGTGTTTTCGTGATACCCGAAAGATAGGTGTGGTCAACAAACATAACATCCCGGGGAACGGTATAATCAAGTTGGACGGCGGCACAATTGTGACAATACACGACCCGCAGAGGATAAAAAGGTTCTTGGCCGATTTCCTCTTCTTTTAAAAAATTGTTGCACCAGGGCTGTTCGCCAAGGTCAATCGCGAGCTCTAAACTTTCGGAATCACAGATACGACAACGTGTAATCCGGTTCCCCTCACGCATTACGGAACCCTCCCCCCGGAAGCATTCGATAAACCTTAAGCAGATGCTCGATACCCTCATCCAGCGAGCGGCAGGCAACAAACCCTGCGTGATTTATCTTTTCGTTGGACACGATGTAATTCCGCTTATCCGGGTCAGAGCCGATTTCGGCATAATGAATATACAGCGAAGGCACATGTTCCTTAATCTTTAAAGCAAGTTCCTTTTTCGAAAGATTGGCTTCATTCAAACCAACGTTATAAACCTCGTCCTTCATTTCGTCAAAATGCTCCAGGCAAAAACAAAAACATTCCGCCACGTCTTCTATGTGAACGTAGTTACGTTTAAAATCTTTCTCGTAAATCACCAAAAAACCGTCGGTCGCGGCCCGGTACACAAAATCGTTAACCAGCAAGTCCAGTCGCATCCGCGGAGACGGACCGAATACCGTCGCCAGACGCAAAGAAATCGCACCGGGTTTACCCATCAGTTCCTGTTCCGCTTTGACCTTTGTTTCCCCGTAAAGCGATACCGGTTCCAAAGAAGTTTTCTCCGTACAATAAACGTCTCCGGATTTGGTGCCGTAACCGCTGTTGGTGCAAGGAAAAATCACCTTTTGGCGAGAACCGCGCAAACGGTTAAGTAAGGTAATCGCGTCAAGGTTTACGGACCGGGCCATTAAAGGGTCGCGGTCGCACGCCTTGGCTCCGACAATGGCTGCCAGCGGAAAAACCGCATCGTGCGTCTTCACCAGTTCCCGCATCAACGGTTCATCTCTCACGTCACCCGGAATAAACTCGAATTTGTCGTGTCGGCAATACTGTAAAAGACTTGTTTGGCCGTAAAACAGACTGTCAAGCACGGTAACGCAGTGTCCCCGATTTAACAAATGCCCGACCAGCACCGAACCGATGTAACCCGCGCCACCGGTAACCAGTATTTTTTCCATTTTTCAGATTACCTCCATCAAAAATCTCTTAAGCCAAATCTTGAGCCGCCGACGCACGACCAAAGGAAGCAATTTACGGGCGACAGCCTTAACCAGTGAAGTATATTTAAAATGCGCCCCGTTCCCTTCCAAAACGCTCACCAAATTAACCATCCGCCCTGTTTCCTTGTCGCGCAGCAATCCCTTATTCCTACCTGCCTGCAACACTTCAATGGCAAAATCAGGGAATCCAAAAACTTCCGCCAGGCTTGACAACTTCAAAACCCTGAGACGGTCCGCCTCCACAGGAATGTATCCGGGGGCAGCCATCCTGGCGGGAAGATCGAGAAAGTAGAGCGCTTGCGCCCAGATCAACTGGCCGGCCCCATACCAACCCTTAGAGTCTTTAGTGGCCAGAGTTTTCCTGACCCACTTTTCCGGTTGAAGGTCAAAGAGAATAAACCCAAATTGGCGTAAATACCGGTCTATATCTCCGAACAAAGGTCTTCCGGTATGATACGGGTGGAAAAAAACTTCAACACTCAACCCTAAAAGCGATTCGGAAAGTAAATTCTTGGCACCTTCAAAAAGTGCGAGTTCCGCGCCTTCAACATCAACCTTCATAAAATCAAGGTGTCCTATCTCATTTTCCTTTAAAAAAGAGTCGATATCCGTGGTCTTAATTTGAGCGCTCCCCACAATTGCCCCGGGGGAATCGTGCGGGAACCGGGACACAAAATCCTGGTTAATCGGAAAGAGCGAACTTGCCACCTTATTTTGAGAAATATGCAGAGTGTAAACACCTTTATCCCGATAAAGAGCGATGGGATAATATTCTTCCTTACGTTTCGCCGGCGTATTTTTTTTCGCCAACCGGTTCAGTCGCTTACACTCTTCCGCGTCCGGCTCGAAACCGATCAAATGAAGCTGGTTGCCGTAAACATCCCAACAGGATTCAGCCCCCCCGCCGGCGCCCGCATCGGCCACCCTCATCGGTTCTCCTGAAAAAACGCCTGAATCCAGCAAATGCCGGGTGAAACAATGATTTGATACATTACAAGAATTATTCATAATAATTAAATTCTATTCGGGTAATTTCATCAGAACTTTCCAAATTGAACGAACCATCCTGATTACTTTTTCTCGCAAAACTTTCCAAATGAATAACGGGGATAAAAGAGAGATATATTTTGGATTTTTGATAATAGTCAATAATACATCGGGGTGGAGTTGTAAGAAAACCGTACTTTTTTTAAAAAATGGGAAAATATCTTCATATTCTTTTTGAGTCAACAAGTTAAGCAAATTTGTAAAAACTTCGTCCTTTTCCTTACCTATTTTCACACCGGATGCCGAATATGACGCAGCAGACACTCTCATTGATGCCAATGGTTCAGGGATATAACATATTCCGCATCTGAACGCAACAACAATAGAAACAAACCAATCGCAATACCATTTTAATTGAGGAAGATACCCCCCGGATTTAATAAGAGCGGAGGTTTTAACTATTGAAGTATGTCCCGCAATCCAGAATGGCGTATTTTTAAATAAATTAACAAGCGTATCCGGATTCAAATAGCCTTCTTTTATGTTTTTTGATAGCCGGTTATGTATTACGGCGTCATTGTCGTAACGGAAAAATACCGGGTCCGAACAACACAATCCGGCTTGAGGATATCGCGCGAGTAATTTCATTGATTTCTCAAAAAATCCGGGCAGCACCTTATCGTCCGCCGCAGCCGAATAAACATACTCACCCTTGGGTAGTTCAGTAAGATATCTTAAATTATATTGAACCCCCATATTTTTTTCGTGTTTTATCAAACGCATACACGGTTCTCGTTTAATAAAATCCTCTATGATTTTCACGCTGTCGTCTGTTGAACCATCATCAATTACAATTATCTCCAACGGTTTAAAAAACTGACCAATAATACCTTCCAACGCCCCCCCAATATATTTGCCGTGATTATAATTGGTCAGAATAACCGAAAGAGTAGACGTCTTCATGAATTAGCCTCTGCCCTGCCTTCCTCGTTCAACATTTTTATCAATACCCGTCCAACAATCTCCTTTCCGGCCAATTCCTTAAAGGCCAAATTAATATCGCTAATACAATACTCACTTGCAACCAATAAATCAATCCTTAGTTTCTTATTTAAATATAAACCTGCATATTCCGGGACATCCCGGTCTGGACGGGTCTCACCACCCCAGGTTCCTACAATCCGCTTGCCTTTGATTAAGTCAAAGGGATTAATTGAAATATTTTCACCATAAGACAGATTGCCGGCTACAACACACAATCCACCCTGGTCACGTATCGATTTAAAGGCGGTTTCCATCGACTCTTTTACCCCCGCGCATTCTATCGCGTAATCAACTCCCCGCTTATCAGTAATTCTTAATATCTCTGTTAATACATCCTGTTTTTTTGCATTTATTACATGTGTAGCGCCCAATCGCAAAGCATCATAAAGTTTGTGGTCAAAAATATCAACCGCTATAATACGGAATGCCTGTTTTAATTTAGCCGCCAATAAAACACTTAAACCTATGCCACCTACGCCAAAAATAGCAACCGTATCTCCCTTGGAAAGCTTCACTGTATTCATAATAATACCTGCGCCGGTAGGAATAGCGCAACCAAGAAGTGCGGCTTCCCGCAAAGGCATTTCATCTGAAATTTTAACCAGCCGGTTTTCGGAAATAACCGCTTTTGTTAAAAAAGTAGCAATGGCACCGGAATTTACAATCGAGCCATCACTTTTTTTATATAACGTAGAAGGCACCTCGGCACCTTTGCCTTTAATCCAGGTTAATACCGCATGGTCACCCACCTTAACCTTCTTAACTCCTTCTCCAACCTTTTCTACAATTCCTGAACCTTCATGCCCCAAAGTATGGGGCAAAAACTTATCTTCCCCTTTTAACCCGCGTATTTCGTTCAATTGGGAACGGCATACCCCGCTGTAGGCAATTTTAACCAGAACCTGGCCCGGCTTTAAATCAGGCACGGTAAGTTCTTCAATTTTCAAAAGTCCGTTCTGTTTGTATAGTACTGCCGCCCATGATTTCATTTTCGTTTATTTTCCGAAAAACTCAAGCCACAACATTGATTCCTAATTTACGTCTTGTGTCTTTCCGCCATTTTTCCAGTTCATCTAAACTAATGCCTTGTATCCTGGCGATGTTTTCTTTTCTTTCCGACGTTCTAAAATTTATCCTGTCCCATTCAAAAGCGCGCAAAATCTCCAACTCTATCGGTGAAAATTCTTCCGTTGATATCATTCCGTGGGTATACCCGACATTACCAAACTCCTCCATGAAATTTTTGGGCAAATATCCTTTCGCGATGCATGTTTCCATTAATTCCGTATTCGGTAAAGGAGTCGCGATGTGAAAATTGACCAGGTCAACCTCAAGTTTATCGGCATAAGCAAATGTATCCCTTATCTGCTCCCACGTTTCACCGGGGAATCCTACGACAAAATTAGCTATAATCTCAAAACCTTTCTTCTTTGCCAAAGACAGGATACCCGGCGTCTTCTTCAAATTTACCGGTTTTTTTATTATTTTATCGAGTACCTGCTGATTACCCGATTCGATCGAAACCGTAATCTGGTAACTACCGCTTTCCTTCATGGAATCAAGCACCTCTTCATCCAGTAAGAAAACCGTCAGGTTACCGCATTTCCAAAGAAGGTCGTATTTACGTTCAATGAGTCCCTTCATAATATCTATCGCGCGTTTGCGATTAAAAAGAAAATGGTCATCCAAAAAATTAATTTCTTTTATGCCTTTTTTATACAATTCATCCACTTCCCGTAAAACATTCTCGGCGCTTCGCATCCGGACTTTTTTCCCGCTGATTCTCGGTCCGGAACAAAAAATACATCTGTACGGACACCCTCTTGATGTTATCGTTACCGCATAAGGGTACACCTTAGCGCACAAACCCTGAGCATATTTTAAATGCTGGCTCCCATAATCCAGCAGATTCAGGTTCCCGTAATCAGCGAACGGAATAGAGTCCAGATCATCGATATAACCGGCCGGTCTGGATATCCGAGACTCGTTATTTTCAAAAAACGCCAATCCTTTAATATCAGATAAATCAGGACTAGGTTTACCGAGTTTTTTCAATAATTCTAAAAAAGATACCTCGCCTTCGCCGATTATCCAGTAATCAACGTTTTTGTCCTTCATGGCAGCCGTGATTGCTACCGTCGGCAACACTCCCCCTTCTACTATAATGGTCCCGGGTAAAGCCTGCCTAACCAGAGCGGTCATATGTTCAACGCTTTTTATGTATTCCGTCGAACACGTACTGACACCAACCACATCAGGTTTAAAATCTCTGACCGCACTAATGATTTCTCCGTCGGTTAAATTCGCAAAATTAGGATCGAGAAGCAGGGTTTCGAAATCATTCTTGATTGAGGCGTTTATGATTCCCAAAGAATACGGATACATTTTCCATGTTCGTTTGCCAAGTAAAGCATAGTTCGGCTGTGTTAACATTACTTTTCCAACCTTATTCTTTTTAATGTTTCCCATTTTAGTTTGCGATAAACCACCAATAGTCTCCGGTATAACCCACCTCAGCAAAAAGTTTTTTCCAGTCATCAACGTGCATCATCGTCTCCGCAGTCAAAACCCATTTAAAAAGATTTTCCCACTCTTTTTCGTTATGCCAGGCATCAACCGTGATGTAACTACTACCACGGCAGACCCGTTGTATCTCCCTCAGGGCGGTCTTGAGTCGATCAACCGGCAGGTTGTGGATTGAGTTAATGGAAACAACAAGGTCAAAGGACTTGTCGGAATAAGGTAATTTTTCAGCGCTGGCAATCTTTAAAAATGGCTTAACTGAAGGCATGGCGTTTTCAATCACGTATTCACTGACATCTATCCCGGCTATAGTTGCCCCGGGCATAAATTCTTTGAAATCATAAAGCATGAACCCCTTTCCGCATCCAATATCCAGAATAGCGGAATTATCCGCAAGTTTATAATAATCTTTCATCCGTTTTACAACGGATTTCCAGCGGCCGTCATATTTATATCCGCCGTAACCACATTTTCTATCCCCGTCAAAAAACTCTTTGCCGAATTGTTTCGCAATGCGGATAACCTCCGGAGTTTTCTCCAGCGCCCGTTTATCATAATCGCGGACGGTTTTCGGGTGCGCGTCAAGAAAATTGACCTCAGCCATGCTTTTCCTCCCACAAATTTATTTTCTGCTCACTTCCCATCTACGCCGATTCCTATCAAATAATGAGCCATGGGATAAAACCCGAGGTGAATCATTTCGTCGTTCATCGAAAACACAAATGCGTTGTGGAAATATTTCAGCAGCAATGCCTTTAAATCGGAACCGGTTTTACAGTTTACATGCCCCGCCTCACTCCATTCCAAGGCATACTTTTGTGATTCGATAGAAGGAGTGCCGAGTATGCAAATTCCTTTAGGTTTTAAAGATTTACAAATATTTTCCATAAAACTATTTTCCGCATTTTTGTTTATGTGCTCAATTACATCAAGGGCGTATACGGCGTCAAATTGCCCATCAACCGTATCAATGGTAAAATCCACCACTTTAAAAGAACAGTTTTCCCGGCCTTCTTGTAACTTCGCGGCAAATTCGATAAACAGCGGGTCAAAATCAACGCCCATAACAGACTTAACCTCTTGCAGAACTATATCAATGGCAAACGCATCTCCGCAACCAACTTCCAATACGTTCTTTTTACCGGATAAAAGTTTAGCCACTATTTTATACCTGGCCAATAAAAATGAAAGGTGCCTCGGATCCGAACGCCACAAATGACTGGTAGTCGGCCCCAGGCACACCGGACCCTTTGTTTTATATGCATCAAACTGAATTTGATACTGGGGTTCCTTTGGTCTCTTTTCTGGTCCCATTACAATATCCCTCCATCAACTGGAATAATCGCACCTGCGCAAAAAGAAGCTGATTCGGAACATAAGAAAACAACAATATCGCTTATTTCTTCCGGTTTAGCAAAACGCTTAATTGCAATCTTTTCTTCTAAAAATCTTTTGACGGACTCCGGGTTTTCCTCCAAACGCGTGTCCCAATCCCCTCCTTCAGTCAATATTGCGCCAGGCATAACAGCGGTAACTATTACGCCATCCGAAGCGACCGCACAACCCATCCCTCTGACATAGGCATTTAATGCCGCTTTGGCAGTGACATACGGCAACGAAGCGATTCCCCTGACCGCCGCAGCAGAGGATACATGAACAACTCTACCCCATTTCCGTTGTTGCATACCCGGTATAATCAACCGGTTTAACTCTATGGCAATTTCTAAATTAAGCCTCGCGACCTTTCTCCAGTCTTCAATCCCGCTAAATGGGTCTCGAATCCCTAATGTGCCGCCAACATTGTGAACAACAATATCCGGCGGACCAAACTCACCGGTCAGTTTTTTGAATACCCGCTCCGGAGACGTTTCCAACATTAAATCCGCCGAAAAAGAATAATGTCCGCGTAACACACCTCCCATTTCATTTACCACTGAAGCAACCTCGTCTTCGGTCCTAGATAATACGGCAACATTAGTCCCTTCCTCCGCCAATCTTAAAGATATGCAGCGTCCTAATCCCCTGCCCCCTCCAACGACTAAGGCCCTTTTATCTTTTATGCGTAAATCCATTAAATATCCCCCTAATCGACCCTATTTAAAACGGCCCCTTAAACCAATCACCCGGAATATCAAGAGATATATCTTTTATGCCAGAAACAATCTTTTTTTTAGGCATCCCCAACATTTGCCTGACAACAGCAACAATATTGATTGCCCGGGGATAGTAGTAACGAGACAACTCCGGACTGGTGGGGGTGGGACAATCAGGCAGCGCCACCCGTACCGGCGGAGACTTAAGGTCCGCCAGCGCTTCTTCGGCGACCCGGGCAATAATTTCCGCGCCGACCCCAAAAGACTTCCATCCGGTATCGGCCACAATCAAACGACCGGTTTTGCGTACCGAATCCAGAATCAAACTATCATCCAGCGGTTTGAGAGTGCGGATATCTATAATTTCCGCATGAATTCCCGACCCGGCCAAGATCTCCGCGGCCCGGAACGCCTCTAAAACCATATAAGAAGTTGCGACAATTGTCAGGTCTGTCCCTTTCCTAACTACTTTGGCTTTCCCCAAAGGGACGCGGTAAAATTTTTCCGGGACCGGTCCGGTAATATTATACAGCCACCGGTGTTCAATGAAAATTACCGGGTTATTATCTTCAATGCTGGATATAAGCAACCCTTTGGCGTCATACGGCGTAACGGGCATAACCACTTTAAGGCCCGGAACATGGGCAAACCAGGCCTGCAGGCTCTGAGAGTGTTGCGGACCCTGCCCCCAACCCCGGCCGATGAGCATACGGATTACTAACGGAACGCTCCTCTTACCGCCGAACATATAATGCCATTTGGCGGCCTGATTAACAATCTGCTCTATGGATAGCAGGGCAAAATCAATGCGCTGATGAGTCATGATTGGCCGCATTCCCACCAGGGCCGACCCGATTACCACGCCGGTCATGCCATTCTCGGATGCCGGCATATCCATAACCCGGTCACTCCCGTACTTATCTTGCAAACCTAACGTAGTGCCGAAGATACCCTTCGGGTCGGGAACTCCCAAACCCATGGTATAAACAGCCTTGTCCCTGGCCATGGATTGGTCGGTTGCCTCGTTGACGGCTTGGAAAAATTTAAGTTCTCTGCTCATGCATAAATATTTTCCATTAAAAGAGACTTTTCCGGGAAAGGACTTTTCCGGGCAAACGCTATCGCTTCCTCTATCTCTTTTTGTATTTTTTCAGACATACCTTCTGTGTCCCGTATATTAAAAATACCTTCCTTCACCAGATGTTTTTTCAACTTTTCAACCGGACAGCGCTTTTTCCAACTCTGAAACTCGGCTTCAGTACGATAGCCCAAATCATTATCATAGTTTGGACCGCAGTGCTCACGCCAGCGATATGTCTTGAACTCCAAAAAAGTAGGACCGCCACCCTGTTGAGCCCTGCGCACAGCAGATTCCGCCAAACCGCAAACTTCGAAAAGATCGTTGCCGTCAGCCTGGAAGCCGGGCGCGCCGTACCCTCTGGCGAGTTTAAATATCTCCCGACGTTCGGGTTGGCGAACGGAAAGAGGCGAATAGACCGAAAAAAAATTATTCTCACAGATAAATATGACCGGTAATTTTTTGAGTACCGCAAAATTAATACTCTCGTGAAATACGCCCTCCTCAACCGCCGCTTCGCCAAAAAAGACCGCCGTTACCCGCCGTTCGCCGCGCAGCATCGTTCCGAGGGCGGCTCCAACCGCAATCGGAATCGTACTGCCGACAACGGGGGTCGCTCCCAGAAACCCCGCCGAAAGGTCAACCAGATGCATCGAACCGCCCTTTCCTTCGGAACAACCGGTTTTCTTCCCGTAGAGTTCCGCCAGCATCGCTTTAAAATCTCCGCCTTTAGCCAGATAATGGCCGTGTGACCGATGGCCGCTAAAAACATAATCAGCACGGGAAAGATTGGCGCAAACACCCACCGCAACCGCCTCCTGCCCGATACAGAGGTGGACCGGACAACGCATCTCCTGTTCCGGATAGAGGTCCGCTATCTTTTCCTCAATCATCCGGATGCGCAGCATCCGGTAGAATAATTCTTTAAGAAGTTTCGGAGTCATGGTTTGTGAATATATTCCAGGGGTTGTTCTTTGAGTACATCCAGATTCTTCTTAACCCAGCCGACCGTCTCGGCAATGGTCGTTTCCAGCGAAATAACCGGCTGCCAGCCTAATTCAGTCTTTGCCTTAGTCCAGTCCAGGGTATATAAAGCATCCTGGCCTTTTCTCGGGGGTGTTATCTCTACGCTATCTTCAAAAGAAACTTCCAATTGGCGGCAAACTTCCTCTACCAGACTGCGGACCGTGATATTTCGGCCGGTGGCGAAATGATATGCCTCCCCTATCCGGCCTTTTCGTATCGTCCGGAGTGTTCCTTCGCATACATCCTGAATGTGAATAAAAGAACGGACCGCCTTCCCGCCGCCCTCGAGTTTGAGTTTCTTCCCGGTAAGAATATTAAAAATGGTCCGGGGAAGAATACGGTATAACTGCTGGCCCGGACCACAGACGTTCGCGGCCCGGGTAAAAACCACCGGAAAGTTATACGTCCGAAAAAATGTCATCAAACTCATATCGCAGGCAGCCCGGGAAACCGCATACGGGGTGCTGGGGTTACACGGAACGTCTTCCGTAATCATCCTCCGGGTATTACCGTAAACTTCCGGCGTGGAAACATGGACGTACCTTTTCAAAAAAGCGCACTTGCGCAAACGGTCGTGGAGCTTCACCATTCCCGTAACGTTGGTTAGAAACCAGTCTTCCGGTTTATCCCAACTTTGCGCCACCATGCTCTGGGAAGCAAAATTAACAACGTAATCGGGTTGAAATTCCGCCATAACTTCCATAATCTTTTCTAAATCCAGATTGAGGTCCATCTGGTAAAACCGGAAACGGCCGCAAGACGCCCATTTGTACGGAAGAAAAACCCCGGACGGTTCCGGCGAACGGCTGATACCGATTACCTCCGCCTTATCTTTCAACAAACGAGCCGTAAAATGCGCGCCGGAAAATGAATTGCTTCCGATAACCGCAAACTTTTCTTTTTTCATTATTTCAGCTTAATGTCTTTCATCATCTTGATATTATAGTAACGAATATCGGTAAGGGAATCCGGGAGCTTGCCGTTCCGAAAGGCTTTAATTAAATCCCGCGCGCCGTCTTCAACGGTACATCTGGGTGTAAACCCTAACTCGCGCTCAATCTTTTTACCCGAAATATGATAGGAACGGATATCATCGGAAGGTGTGGTGACAATTTCAATGTCTTCTTTTTCGGGCATCTCTTCCGCCACCACGTTCCGAACTATTTCCGCGGTTTCCGCAACAGTGTAATTCTGGCAAACCACGTTGTAAACCTTTCCCGCTATCATAAAATCCGGAAATTCCAGCAATTTAGCGTAAAGGTCGACCATGTCCCGCATGTGAAGGTTCGGACGCATCTGCGAACCGCCGAAAACCGTAATGCAGCCGGAATTAACCGCGTGATTAGTCAGAATATTAACCGTAAGGTCCAGCCGTTGGCGCGGGGAACAGCCGCATATCGTCGCCGGACGAATAATCACCGGAACGAAATTTGAAGACGAAGATTCTAAAAGAACCGGTTCGCACATTGCCTTATACTTGTTATATAAAGATACCGGCACCAGCGGATGGTCTTCGGTGACATCCGCATCCCCGCTGATTCCGTATACGCTGCCCGAAGAAGCAAGGATAAACCTTTGAATACCGGCGTCTTTGCTGATTTGCACCAACGGGCCAAACGCGTCATAATTTATCGATTGACTCAGAAAGGGGTCCAACTCGACGCTCGGGTCGTTCGATATACAAGCCAGATGAATCACCGCGTCACAACCGGCCACGACCTCTTTCAACAAATTCTGATTGCGAATATCACCTTTGATTTGCTCGAGATTACGATTGTCTTTTACCGAATCCAAAACATGTTCGCCGTAAATATACAGGTCAATGACCTTAACCTTATATCCCTGCTTCAACAACACCGGCACCAACACGGACCCGACATATCCGGCGCCGCCGGTGACAAGTATCGTTTTAATATTTCCGGAACTCTTTGTCCCCATGATAACTTTTCCTCTAAATTACCTGTTTAGAAATTTTTTGCTTTAACCCCGGTGCCGTACTGAACCAAATCCATCCAATGGTGCAAAACCGCCGCGTGGCACGTCTCCACCTCTCCGTAAGCAGCGGCTTCTACATACACATTGAGCCGCCCTTTTCGCCGCAGCGGATTTAACCGGTTCATGCCCGAAAGCGTCACGACGGTAAGCCCCAACCTGTTGGCCACATCGACCGCGGTTAAAACATTCGGTGACCGTCCGGAACTGCTGATTGCCAGAAGCATATCTCCGGAGCATCCTCTGCGCCGCAGCGGTTCGGCAAAAACATGTTTATAGCCCTTATCATTAGAAATTGCCGTGATCAACGAAAGGTCGGAAAAAACCTCGGTATGAAGCTGGGCATTTTTCGCAAGGTCCGCGGCAAAATGGCTCGCCATGGAAGCACTGGCTCCGTTCCCGATTAAATAAATCGTTCTCTTTTTCTTCCGAAGTTCGCGCGTGAGGCGCTGCCATTCCAAAAATCCCCGGCCGGAACTAATTTCCCGTCCACTCTTATCACGGAAAGAAACCGACAGAAGTAAATTGCAGAGTTGCTTCACTTGAACCGGCCAATCACAAACCTTTACATTCCCCATATTTCCCCGGCTTTATTTTAAAAGCGTCTCTATTTGCCGCAATAAAGGCACGCGTTCGATCGATCTACGGTGACCGACGGTCGCGATGGCCTGAGCGCCGACGGCGTTACCGATGAAACCGATAATTTCCATCGGCGCTTTTTGAACCGCGCATAACGCCGTGAGGGAAAGAAACGCATCTCCGGCTCCCATCCGGTCTACCACCTGACCGGCAAACGTCGGTACCGGAAAAAATTTCTCGTCCTTACTGTAGCAAAGACAACCGTTGTTACCGCGTGTAACAACCACCTGGCCGCAATCAAGTTTTCGAGAAACATCCAGAACTATCTCCCTCAAATCCTCACGCCTCTCTCTTGCCTCCAGCCGAAATTCGTTTTCGGCCATGCAAACATAATCTGCCCGCGGATATTTAGAAATCGTGTGGTATCCCAGATTCCCGGCGTTGGATTGCGTATTAAGCGCCAGGAACCGGGATTTACCGCACAGGACGGAAATCGCTTCCTTGCTGAACATGCCGTGACCGAAATCAACCGCAATCACAACATCATGCTCCGAAACTTTCTTTTCCAGAATATCGCAGAACATCCGGTTTTCCTCGGAAGCCAGCTCTTCGTCGTTCATCTCATAAATTTCCAGAAGCTTCGTAAAAAAGTAGTTTTCGATAAAGCGCCGCTTAACGATAGTCGGAGAGTCTTTTCGGTACAAAAGTAATTTTTCGATTTTGCGGTCCAAATTATTCCTGATAAACTCTTCCTGGGAATTTTCAGCTCCCAGAAAAGTAACCAGGCTGACATTATCGCAGAAATTCGCCACATGGTTGGCTACCGCCAGAATCCCTCCGCCGAATTTTTCGGCCGAAAGTCGTTTTACCGCTAACATAGGTTCCTTGGAAGACTTACCGATTGCCTGGCAATATTGATATTCGTCAATAATGGCTTCACCAACCACCAATACTTTGAGTGAACGCGCTTTTTCCAGATATCCCAAGACTTCGGTCACCGGGTGCCGGCCGGAAAAATTGGCTAAGTATTCCGTAACCTCATTTGAAAAAACCGGTAGATAACGGTTGATAAGGTTTGAAGCGCTGAAGGTAACACCCTCCGTAAAAGCCAGCTGTCCTCCCACCGATTTAACCGCTTCTTCTTCTAATTTGATTCCTCCGGTGCAATCTTTTTCCGCATCCCGGTATTCGGAACCTTTAACATAAAAATCCGGTTTTAAAAGTTTAATCGTTTCCACCGCGGTTGGCCACTTATTGACGGCAACATAGTCAACGCACTCCAGTCCGGCAATAGATTCCACACGTAAATCCTCGGTAAAAGCAGGCCGGTGTGGTCCTTTATTCACGTATCGGTCCGGCGTTACCGTAACAACCAAAACGTCTCCCAATTTCTTTGCCTGCTCAAAATAACGGATATGACCAATGTGCATCAGGTCGAAAACACCGTGGCAGAGAACCACCTTCTTCTTTTGAGCGCGAACAGTTACCAGCAATTCACTCAGTTCTTCAATTCCGCCGATTTTTATGTTTTTAGGCATATGTTTACGGTACGCGTTTAATCTATTTTCCCGACCTGCCGTCAGCTAAAAGAAATTAAGTAATTGCCTGGCCTTTTTAGAGAACTCGTTAATTTCGCCGAACCGTTGGCCGTAGGTCTTAAACCTTTTCGACTCCTCCGCCGAAATCTTTCCTTTGGGCTTAACCTCTTCGTCCAATTCCGTGATACCTTCGTCAACCAGGTCAAGACGCTTTTTAAGTCCGGCCTTTATCCGGTTTTTGGCAATGCCCCAAAGGTCACGGTTTGCCTGATAATAATTTTGCTTGGAACCCTTGCGCCAAACCGGTTTAACCGCCCCCCACTCTTCCAGTTTTCGGATATTGAGACTAGCGCTGCCCTTGCTGATATGCAGCATTGAACTTAATTCGGTAAGCGACAGCAGGCCATCCTCCAGGTAAAGAGCGGCGTACAGCTGGCAGGTTGTCCGGTTAAGGCCGATACTCTCGCCTAAACGTCCGATTTCACCGATAAAATGGTCCCTGATTTCTTCCGGGTTTTTTTGATTATTCATATCGTTTAATCTATTTTAAACGAATAGAACAAGCTTGTCAAGGGAGCGGAAATCAATAGATTTGGCCGGATTGGCACTGAAATATAAAACGATTGAAGATGTTTATCTTTTTTTGAGCCAGACCGGCCTGACCGTGCGCCTGGTCAAATGCGACCGACTTTCTGGTTATAATGGCATAGCTTTTAACATTGACTTCGCCGATGCGCGGTCCGGACCAGGAATTAACCAGAACAAAAGAAAGGATTGCCAGGGCAAAAAGACTCGAACAGACCGAAATTAAATCTCTGGTGGAGCGAAAAGATTCAAGAGACAGGCGTGACGCCTGTCCTACTGAGAGATTATTCGGCTTAAGCCTCAGAATGACATCAGAATGGGATTGCCGCACAAAGTGCATTCGCAATAACCGGATTTTTTCAAAAAGGAAATAGAGATAACCGGAGGCCAAAAGGATAAAACCGGCCGTGGCCGGAAGACGATAACGACCGGTGATAAAAAAAGCCACAACGGAAACGACACCGGCAAACGTGTAAACCTGGAGATAGCGAAACCTCACGCTTGACGCGGTAAAAAAGCCGACCAGTCCCAGCGGAACGATAAGACCAAACGCAAGTAGAGGAAGTTTCAGGGTATTGGTAATGGAGGTCATCAGATAAATGTTCAGGTTTTGGGGCCATTCATAAGAAGAGAAGAAAAAAATGGTTTTTTTCCCCCAAAGTTTCCAGAACTCGAGCGAGACCGGCGAAAGCAGCGGCCCTTTGGGGTAAATGAAAAGGCCGATACTGTCGGCGCTGTTGCCAAACCGCCAGGCTACCGGACCGTTGGTAGAAATGGTCACAAACTTACCGGCCAAGAGCGAATTGCGCATAATAACGGGCGCAACCAGAAGGAAAAAACCGAGGAGGAAAAGAAGAGGAGAAATAAAAAATGGTTTCCCCCTCACCATTTCTCGCCCCTTCGGAGAGAAAAATGTCAGGAAAAAGGAAAAAGAAAGAAAGAGCAGAATGGTGGGCTTGACGATAGCAGCCAAACCGAAACTCAGGCCGGCCAGCAGCCAGCGAATTTTTCGCTCCGGATATTCCAGCGTCCAATAAACCAGGAACAGACAGAGAACGTTGGTAAAGAGAACAAAACTGTCACTCAAGAGCGTCGCCGAATAGTAGATAAAAGGCCGGTAGCAAGAATAAAGAACGCAAGCGATTAAGCCGACCCAATCGTTCCAGAGCCGTTTTCCGATAAGAAAAATAAGGAACGCAGCCAACAAGTCAAGCAGAACCTGGATAATGCCGACCGCCAGATAATTGTGCATACCGAAAATACGGTAGATTACGGCCAAAAAATAGGCATAACCGGGCGGCTGGTAAAAAGGACTGCCGTCAACGATCCAGGGATGGCTCACAACCTTCGCGCCGATTTCGTCCCAGGTACGCTGGTCCAGACCGGAGAGCAATTGGGCATTAAAGAATGGGGTCTGACGAAATTCAAAAAGGTAGGAAAGACGAAGCAGAAGTCCGAGAAAAAGAATAGCAAAAAGGATAAGATGTTTCTTCTCCGGCAGGGAAGATGATTTACAACTCATCTTTTCTCTGCCACAATCAGCATCTGCTTACCAAAAAAGCGCCAGCTCAAGGGAAATTTTAGATAAAAACGGAGGAGCCGGGCAGATTGGGGCAACCAAGATTTTGTGGTATAGGGAAGAAACCGCGATACCACTTTTTTAATTTCAAAACCGGAAACAGTGAGGGCTTCGCAAAAACCTCGGTGGTTAAACGGAAGAGTGTGGTCGAAAAAATTCCAAAATTCCCAGCGCACGCAAACAATATTAGGCGATATAACCATGATTAAACCTTGAAATTTTAATATTCGCTTAACTTCTCGCAACGTTTCCAAAGCTGTTTCCCGGTCAGGCAAATGCTCAAAAAAATTGCTGCAAAACACCAAATCAATCGAATTATCCGGAATAATTGACATTGCCGTACTTGTAGAAATCAGCGTTTCAACTCCCGTATTCGCGTAATTATTAACGTCGGGGTTAACATCCACCGCATACTTTTTACCACAAATAATATTATTAATAAATTCGCAGTAACCGGCGCCCAGATCTAAAACCGCAAAATCTTCCTTTACGAATTGCTGAAGATAATGCTTTACTAAAACTTTCCACATCTTTTCTTTTTTCCCTTTATCGGATTCCGTGAAACGCATCCGATAAGTCTCCGTCGTATCCATTATTTACTCCGGAAAGACGCGATGATGTTTTTGAGGGCTTTGTCAAGGTTAACTTTAGGGGAATAACCAATCGCTTCCTTAATACGGGATAAGTCCGGCAACCTTCGCCGCATATCTTCAAAACCGTTCCGGTAGGCCTCCTCCGGCGGCAGGTGAACGATACGGGAGTTGCTTCGACATAACGCCTTTACCCTTTCCGCTAATTCCTGAATCGTAATCTCTTCCCTGGTTCCGATGTTGAACACGCCTCCGAAGATACTTTTCTTTTGGGAAAGAAGATAAAGCGCCTCAACCGCGTCGGAAACGTAGGTGAACGAACGGGTCTGCTTGCCGTCTCCGTAAACGGTAATTTTCTCCCCGGCCAACGCCTGACCGACAAACCGGGGCACAACCATTCCATACCGGCCGGTCTGCCGCGGTCCGATGGTGTTAAAAAGACGGCCGATAACCACCGGAACTTTTTTTTCTGAAAAATAAGCCAGCGCCAAAAATTCATCCAGCGCCTTACTGCAGGCATAGCCCCAGCGCCGGATAGTTGTGGGGCCCAACACCATATCATTTTCTTCCGAAAAAGGAACGTTTTCGTTTTTACCGTAAACTTCGCTGGTTGACGTAAGGACCACTCGCTGTCCTGACGCGACGGCTGCTTCCAACACGTTAAGCGTGCCTTCCACGTTGATTTTCAAAGATTGCAGCGGATTTTCGATAATATTTTTTACACCGACCGCGGCCGCCAGATGACAGATAATGTCAGCTTTGGAAACAAGACTTTCCAGAACGGAACGGTCAAGAACAGAACCAACCACCAGCTGAAAAGAAGGGTGGCCCTGTATCGACTTAATATTTCCCGGGCTGCCGGTGCTCAAATCATCGAGCGCGGTCACCTGATGCCCGCGCGAAATAAGGTACTCGCACAAATGGCTTCCGATAAACCCGGCGCCGCCGGTAATTAGGTATTTCATAGTCTCACAAATTAATCGGTTGGGATTGCCGCGCAAAATACGCTCGCGACGACAAACTCTTTCAGGTACCCAGACGCCAGGAAGAAAGATACTCCTCCTGCTCAGCTGTCAGGGTATCGATTTCAATTCCGGAAGCAGCCAGTTTCAAACGGGCGACCTCCCGGTCAATCGCTTCGGGAACCGGATAAAGAACCGGCTTAAGATCTTTGCCTTTTACGGTCAGATATTCCGCCGAGAGGGCCTGGTTGGCAAAACTCATGTCCATCACCGCCGAAGGATGACCCTCGGCTGCCGCCAGATTAAGCAGCCTGCCCTGCGCCAGAAGATAGATGCGGCGGCCGTCATTCATCTTAAACTCTTCCAGGTTTTCCCGTATCGTGCGCCGGGTTTTACCCAGTTTTTCTAAAGCCGGAATATCAATTTCCACGTCAAAATGTCCGCTGTTACCCAAAATTGCGCCGTCCTTCATCAACCGGAAATGTTCTTCCCGAAAAATAGTCCGATTGCCGGTAGCGGTAAGAAAAATATCTCCGATTTTCGCGGCTTCCACGGATTTCATAACCTGAAAACCGTCCATGGACGCTTCCAGGGCTCGCAACGGATCCACCTCGGTTATGATTACGATGGAACCCATGCCTCTGGCGCGGGACGCGATTCCCCGGCTGCACCATCCGTAACCGGCCACCACCACTTTTTTTCCGGCCAGCAGAATATTGGTTGCCCGCAGTAAACCATCGATGGTAGACTGCCCGGTTCCGTAACGATTATCAAAAAGATGTTTAGTCAGCGCCTCGTTAACCGCAATAATGGGAAAACGAATCTTCCCTTCTTTTTCCAGATTGCGAAAACGGATTACTCCGGTAGTAGTCTCTTCCGTTCCGCCCAGAACGGTGCGGCAGAAAATTTCGTCCTTCTGATGCGCCGCGCTGATAAGGTCGGCGCCGTCATCCATCAGTATTTCCGGTTTTGCCTCCAGGACCGAAGAAAGATGACGGTAATAATCATTCCTTTCTTCTCCGCGAAAAGCAAAAACAGCGACGCCATATTCCTTGGCCAGTGCCGCGGCGACACTATCGTTGGTGCTTAACGGATTGGAAGCGCACAAATAAACCCGGGCGCCTCCGGCCTGTAAAGTAATCGCCAGATTTGCGGTTTCAGAGGTAACATGCAGACAAGCTCCGATGCGCCGACCGGCCAGAGGTTTTGTTTTTTCAAAACGCTCGCGGATGGAAAACAGTACCGGCATCTCCCGACCGGACCATTCGATTCGACGTACGCCTTCCGACGCCAGATTGATATCTTTAACTTCAAAATCAGACATACTCCTCCCCTAAGTTTACGTTCAACGATAAAATTTTATCCGAAAATCGAAAATGAAATTCGGCGCCTCGGTTAAAATGACAAAATAATGGAAAAGCGCGCCATTCCTTGTATTGATAACATTTTCTTACCGTAATTTATTTTAACACACAAAAAAAAACTTGACAAATGTTTTAAGATATGTTTTACTATGTACCGAGAAGGGAAATATGTTTGTCGGTTTCGTGGATTAAACGCAATCATTTTTTATTTTCGAAAAAGGAGGTGATATCGGTGGCCAAGAAAGCAAAAAAAGCAGCCAAGAAAACAGCTAAGAAGAAAAAGTAAAAATATTGGAAAAAGCGTTTGATGCTAAAAACCAATTAAAAAATACAACAAGCAAAACAATGAGGGAGGTGATTTAAAAATGGCAAAAAAAGCAGCCAAGAAAAAAGTCGTCAAGAAAGCAGCCAAGAAAAAAGTCGTCAAGAAAGCGAAGAAGGGTTGTTGCAGATAGTTAAACAGTGATCAAGAAGAAAACGGGAGATATCCTCCTTGGAACGGTTTGACAAATCGATAACTTTTCCTTTCCGCGAAATAAACAAGGAGACATGTCTCCCTTTTTCTTTTCCAAAGAAATTCGGGTCGTTCACCAGGATATAATCCAACCGTTTCTCCCTCATTTTTTTCTTCCCCTCCTCAATCAGATTCCTGGTTTCCAAAGCAAAACCGATTAAAATCTGGTCCGGTCTTTTATTCTTTCCGCAAGTAGAAAGAATGTCCGGATTGGGAAAAAGAGTTAGTTTGATTCCGGTTTTGTGTTTAATCTTATTGCGACGGAAACGGGGCCGCCAGTCGCTCACCGCCGCCGTCATAAAAAGACAATCCGCTTCGGGGAAAAACTGCCGGACCTTCTCCGCCATCTGCCGGGCGCTCTCCACCGGGACAAAAACCACGCCGCCGGCCGGCGGTTCGAGCCGGGTCGGACCGCTCACCAGAATAACTTCGTAACCGCGCCTCCTGCCCTCAGCCGCAAGAAGATAACCCAACCGTCCGGTGGCCGGATTACTTATAAATCGGACCGGGTCAAGCCATTCCCGCGTGGGACCGGCCGTAATTAAAATTTTCATGTAAACGGATAAAATAAATTAATTGAGTTGAGATTCTTCACATGCGCGGCTCAAAACGACACCGCGAAAAGCCTTGCGTTACATTTCGGTCTCGCGCTTCTTTCTGATATAGGCAGGTTCGTCCTGGTTACTGCTTGGGGTCGCGAAGATAGAAGTTTCTTCCGTCTTTTCCTCTTTTTCCCGTCGGCGCAACTGACGCGGTAATTGTTCTTTCTCTTTCTCCTTCTTCTCAGGCACGGCATCAACTTTTTTTAACCCGGTGGCAATTACCGTAACCTTAATCGCGTTGCCCAAACGTTGGTCCACCACGGTTCCGCAAAATCGTTCGGCCTGAGGAGTAAGCGATTCGTAAATCGTATCCGCAACCTTTCGCACATCAAAGATGCCCAAATTTTCACCGCCGGCGATACTGATTAAAACACTGCGCGCCGTAACCAATTCTTCTCTCTTCAGGAATGGATTACTGATGGCCATACGGGCGGCTTCTTCCGGACGGTTAGAACCTTCTTCGGCGGAACCGGTTCCCATCAGACCGTCTCCGCCGTCCTCCACAATCTTGCGCAGGTCGGCAAAATCCAGATTCATGATACCCGGCTGGGTAATGAGGTCGGAAATCGAAGCCACTCCCTGGTAAAGAATTGCATCCACCATCGCGAAAGCAGCCGTAACGGACGTATCCGGAGACGCAATCTCAAATATCTTTTCGTTGGAAACCGTAATCAGGGTATCAAGGTGCTTGCGCAATTCCGCAAGTCCTTCGCGGGCGATTTCCATCCGAAGATTACCCTCGAAAGCAAAAGGCAGGGTGACAAAACCGAGTACTATGGCGCCGTTGTCTTTAGCGATTTTAGCAACCACCGGTCCGGCGCCGGTACCGGTGCCGCCGCCGAGTCCGCAGGTTAAAAAGACAACCTTGGCCCCTTTTAATAGTTCTGAAATCTGCGCCCGATCCTCGTTCGCGGCAAACTTTCCCATTTCCGGATTAGCGCCGGTACCCAAACCTTCCGTCAGCCGACGGCCGATCTGAAGTTTAATCGGAACGGCGGCCGCAAGTAATGCCTGGCTATCGGTATTAATCGCTACCAGGTCAACACCGGAAAGACGGTCTACCATCCGACTGACCGCGTTACCGCCGGCTCCGCCGACACCTACCACCTTAATGTTAACTCCGGTACTATTTTCTTCCGGTTTAATTTTCAGCATATTTTCACCTCTTGTCCATACAATAATTGGACGCAGATTACCGCAGATAAGCGCAGATACAGATTTAAAAACTAATGTAGTCGCCGAGCTTGCTCGGCGTTTTAAAAGAGCCAACCAAGGTTGGCGAATACAAAATAATTATTTTATAGCATTATCCTGTAGTTTCTGCGTTCATCTGCGTCCAAAAATAAATCCAATATGGTTAAAAAAGTTCGTCCCAGAAACGACTCACCTTGCCGATCGCTTTCCTGATACCTGACTTCCGGGGAGAATCCTGGTTATTATCCGTCTGCTTTTCCGCGGAAGCCTGCACCACGCCTAACACCGCGTTATAGGCCGGATTTTTCAAAACTTTTTCCCATCCGTGAAACCGGTGAGCGGTCCCGATTCTAACCGGCATATCCAATTCCGATTCTAAAAATTCCGACAAACCCGGCAAAAGAGCGCCGCCTCCGCCCAAAACCAGGCCCGCGGTAAACGCCGGACGGTATTTCAGGAAAATTGACCGGAAAGGAATTAACATATCTTTTAATTCCGCCTCGATAATCTCGGCTACTTCGCGGCGGTTAGTTGTTTGTTTGGATTCCCCTTGAATATTGGAGAGCGATAATTCCCGGGGTTCCACATCCAGCAGACAGGAACCGTATTCTTTCTTAATTCTTTCCGACTCGATGGAAGTAGTTTTAAGACAAACAGCGAGAGCATAATTAATCCGGTCGCCGCCGCGGCCCAAAACTTCAATCTCCCGAAGGGTGGGTTCAAAAATCAAAAGAGTGGAAGCACTTCGTCCAAAATCAAAATAAGCCACCCCGGATTCCAGTTCCTCAGGAGTAAGGACCGCTTCGGCCGCCACCAGCGGCGCAAAAAAGATTGATTTGGTTTCCAGATGCACTTCTTCCAAACAACGCTTCAGGTCTTTAACCCGCTTAGCGGCAGCCGTCACCGTAAAAAGGCCCACACCGAGACGCTCACCGGACATTCCCACCGGATCCTTTATCTGCCGACGATCATCCAACAGATACTCCTGAATTATGGTATGAACTATTTCATGTTCGGATGAAGCGCCGGGAAAAGCTTTTTTAACTACTTCCTGCCGGTCTGTTTCCATCACCTCACCCTGACGATTTCTGACCTCAAGAGACCCTTGTCTTTTGTCAACACGGAAATAATCTCCGAAAAGACACAGGTTTACGGAACGAATCGCTTTACCGGATAATGATTCCGCTTCCATCACGGCCTTTTCCACCGTGGCGCTCAATTCCGGGATGCTGGTAACCGCGCCATTTTTCAACCCCACCGTGGGAACAGCGGCAAACCCCAAAACTTCAAAACCGGGCCCGCGGGGAGTCGCCACGACAACTGATGTTTTATCCGAACCAATTTCAATGCCGGCCAAAAAATCGTTTCCGTTTGTTGCCATAAGATTTTATGGGGGTCTAATTCACCTCATCCGCCATAACCTGGCGAATGATTCAGCCGCGCGAAATCACCGGGCGCCCTGAATGACACTCTCTATGTTTTTCCTGCGTTTGCTTCCGCTGCCGGCAAAAAAACCGGGTCATCAAAACGCAGATCCAGATATTCATATCTTAAACCTTTCTGTTTAAATTCGGCAAATAACTGACGAAAAACCGATAGTTTTTCTTCCAAAAATTCCTTCGGTAAACGAATCGTCTCGCCGGTATTAAGAACTAAGGTCAGAAAACCGGGAGAAAAAGCCACCGATTGCAGGGAAACAAAAGGACGGCAACGTTCAACAACCGAAACAGCCGGTAATATTGAGCCGGGTAAATCAGCGGGCGTCAAGCCGTAAATCTCCAACGCGGGTTTATCGGAACATCTTTCCTCCGGAACAATCATCCCGTCTCTGGTCATTAAAAAACGCTTGGTCGGAAGCACAAGGTACGCAAAAGGAGTCCGCGGAATTACCGAAACATGGAGAGCATCGGGAAAAGTACGGTGCACCGCTACTCCGGAAACCCAGGGATCATTCCTGGCCCTGTCTGCTATTTCCGAGAGGGAAACCGTAAATATGTTCCGCCCGCAAAAAGATGAAAGGTCAAGCCCGGGAATATCCGCCGTAACTTTTTTAATCTTGAAGAGCGGGCTGTAAAAAATACCCATTGACATTGAATAGATAATATAAACAAACGCCGGAATTGCCGCCATAAAAACCAGGAAACACCAGGGACGGTTCCGGGATTTTTCCTCTTTCGCGCGTCTGCTTTTGAATTTTTGCGGGCTTCTTTTTTTCATGCGTTTATAACTACTAATTATCGCTCCCGGGCCAGTTCTACCAACTGCCGGGTCAATTCACCGAAAGAAATACCGGCCGCGGCAGCCGCCTCCGGAAAGAGACTGGTTGCGGTGAAACCCGGTATAGTATTGACATCTAAAAGATAGGGGTTGCCGTTTTGGTCAATGATAACCTCGCTGCGCGAAAGACCGCGACAACCCAACAACCGGTGAGCGGCAAGCACCACTTCACCCGCCCGGCATACCCATTTAAACGGAAGTTCCGGCGGTATCAAATGCCGGCTTCCACCCGGCGCGTATTTTGCCTGGTAATCGTAGAAACCGCTGGCCGGCACAATCTGAATGGCAGGTAGTATCCGGGGGTTTTCGTTGCCCAGGATACCAACGGTAATTTCGATTCCGGAAATGAATTTTTCCGTCAGAATACGCGCGTCATATTTTCGGGCAAGGGCAAGAGCGGCCGCCAAGTCATTTTTCTTTTTAACGATGGAGATTCCCAGCGTGGAACCGCCGTGAGCCGGCTTGACAACTAACGGAAGGTCTCGCGGCAGACAAGCAGGCGGAACCGGCAATCCGGCCGAAACAAAGAGGTGTTTCGAAAGGATTTTGTCTATCGCCAGTCCACTGGCCAATATCCCGCTACCGGTGTAAGGCAATCCGAGAGTTTCCAAAAACCCCTGAATTGTTCCGTCTTCTCCTTTACCGCCGTGCAGAGCAATGAAAACAGCGTATATGTTCTTTACGCCCAACAATTTCGCGGGAAAATCCGGTTCGATCGGGTCTAAAACCTTTACGGCAAATCCGCCTTCTTTCAGGGCCCGGGCCACACCGGTTCCGCTGCGAAGAGAAACTTCCCTTTCCGGAGAATCTCCGCCGGCCAAAACCACCACCGTCTTCATAAGATTTTTATTTCTAATTCCAAACTAACGTTAAATTTATCGTAAACCACTTTCCGAATCTTTTCAATTAAACCTACAACGTCGGCAGCGGTAGCGTGGTCAATATTGAGAATGAAATTGGCGTGTTTATCCGAAACAACCGCGCCTCCCCGACGCCAGCCCTTACAACCGGCCGACTCAATCAGGCGTCCGGCCGCTTCACCGGCTGGATTCTTGAATATGGAACCGGCGGACGGATATCCCCTAGGCTGACTGCTGTTTCGCCCGAAAATATGAGCGTTGATCTTCTGCTTGATTTCATCGTTCCGCCCAACCGGTTTTGCCTCCAGACTTGCGGAAACAATAAACGGAAAACGGGACAAACCGGAATAACGATAGGAAAAAGATGCTTCCGCGGCGGTTAATTCTACTTCCTCCAAATTTTCATCCAACACTTTTATCCCGGCAACCACCAGGGAAATAGATTGTTCTTTAGGGGCTCTAACTCCGGAATTCATAAGCAAAACGCCGCCGAGCGACCCGGGAATCCCGGTCAAAAATTCAAATCCGGCCAAATTATATTTTACCCCAAATTTAAGTATTTGCGAAACAAGAACGCCGCTTTCCGCCTGAACATACTTACCGATCCGCGAAATCCGATTAAGTCTTCGGGTGGAAATAACAATACCATTAAAACCTTCATCCCGAATCAAAAGATTACTGCCGGCGCCCAGTATGAAAAAAGATTGATTTTTCTCCTTTGCCCGACTGACCAGTTCTTTTACCTCGCGAAGGTTCTCCGGTTCCGCAAAAAGAGCAGCCCTTCCTCCAATCTTGAAAGTGGTGTATTTCGCCAGCGGTTCGTTAGATTTAATAACCATTTACGATTCACTATTCCCGCATCTAATACTTTACCCACAACAAAGTAAGGCCGTAAGCCGGCATGGTCTTTCCGGCTTTTCTCCGGTCGCCTGATTCCAAAATTCCTTGTACTGCCTCCGGCTTAATTTTACCCCGCCCGACTTCCAGAAGCGTACCAACGATGTTCCGAACCATCTTATAGAGAAATCCGCTGCCCACGACGGTAATGCCAACCAACCCAACCGCCCGAAAAAGGTCTAAAGGCTCCTCTCTTACCGTCAAGTTGTAAATAGTTCTTACCGGATCCTTAACTTTACGCCCGCCTTCGGCGGACGAAGCTGCCTTCGACGGGCGAAGTCCGCTGGCCTGGAAAGCGGTAAAATCGTGCCGGCCGACCAGGTAAGCGCCTGCCTGACGCATATTTTTCAAATTCAATTTTTCCGGGAAGAAATAGGCGTAGGGTGAAATAAGCGGATTCGCCGCGCTCGTATTTTGAATCAGGTAACGATAGGCCTTTTTTTTCGCCTGAAACTGAGGGTGAAAATCATCAGACACCTTTTGGACGGAAAGAATCCGAACGCTGTCGGGAAGAAGCCCGTTCAACCCCTGTATTATATTTTCGGCGGAACGGTTAACGTCCGTTCGAAATGCCACCACCTGTCCCAGACTGTGCACGCCGGCATCAGTACGTCCGGAAGCAATCACCCCGACCTTCTCGCACAAAATACGCGCCAGGGTCTCTTCCACGGTTTCCTGCAGAGAATTTCCGTTATTCTGTTTTTGCCACCCGCAGAAATCAGTACCCCGGTAAGAAACAATCAGCTTAAAGGTCTGTTTCATAACAGACCCTAGATACGGTCACAAGAAAAATATTTTTTTCGCAGCAGTGATTCCCCTATCTGCACCGCATTCAGCGCGGCGCCCTTACGCAAATTATCGGACACTATCCAGAACGATATCCCGTTTTCGCAGGAAAGGTCTTTGCGGATACGGCCGACAAAAACCTCGTCCCGTCCGGCCGCTAGAATTGGTAGCGGATATAATGACTTATTCGGTTCGTCGATAACCAATACGCCCGGCGTAGATTTCAGGATTTCGGTTGCCTGGGCAGCCGAAAGTTTTTCGGCAAAATCAACGGTTACCGCCTCACTGTGTCCGATATACACCGGAACCCTCACGCAGGTTGCGGTAATCATCAAGGAATCATCACCCATAATCTTCCGGGTTTCATTAATCATCTTCATCTCTTCTTTGGTGTAGCCGTTTTCCAAAAAAACGTCGATTTGGGGAATGAGGTTGTGGGCAATCTGGTGCGCGAAAACAAGCGGATTTACCCGGTTTCCTTCCGCCAAGGCCTTAATTTGGGATTCCAACTCTACGATTGCTTTCTGACCAGCCCCGGAAACCGCCTGGTAAGTTGAAACAATAACCCGCTTAATGCGCGCCCGCAGGTGCAAGGGATAAAGCGCGCATACCATTTGAATTGTAGAACAATTGGGGTTGGCGATTATCTTTTTCTCCGGCCGCAACGCATCTGCGTTTAGCTCGGGTACTACCAGAGGTACCGCTTCATCCATGCGCCAACAGGCAGAATTGTCAACTACAAAAATTCCTAACTTCGCGGCAATCGGCGCATATTCCCGGCTGATAGCGGTACCGGCGGAGAAAAAAAGCAAGTCAATATTCCGGTCAAATGAATCCGGGGTCAACCGCTCAATCCGAACCATACTGCCCCGAAAAGGAACGGGCTTTCCTTCGGAGCGCACGGAAGCAAAGAGGCGAAGGGACTCCACCGGAAAATTACGCTCCTCCAAAATGGAAACCATCCGTCGTCCTACGGCGCCGGAGGCGCCAACCACACCGACTCTTAGGGTCTGTCTCATAATAAAATTGCCGATTGGAAGCCCCGCTTTTGGGTCATTGCGGCGTTGCCCATCTATTGAGTAGTACAGTGACTACACAATTTTTTCGCTCCTTGTCTCACTCCAAAATCGCCTCCGGCAAATAGGCAATTTTATTATGAGACAGACCCTTAAGGCAGCAAATTATTTCTTCTTTCGCAAAATCACTTTGTAGTCGCGGGGACCGCGGACAGGCACCTTGGCTTCCTGCACAATTACATGCCCTTCCCGCGCCAACCAACCCAGACTCATTAAAAGATAATCGCGCGGGTCATCAATATCCCGGCAGAGTTCCTTGAGCAAAGCGCCTTCCGGCTTCTTATCAAGGTACTGCCAGATATCACCAGCCACAAAACCAATCTTGGTAATCATGCGTCCTCCTTTGCCCGCCGTAGCATGGACGCCGGGGGCGGCGAAGCCGCTTCTGTCAGGCGTCCAGTTTGCGAAGGTGGGCTTTCGATCACTAACGTTCCCTCAATATAACACGATAACGCATCATTTCTTGTTCAAATTACCGCAACGCGGGCAACGGGAAAAACGCTCGGCGATGCTGTCGATATATTGATACAAACACAAACCGCAAGCCCACTCCCGGTTTTCCTTTGGACTTAAATCGGCTGCCCGACGACGGCTTTCGCTGACCAGCCAGAGCAGGGAGATGATTCCAACCCCAACCAACAAATAAAGGCCCAGCGCCAAACTTAAATCTATCGGTATCATAGGGATTACTCCGTATTTATTCTACCTCAAACCTTGCCAGTTTGTCTATCAGAACAAGTTCAGAAAAATGTGTTATAATAAATCTTATGGCTAAAAGATTACGAAAAAATAGCTACGGTTCAAAAGAAGCAAAAAAAGGCCTCACGGAAAAACTGCCCGGCATTGAAACCTGGCCCAACCAATTCCCCGGTTACGAAATCACAATCACTTATCCAGAATTTACCTCGGTCTGTCCCAAAACCGGTCTGCCGGATTTCGGCACCATAACCATCCGTTACCAGCCAAGCAAACAATGCCTGGAGTTAAAATCTCTGAAACTTTATTTCCTTGCTTACCGAAACCTGGGCATATTTTACGAAAACGCGGTAAACCGCATCTTGAAAGACGTGGTCGCAGGCACCAATCCAAAATGGGCCCGGGTGACCGGTGAATTCAGCAGCCGGGGCGGGATGAAAAGCGTCGTGGAAGCAACCTATGGACTTTAAAGTAATTTTCCAGCCGGAAGGAATCGAATCTTCCGGCCTACCCGGACTGACCGTATTGGAACTGGCCCGGCGGACAAATATCGGACTCACCGCTTTCTGCGGCGGCCGCGGAACCTGCGGTAAGTGTCAAGTGCAAGTGGAACCGGCGCCGGCGCCGAATGAATTGGAAAAGAAGCACATCACGCCGGAACGACTCAAAGAAGGTTACCGACTGGCCTGCCAGACAAAAATCATTGATTGTGATTTAACTGTCTTCATACCGCCGGAATCCCGCTTTTTCAACCTTAAAGTTCTGGTCTCCGGACTTACCCGGGATATCAAAGTCCACACATCCATCCGAAAATATTATCTCCAACTACAGCCACCCACCATTGAAGACCAGCGGCCCGACTGGAAAAGAATGAAATCGGCAATTGCGGACTCTTCCGGATTAAAAGAAGAAGATATTACCATCAACATCTACCTGCTCAAACGAATGCCGGACATCTTGAGAACCGGTAATTTCAAAATAACGGCGGTACTGGAAGGAAAACACCTGATTTCCCTTGAACCCGGTGATACCGCCGGTCAATCTTTCGGCCTGGCATTTGACCTCGGCACCACCACCATCGTCGGTTCACTGCTTGACATCGGCAGCGCCCGGGAAATGGCCGTGGCTTCCCGGTTAAACCCCCAATCAACATACGGCGCCGATGTCGTCAGCCGAATCAATTACACCATTACTGAAAAAAACGGTTCGGACATTCTCCAAAAAGCGGTCGTCGGTAGTTTTAACGAAATAATTGCCGAGGTCTGTCAGAAATCCGGCGTCAGTCCGGAAAATATTTACGAAATTATGCTGGTCGGCAATACGGCTATGGAACACCTTTTCCTGGGATTGCCGGCAGCGGCCCTGGCTATCAGCCCTTACGTCGGCGTCTATCAAGGTTCCATCAGCCTGCCGGCAAAAAAACTGGGGCTGGCCGTCAACCACGACGCGGTTGTCCGGGTGGGACCGCTCATCAGCGGATTTGTCGGCGGGGATACGGTAGCCGGTATTCTGACAACCAACCAGCATCACGAAAGAGCCCTGCGCCTTTTTGTTGACATCGGGACCAACGGCGAAATTGTAGTCGGAAACCGGGAAGGCATCTGGTGCACTTCCGCCGCGGCCGGACCCGCCTTCGAAGGCGCCAATATCCATTTTGGAATGCGGGCGGAATCAGGCGCCATAGATAAAGTAAAAATTACCGAACGTGTTCTGTGCGGCACCATCGCGGAACAACCGCCGCGGGGCATCTGCGGAACCGGCCTGGTGGAAGGGGTCAGCGAACTCCTGCGCTGCGGAATAATCAGTGCAGACGGCCGCCTGAAATCCAGGGAAGATTTGCCCGAACTGCCAAAAGAAATTCTTGACCGGCTGCAGGAAGAAAAAGGAGAACGCCGGTTCGTTCTGGCTCCGAAAACCAACATCGCCATCTTTCAAAAGGACATCCGGCAGTTACAACTGGCTAAAGCCGCCATCGCCGCCGGGATTCAAATTCTGCTGGCAAAAATTCCCGTATCTCTTGCCGAGTTGGATGAAATCCTGCTGGCCGGCGCCTTCGGTTCCTACATCAACCCGGAAGCGGCTTTGCGTCTGGGGCTCCTGCCGTCGGTTCCGCTGGAAAAGATTCGTTTCGTGGGAAATACCGCGCTCACCGGCTCCAAGATGATGCTCCTGTCCCAGGACATGAAGGATGAGGCGGAAAACATTCCGGTGGTCTGTCGTTACGTGGAACTTTTCCACGAAAAGAATTTTATGGACTTTTTTGTGGAAAATCTATCTTTCCCGAATCCAAATCTTCCTTGATCTTATTTAGAATTCCGTTAATGAACCGGTAGGAATCCTCGCTACCGTAGGACTTTGCCAATTCAATCGCTTCATCAATACAAATCGCCGGCGGTATCTCCTCGTTCTTTCGGAGCATTTCATAAAGCGAAAGACGCAGAATGTTACGGTCGATAACCGCCACCCGGTCCAAAGACCAGTTGGTCGCGTATTGCGATATGAGCCGGTCAAAATATTCCTGGTTTTCCTTAACGCCGGATAACAGTTCCCAGGCAAATGCCTGCGTCGTTTTCTCCGCCGCCTCCTCTTTGATAATATCCGCCAGCCGTTCCTCAACCCCTCCGGTCGGAAGCACGTCCAGCGAATAAAGACACCGCAACGCCAACTCCCTGCCTTTTCGTCGTTTTCCCATAGAACGTTCGGTTGTTTCTTTTGCTACACACGCTACGCGCCAAGCAAAATTACGCAACTCCAGAACGAGGCTCTCCGTGTTCTTGCCTGAAATTCAAGGCAAGCCACGGATACTCATTCTGTCGTTTTGCTTATTTTGCACTGCCACTTCGCGAAGTGTTGCAAAAGAAACAAGCCTCTCTTGAAGAAGTACAAAATAAAACAAACATATTTAAAAAAACATTAAATCAATCAATAAACCGGTATTTAATCAGGGTCCAGATAGCGGAAATACCGTCGGAAAACCTGATTTTCTTTCCTTCTTTTATCTTCCGGGGATAGTAGCGAATCGGCACTTCATATATTCTGTATCCTCTTTTCCGAACCTTGGCCGTAACCTCGGGGCAGAATTCAAAACGCCGGCACTTTAAATCTAAACCCTGCAAAACTTCTCGCTTAAAAACCTTATAGCACGTGGGCTCATCGGTAATTCCCGCCCGGTAAAGAAGGTTGGTTAAAAAAGAAAGCAGTTTCCCACCCAGAAAAAAACCGGGGGAAGAAATTCTGTTTTTACTCAGGCACCGGGAACCGTAAACAACGCTTGTTTTTCCGTCAATAATCGGCTGGATGAGCCCAGCATAATCCTGCGGGTCATATTCCAAATCCGCGTCCTGAATAATGACGATGTCACCGACCGCCTCTTTTAAACCCGTGCGAATGGCCGCGCCCTTCCCCTGGTTCCGAAGATGCCGAAGAACCTTAATCTGGTTGCCGGAATCCTGTTCCCGGCTGACCCGGTCTAATATATGATTGGTCGTATCGGTGGAAGCGTCGTCAATTACAATAATTTCTTTAGTGAAATTGACCGCTTTTACGCGCCGGATAATTTCGGCAATCGTCCGCTCTTCATTGTGGACCGGGACAATAATTGAAATCTTCATTCTTTTTCAGATGCAGTATCTTCAGAAGTCCGCCGCCGGCAACCGCGGCTACCAGCGGCAAAACCGGAATATGATAACGCGGAATCGCCAGTAAAAACAGGTGGGCGAAAGTAAAGTAAAATATCATCAAAACCGGAAGACAAACCCGGGCGTTCCTCTCTTTCCAAGCAGAAAATACCCCAAAAAGAAAGAACAGGAGCAAAAAATATTGAAAAGCGAAAACCAGTATTTTTGCCGTCGGCCTTTTATCCAAAACTTGTTTTCCGCCCGGAGCCTGCAGCCAGAACCGGCCCATTTTTTTCACGCAGAGCAACGCGTAATCCGCCGGGTGCTGTTTAATGTTTTTTACTCCTTCCGCGAAAAACTTTCGGTCCGCTTCAATCTGCGGAAGCCCTTTAACCAATTCCTTTGAATCGCTTAAGTCTTTCCAGTTGTAATCGCCGTCCCAAGGAAGGTAGCTGCCCACCCAGAGATTAAAACCGCTGCCGACGGCTACCGGGACAAAACGGTGGAAGACAAGAGCGTTACGTACCGTCCAAGGCAAAATCGGGAGTGCCATCCCCAAACAAAATACGGTAACCATAAAAACGGCTCTTGCCTTTCTTCGCGCAAAAATAAGAAATCCGGCCAGCAGAAAGAACGGAAAAAGGATGGTAACCGGCCGGGTCAGGGTTGCCAACCCTAGCACAACACCCGAGAGCAGCCATCCCTGTTTTTTGTTCTCGGTCTGGGCCTTCATTAACAAGAGAACCGCGGCCGCCAACAAGAACGCGGTCAGGGTTTCCGTCAGGATATAAGAAGTGGAAGCAATCAGGGAAGGAGAAACCGCGGTCAGCAATCCTCCCAGCAAAGCCGGTCTTTTGTCTCCAAAAACCCTTTTTCCGATAAAAAAAGTAAACAGGCAGGTCACCGAATCCAAAAGAGCCTGGACAATCCTCACCGCCGAAAAACTGTGGCCGAAAAAGAAATAGATGCCCGCCAGAAAACCGGGGTACATCGGCGGCCGATTCAGATTGGCGGAAAAACCCAGGCCGTTTAAAAGATGCAGTGCGTAATTATCATATTCCGGGGAATCACCCGCGTCCAACGGCAGCACTATGACAAAAAGGAGACGCAGCAGCAGAGCCGAAAAAAAGAGGCCCCACAGCAATTTTTTCCCACTGATTTCTTTCATCCCTTTTATGTTTACGGCGTTAAATTCCCCGAAAGCGTACCGTCGGCCTCACTTTTTAATTGGCGGCTTTTTTGCCTCCCAGGTACCGTCATCATTTTGAATCCATTCACCGTCTTTCGCCAATTTCCGATTGGCTTTGGCAGCGGCTGCCTGGACATTTTTAACCTGCGCCGAAGACATGCTGTTAATCTGAACTATCTCCCGATAAATTGTCATTCGGTCGCTATTCTCCTCTTTTACTATTTTCTGGAGCAGTGCCGCCTGCTTTCCGTCCAGTCCTTCAGTTGACCGTATATCCAGCAATCCATCCTTATTCTCACCAAGTATCTTTTTGTCTTTGTAACCCTGAATATCGGAAAGACGCTCTATCCGCCGCGCCTTTGCCTCGTCAATAACCGAAGACGTGGTCTTCACTTCAGAACTAATTGTTTCCGCATAAAGAGGCGTCGGTTCCAGAAAACACCGGGGATTCACCCCGCAGAGTGGACTCAACTCAACAGGACTCAAACGGCTCTGCTTTTTGGGAACAGCCGACGAAGGAGCGGCCGGTTGAATTTGCAGTTCCAATCCCTCCATCGCCTTGTCAATCTTTTCCTGGGGAAAAGTGACGTAAACGTTAACCGACAAACACCCGGCTAACAAAAAAACTAATCCGAAAATCAATCCAATTTTCCGCATTGTATCCTCCTTCGGTCGCCATAGCCTTGGCGAAGGCGACCCATATGTCAGTTGCTAAAAACCTGGTTAATCCGCTGTTTTAAATCATCCATTTTTATCGTATTAAATCTGGGATCTATGGCAACATTCACTCTATAACCCAATAAATTGCCTAAAAGTATATAGTCCCTATCCTTTTCTTTCCGGGCAAGACCCTCAATGCTTAACAGACCATCTTGATAAGCAACGGCCGCTTTTAATTTTCGGTATCCATAATCCTTCCCGGACAGAAACTTAACCGAAGAACCGTTGCTTATTGCCAGCAGCGCTTTCAAAGCGCGGACGTTCAGGTACTGCCGGACACCTTTCATCGACACGGTCTCAAGCAGGGCTCGCCAGGACTCAAGACCGCTTTCCCCGGTTTGAAAAACATAGTCAAGGTTGGCGATTCCGGACATCTGCGCGCCATTTCCGTAAATGGTTGACAGGGACAAAAGGTCAAGTCCGGCCAGATTCAGATGCCCTGAAATTGAAGGCTTTCCGCTTTCGGAACGCCGAACCAAAAGGTCTCCGCCTCCAACCGCTTCATAAAAAGAAAACGAAACGTTGGAACCAAGGGTTCCGCTTTCCGAATCATAGGTCGCTTTACCCACTACATTTCCCATCTTTAATCCCATCTTTTCCCGGACCGGCACCGGCAGCGCTTCAATCAAATCCTCTAGTTGAAGACCATCGGAAGCAAAAGACAGGTCGAAACCTTTTCGGGTAACATTCCCGGAGAGAGACAGACTGCCGCCGGATTGGGTTAAAATACGCGCCGAACTTATCTGGCCGGAACCGGTTGCGAAATCGTAGAACCCCTGCGCTTCTCCGGAAAGAGACGAGATTTTCTGTTTCTCAAACCGGAGACCGGAAAAGATGACCCCGCCGTCAAGCCGCTGGGCTTTCCATTGACCATTCGGATGCGCCAGAGTCAGCACAACCTGCCCCCGCAAACTACCCTGCGTCGGAAGCGTGGCCAAGCCAAGTGATTTTTTCAATTCCGCCAGGGAAAAATCGGCCAGGTTTATCGTGATCCGGCTGTTCTCCGTTCCCTTGGTTTCAATGCGGCCAGAAACGGAGATTTCACCAACATTCTCAATCTTTACCTTAAGGTTTGAAACATCGTAGGAACCGGTAAGAAAATTACCGGTTATTCGTCCGTTTATCTTTAACCGTTCCGGATTAGAAGAACCAACCTTTCCTTTCGCGGCCAGGGCAATTAAAAACGGTTTAAAACCAGGATTGGACGCCAGGTTTTGAATGGTAAGGTCTGTTACGGAAAACGAAAACGGCGACTTGTTCCAATCGCTAAAAACTATTTTTTCCACGGTCAGGCCCGGCCCCGAATTAAAAACCGGACTTAAAAACTGTATTTTGCCCTTACTGCCGGACTTCACCCGCCAGGCAAGATAATTACCGGATATTTCCGGAAGGTAATAACCGAAAAAGAAAGCGGCTGTGCCAACCAAAACCGCCAGGGTCAATAAAACCGGTTTGTTTCTCTTTTTCATATCCGGATAAATGATAGCACATCGGACAAAGGAGAGGCAATAACTGCAGGGACTGTACGGCCTCGGAGATACGCTCACTCCTATCTTTTCGGATTTATCCAGATCCGCGATGGTGCAACCGGACTTATTGATTGTACTTTAGCTATTTCGCCGATACCGCTGCCCGTGAAATAATGACGGAATCAACCGCCATCAAAGTCGCCCACGTCCGCAGACCAACCCACAACTCCTCATTAAGCGGCAGAGGGTCCCGGTCCCATGCTTCGAGGACTATCCGGTCATTTACCCAATAGCGAATGTGACCGCGGTATTGTTCCAGAATCACTGTGCTTGATTTTCCGGGTTTCAGAGGTGAGCACTCGGTACGCGCAAGTTTGCATTCCTTGCGGTAAAAAGTAGTGCAGGTATTGTAGTAAGAACCGGTTGTAAACGCATACCCCTTGGAAAAATATCCTTTCTCCGGCGCGGTATTTATCAGGATGCTGACATCACCGATACGGCCTTTTGTATCGGCGTAATTGGTCACCTTCAGCTCAACCCGCACAGCTTCTCCTTGCGAATGACATAACAGGATGCCGCGGTTCCCCTCCCCCTCAATAGCCCACAATTTACCGTCTTTGATTTTCCACGTTCCTTCTGTAACAATAAATCTACTCATCTCGGCCGGGTCATCAAACCGGCACGTCATAATTGGTTCCCATTTGGTAATAGGGAAAGGAGTTTCATTCCTTCCCATGCTAAGGTAATCATCCGCGGATACCGTAAAAACCGACGGAAAAAAACAAAACAAGAACAGCAGACAAATAATAAATGACCGACGGATGGCGAAAAATATCTTTGTCATAATTTCTCCAAGGTGGAACTACACCCACACCTTTCTGTCTAAAGCCCGGTACTGAATGGCTTCGGAGATGTGTTCCACCTCTATCTTTTCGGATTTATCAAGGTCCGCGATGGTCCGGCCGACCTTCTTCAATTTATCGTAGGAACGGGCGCTCAGGGAAAAACGCTCCATGGCAGCCTTCAAGAGGTTCTCGGCTTCCGGCGTAAGCAGGCAATGCTCTTTAATCTGCCGGCCGGTTAGGGAGGCGTTGGTTACAGTCTTCTGACCCTGATAACGTTTCGCCTGAACCTGCCGGACAGACTGAATCCGGTTGCGTATCATTTGAGAACTTTCGCCGGAGGGCCGGTTATCGCTCAAATCGGCAAACGGTACCGGCGGAACCTCCACGTGCAGGTCAATCCGGTCCAGGAGCGGGCCGGAAAGCTTGCTGCGGTATTTGGCAATCTGCGCCGCCGGACAGCGACAGGATTTCCGGGGATTACCGAGATTGCCGCAGGGACAGGGATTCATCGCGGCAATCAGGATAAAGGAGGCCGGAAAAGAGACCGAACCTTTAGCCCGGGAAATGTGGACCAGCCCCTCCTCCAGAGGCTGGCGTAAAACTTCCAGCACGCTGCGGTCAAACTCCGGAAGTTCATCCAGAAATAGAACTCCGTTGTGGGCAAGACTGACCTCTCCGGGCTTGGGTATGGAGCCGCCGCCGATTAACGCTATATCGGAAACGGTATGGTGCGGATTACGAAAGGGACGGTTCCGGATAAGCCCCTCTTCCGGCAGGAGACCGGCAAGGCTGTAAACCTTACTGGTCTCAATCATTTCATCGAGGGTAAGCAACGGCAGAATTGACGGAACCCTTTTCGCCAGCATCGTCTTACCGGCGCCCGGCGGTCCGACAAAAACAATATTGTGCCCGCCGGCAACCGCCACTTCCAACGCCCGCTTGGCAAACTCCTGGCCCCGGACTTCCGAAAAATCAAAAGGATACTCAGGCCGCGCTTCAAACAACGCGCCGGATTCCAAACGGAACGGCGCTATCTCTAACTCCCCCTGAAGAAAGGAGACTGCTTCCGAAAGAGTTGACACCGGATAGACTTCCAGGCCTTCGACAATCGCGGCTTCCGGAGCGTTTTCCCGAGGCAGGATAATTTTCTTAATCCGATGCTCCCGGGCAAAAACAGCCATCGGCAATACGCCCCGAACCCGGCGCACTTCTCCCTGCAGGGAAAGTTCACCTAAAATATAGAACCCGGCCAGAGTTTCAGCCGTGAGGGAAGGCATTCTGCTGGTGGCCACCAGCGCAACGGCAACCGCCAGGTCGAAGGAAGGACCCTCTTTTCTTATTTCAGCCGGGGCCAGGTTAACGGTAATTCGGCGGTAGGGGAAAGGAAGGCCTGAATTCTTGATGGCCGGTTTAATTCTATCCCGGCTCTCCCGGACCGCCTGGTCCGGAAGGCCGACGATGGATATCCCGGGCAGACCGCCGGAAACATCCACTTCAATCCTTACCGGATAAGCATTGCAGCCAAAGATACCCAGGGAATTGACGGCGGAAATCATATTACATTCTTGGTCAGGGAAATCTTGGGGGTCTTTTCGGAAAGGTCAACGCCTACAAAATCAAAACGGATGGGCTGGTCAAACTCGCCTGACTTCTGCAGGTAAGCGGAAGCTGATTTTTCCCAGTGGGAAATCTTGTTTCGAGTTAGAGATTCTATCGGGGTCCCGAAATCTATTCCCCGGCGGGTCCGGACTTCAATAAATACGGTCTCCCGGGCTTCCCGGGCAATCAGGTCAATCTCGCCGTATGGGGTTTGATAATTACGCTCCAAAATACGATACCCCTGCTTTCGCAAGAATACCTCGGCCATCCTTTCGCCGGTCTGGCCCAACTCTTTCTTTCCGTCTTTCTTTTTGCCGGGTTCTTCGGGCATAATGTTACAAGCCTTAATGAGCGCTTCGTAACTCCCCGTCCCGCAAATGATACAATTTGGCCCGTCGGCTCTTACCCGATTTAAGAATCTCAATTTTCTTGAGAATCGGACTGTAAAGAGGCACGATGCGTTCCACGCCTTCTCCGTACGAAACCTTCCGCACTGTCATTGTGGCGCCGGTACCGCTGCCCCGCATGGCGATAACCGTTCCCTTGAATATCTGGACGCGCTCTTTTCCGGCTTCAACCACCTTCAGGTGCAGCGCAACCTCATCGCCGGGCTTAACCGCGGGGATTTCTTTCTTAAACTCTTTTTCAATCTCCTCAATCAGGTTCATTTTACCTCCGTTACAAAAACAGTGAATTCTTGAATAGTGAGTTGTGAATGATAACTGCTTTAAATCTTGAATATTTTACTGTTCACCGTTCATTGAATTTCTCCCACTCGCTATAAAGACAACCGCAATAATTTTGATGATAAAGGCCCAGATTTCTGCTTTGGGCGCGTGCCTCTTTCCCGCCTATCCGAAAATCCCGGTAAAGAAACGGAACTCCAACCTTCTCGCCTATTTCCAAGCCGAGTTCTTTCAGGGCCTGGTGGTCCTGGTAACTGCTGGCCAGAAGCGTGGTGGTAAAAACATCAAAGCCGCCTGTTTTCGCGGCCAGAGCAACTTTTTCCAGACGGTGCCGCCAACAGAAGAGACACCGACTTCCTTCGCGCTGAGCTCCGACCAATTCGGAAAGAAAACCGGAAAAATCCGCCGGCTCCACCAACCAGGATATCCGGAGATTCTCAAACAGAAAACCGGCGGTCATCAGCCGCCGCTGGTATTCAGAGTAAGGATGGATATTCGGATTATACCAATAACCGGTTAGTTGATTCCCTTCCTTAATAAGCGCTTCTTGAGGACCCAAAACACAGGGTCCGCAGCAGACATGAAGCAGAATACGCACGTTTTTATTTTAGCATTAGCGCGGAAGATGCGTCAATTATGTTATAATTTTCAAAGATGGAATGGAAATCGTTCGGGGATAATATCTCGGTAACCGGAAACCTGAGGGAAGTACGCTCGTTAAAATTGCCAGACGCTCTCGGTAATTTCCGGCGTTACCGGGTTACCACCACCTGGGATTTAGACCGGTACGCTTTCACCCGGACGCCGGCCGTCGGACGTCTGGCCAAAGACAATAAAGAGGGTAAAATCGGCGCGGTGGTAATGGGGCGCAGCGGCGGTTACCTGAAAGTCGGGCGGTTTCCAAACCGGCAGACATTTCTTTTTGTCCCGCTGAACAGTCTCAGCCAAAAAGTAAAAAACGGCCTGCTCAAAAACGAGAACTTTGACCTCTTCCTGGAAGGAAACCTGCTCTTCGCCCGCCTTCGCTCGGCGGAGCTTTAGTAAAAACGAGCTTAACAAAACAACACGAGCTTCCGCCTGCGCGCAAGGCTTCGGCGGACACAGTCGGCGGGCAAAGCCCGCCAACGGGAATGACGGGGCTGAAATTTGGAGTTTTTAAATTGACGAATAGATATATCGGAGTAAAATATGACAGATAAGACAAGACATCAGGCTAAAATATTTCTTTTTGATGAGCAAGGGGAGGATTCCAAATGAATACTGTAAAGAGAATAATTTTAAAGGTATTTTTTATAGGTTGGATAGTTGCGTTAAGCACCAGTTACTCTTTTGCAAGTAGTGAACAAGTTCCATCAGTTGATTTTTTAGTAACATCTTTAAAGATACAAGAAAGCCAAAGTTCCCCTGCTCTTAGCGTAAAATGGAAAACAATCGGTTTTATTAATGGTGTAAAGACAACAGGAAGTCGTGAAGTTTGGTACGTGCGGACCCCCAAAATTCTATTTCTGGAATCTAAATATTTTAAAAACGGCGTGTGGCGCATGACCAACAAAGAGCGATACGAAATAGACACTAATTTCTGGAAAGCCATAACAATTAACCCAAGCGGCGAACAGACGGGTGAATTCGGAACCGGAATTCAAAGTAGCGGATTAAGCAGCGGAGATATGGTTGAAACAGTTTATACTCCCGTAGTTGGTACTGCTGCAGGATGGACCCTTCTTGATTTGCTTAAAAGCGGCAAAGTCAATATAAATAGCGATAAGAAAGCCATCAATGGTATTCCTTGCTGGGTAATTGAAGGAAATAAGAGTTTAGGCTATGAAAAAGATTGGAAGGCTTACCTTGACCCTGCAATCGGTTTTTGTCCAAGATTGATTGAAATTAGCGGCCCATCAGAAGAAAGAACGGTTTCTTTCGAAGAATACACGCAGATTAAAGGCGGGGTATGGTTTCCTAAATCTATGGTTATGACTAAACGAGGGACAGACGCAAATGGCAAGTCTTACGAAAATAAAAGCGTGTTTTCAATTACAGATGTATCTGCCGGTGTAGCAGTGTCTCCGGAAAGTACTTCCATAGATTTTCCATCAGGAATTACATTGCGTGATTTAGACACCGAGAGACGATTAAAAGCGAATTGATATAAAATTTGGTGGGCGATGTTGGAAGAACTGCCGGGAGGGGGCAGAGCCCCTCCCCTACATTAATGATTGAAAACGAGATTCTTCGCTTACGCTCAGAATGACACAGCGGGCTCGATAAATTGAGCCCCTACATTAACGGCGCCGAGCAAGCTCGGCAACTACAAAAAATCCAGTAAATGTTGAAGTGGTGTGGATTCCCGCTTACTACACGCGGGAATGACAAAAAAAGACAGGCGGGACGCCTGTCCTACTACTCGTTTTACAGTTTTTCTTCAAGCGAGGATTGTCTGTTTCGCAGAACTTAGCGGAGAGACGGAAACAAGACAAGCAGAATGAGGGTATGAGTATCCGTGGCTCATACGGAGTAGTATTGAGAACACGGAGAGTCTCATACCCGAATTGCGTAGTCTTGTCCGGCTCGCAGGTTGTTCAGCGAACCAGACAGCCGAGCGCTACCACCGATAATGCGCAAACGCCCTATTGGCTTCGGCCATGCGGTGAACTTCATCCCGACGCTTAATAGTCTCGCCTTCGCCCTTATAAGCATCCAGCAGTTCCCCGGCGAGTTTCTCGGACATCGGTTTTCCTTTGCGCTTGCGGATTATATCCAGCATCCAGCGGATAGCCAGAGACAAGGAACGAGCCGAAGGAACTTCCATCGGCACCTGGTAGGTGGCGCCGCCGATTCGCCGGCTGCGCACTTCAACCCTGGGACGGGCATTATCTAAGGCCTTTTTCAAAACGGCGGTCGGATTTTCTTTGGTCTTCTCGCCGATAATATCCATCGTCCGGTAAAAACTGGCGCGGGTAGTGCTCTTCTTGCCGTCATACATCATTAAATTAATGAATCGGGAAATCTCCAGGCTATTATACTTCGGGTCCACCAACATCTCTCTTTTGCTTGCTTTTCTACGTCTTCCCATAGGTTACTCCGCCTTTGTTTGTTTGGGCATCTTGGCACCGTAACGGCTTCGGCTGGTCTGACGTCCTACCACGCCTACGGCATCATAAACTCCGCGCACCAGATGATATCTGACGCCGGGCAAATCCTTAACGCGGCCGCCTCTCACCAGCACGATTGAGTGTTCCTGCAGGTTGTGCCCGACACCCGGAATATAAGCGATGACTTCCTCTTTATTCGAGAGGCGCACCTTGGCGATTTTACGCAACGCCGAATTAGGCTTTTTAGGCGTCATTGTCTTCACGTAAAGACAGACACCGCGCAAAAACGGGTTTCCGTCTAAAGCCCGCGCTTTAGAGCGTCTGGAACGCTTCTTTCGCATTCCTCTGACTAACTGGTTTATCGTCGGCATATTGATTGCTCCTTATTGATAGCGACCCGGAAATTTTATTCGCCGAAGCCAGTTTTTGGCGTAGACGGGGGTCGCGCTACTACAATACGTGCGATCCGCCTTTGCCAAGGCTACGGCGAGACGAAGTAAATCGCACCGTTACATTACTAAGCGTCCAGGGGATTTATTTTCCCTTTCTTTTTTGAATCCGAATGCTTTTTAGTATCGGTCTCAATGTCCAAGGGGTTTTTTGGCTCCTTCTTTTTCGCAACCGAATGCTTTTTATCTCCGGACTCACCATTTAGCGATTCCAGCTCTTTATCCTTCATCCGGTTCTCTCTGACCGTCCGGAGAAAAAAGCCGGTACCGGCCGGAATCAACCGGCCCAAAATCACGTTCTCCTTAATTCCCAGGAGCGGGTCGTCCACCCCCATCAAAGCCGCGTCGGTCAAAACGCGCAGGGTCTCCTGGAACGAAGCGGCGGAAATAAAACTTTCGCTTGCCAGGGCCACCCGAGTGATACCCATCACCAGAGGCTGCAGCGTAGCCTGCTGTCCGCCATCCGCTTCAATCCGTTCGTTCTCCCGGGTGGCGCGCACGCGGCTGATTGCCTCTCCCTCCAGGAAGAGTGTATCGCCGGGTTTTTCAATACGCACCCGGGAAAGCATCTGACGGATAACTATCTCGATGTGCTTATCGTTCAGGGCAACGCCCTCCAGGCGGTAAACCGACTGAATTTCATTAAGAAGGTATTCGTGAACTTTGTGTTCACCGCCGATACGCAAAAGATCGTCAAGGTCCACCGCACCTTCGGTCAGTTTTTCACCAACCTGAACATAAGAACCGTCGCTGACTAGGAGATGTTTATCGAACGGAATCAGGTAGGACTTGACCAGGTCGGAAACAACGCTGGAAATTTTAACCACCCGCTGATTCTTTTCGTTTATCTCCGTAGATATTTTCCCGTCTATCTCCGAAAGAATGGCCGGATTCTTAGGCCGCCGCGCTTCGAAAAGTTCGGCAATCCGGGGCAATCCGCCGGTAATATCCTGAACACGGCCGGTCAACCGGCGCGGGATACGCGCCAGGTTATCGCCGGCAAGCACTTTCTGACCATCTTCCACCATCGGGTGCGTATCCACCGGCAGATAATGCGAATCTATCTTGTTGCCCGCGGAATCCCTGACTACAACCACCGGAGCGATATCTTCCTTGTGGCTGATAATAACTTTATGGGAATGCTTGGAAACTTCATCCAACTCTTCTTTGAAAGTGACGCCGAGCTTAAGGCCTTCGTAACTGGCCACCCCCGACTTTTGCGCCACAATCGGCAACATATAAGGGTCGCGCTTCAAAAGAGAGGTCGCTTCTTTATCCCGTGTCTTGGAATGAACAATGTCTCCGTCTTTAACCTGCAGGATGTCGCCGACTTGGGCCAGATAATGCTCCACTTCCCTGCCGCGCTCGTCAATCAGCGCCAACTTTGCTCCCCGGTTCAAAACCACCGTCTGGCCGAGCCGGTTGACCGCCGAGAAAAGACCCTGGAATTTAACGGTATAATTAACCGCCTCTTTTTTCTGCTTAATATCTTTCTGCTGCCGAACCTTCACCTCGGTTTCACCCACAATCCGGCTGGCCGTTCCGCCGATATGGAACGTGCGCAGAGTAAGCTGGGTGCCGGGTTCGCCGATGGACTGAGCGGCCACGATACCCACCGCCTCTCCTATTTCAACCATCTTGCCGGTGGTGAGATTCCAGCCGTAGCATTTCTGGCAAAGCCCACGCGGAGCTTTACAGGTCAAAACCGAGCGTATCCGGAACTTTTCAATGCCCATTTCCTCAATCCGGGCGGCAATTTTTTCCGTTATCAACTCATTGCTCTCTACAATAACTTCATCATTGACGATATCCACAATCCGGTCAACCGCCACCCGGCCGATAATACGGTCGCCCAGGGGGACCATCAACCTTTCTCCGTCCCAAACCGGAGTAACCATAACGCCGGAATTGGTCTGACAGTCATCAATAGATATCACCATATCTTGAGAAACATCAACCAGACGCCGCGAGAGATATCCGGCGTTGGAAGTTTTAAGGGCGGTGTCAACCAGACCTTTGCGTCCGCCGTGGGTGGAGATAAAATATTCCATGACCGTAAGACCTTCCCGGAAATTGGCGATAACCGGCGATTCGATAATCTCTCCGATGCCGCCGGTAATCTTTTTGGTCGGCCTGGTCATCAAACCGCGCATGGCCATCAGCTGGGTTACCTGCTGCTTGTTGCCGCGGGCTCCGGATTGAACCATCAAATAGATGGGGTTAATCAAGAATTTATTTTCCAGATCGTTCTTCAACGAGGCGAAAAGATGCTCGCTCAAACGGCTGGTGCAGGAAGTCCAGGTGTCGACAACCTTATGGTAGCGTTCGCCTTCGGTAATAATACCCTTGCGGTAATCGCTCTCAATCCGATGTACCTCTTTCGCGGTGGTTTCCACCAGTTCTTTTTTGTCTTTCGGAACCGCCAGATCGCGAATACCGATGGTCAGGCCGGAACGGGTGGCAATCTGGAAACCAACGTCCTTTGCCCGGTCCAAAAATTGGGCGGTTTTTTCATAACCGAAACGGTTATAAATTTCCTTAATCATCCGGCCTAAAATCTTGCCGTCCACCAGATTATCGTGGTATTCCATACCGCCGGGCAAAAGTTCATTGAAAAGGATGCGACCCGGCGTAGTCTCAACAATCGCCCCGTTCATTCGTACCCGGACCGGCTGGTGATAGGAAAGATATTCCGCGTCCAACTTCCTTAAGACCTCATCGACACCGGCGTAAACGGCAAATTTACCCCCATCCGGGGAAAGAGTGTTGTTTTTAAGGGTCAGGTAATAACAACCCAGAAGCGCTTCCCGGCTCAAGTTGATGATGGGCTTGCCGCTAGACGGGGAGAAAACATGCGTTGAAGCGTTCAGTATCAGCTGAGCCTCCATCTGCGCCTCTACGGAAAGCGGCACGTGGACAGCCATTTGGTCACCGTCAAAGTCCGCGTTAAAGGCGGTACAAACCAGCGGGTGAAGTTTAATTACGTTCTCCTCAATCAGGCGCGGGTAAAAAGCCTGAATGCTCAACCGATGCAAAGTCGGCTGCCGGTTAAGGAGAATCGGATGGTTACGGGTTACGTCTTCCAGAATTTCCCAGACTTCCGGGTCGTTCCGTTCCAGGGCCCGTTTGGCGCTGGAAATGGTGTGTACGTATTCCCGGCGTCTTAATTCTCTTAGGATAAAGGGCGCGAACAACTCCAGAGCCATATGCTTGGGCAGCCCGCATTCGCTCAACTTTAAGTCCGGTCCGACAACAACCACGGCTCTTCCGGAATAATCAACCCGCTTACCGAGTAGATTCTGGCGGAAACGCCCCTGTTTACCGCGCAACGTATCGGCCAATGATTTCAAGGGACGGCTGTTCCGACCCAGAACCTGCGGTCCGTGCCGGCCGTTGTCAAAAAGGGCATCAACCGCCTCCTGAAGCATCCGCTTTTCATTGCGGATGATGATATCGGGCGCGTGCAATTTCAACAACCGTTTAAGCCGGTTATTCCGGTTAATGATGCGCTGATAAAGGTCGTTAAGGTCTGAGGTGGCAAACCGACCGCCCTCTAAAGGAAGCAACGGTCTTAAGTCAGGCGGAATGACCGGAATAACATCCGTAATCATCCATTCCGGTTTGGTGTTGGTGCGCAGCAGACCGTCGACAATCTTCAACTTCTTGATGATTGCCCGGCGTTGTCCCTGGCTGGAACGAACCTTAGACAATTCTTTCTGCAGGACATCTTTCTCTTTCTCCAGATTAATGTTCTGCAATAATTCCTTGATAGCCAACGCGCCGATTTCCGCCTTCAGTTTCGGGAATTTGACCAGCGTCTCCCGATATTCCTTTTCGGTAATCAGGTCCTTCACGCGATGCGGGCTGTCGGCCGGGTCCAGAACCAGGTATCGCTCAAAATAAAGAACTAATTCCAAATGGTTCTGGGACATATCCAGCAGCGTACCCATCCAGTTGGAAAGAGATTTGAATATCCAGACGTAACTAACGCAAGCCGCTAACGGAATGTGGCCCGCCCGAGTGCGCCGGACATCCGAAGTGGTCACTTCCACGCCGCAACGGTCGCAGACAATGCCCCGGTATTTAACCTTCTTATACTTTCCGCAGGCGCATTCCCAGTCTTTAACCGGACCAAAAATCTTTTCACAGAAAAGACCGTCTTTTTCCGCTTTAAACGTACGGTAGTTTATCGTTTCCGGTTTCTTGATTTCGCCGTGGGAAGAAGACTTCACCACCTCCGGAGATGCCAAAGAAATGGATACCGCTTCTTTTTCTCCGGTCTTCTTAACCAGTTTAATGTCGAAACCCAGACCTTTCAACTCACTCATCAAAACGTTGAACGACTCCGGGGATTGATAGTAATCAAAATCACGGTCCTTGACAATATTCTCGTAAACTTTCTTTCGACCCTGAATATCATCGCTCTTCACCGTCAAAATTTCCTGCAGGATATTGCTGGCGCCGTAGCCTTCCAGGGCCCAGACTTCCATTTCGCCGAAGCGCTGACCGCCGAATTGAGCCCGGCCGCCCAAAGGCTGCTGGGTCACCAGAGAATACGAACCGACACTGCGGGCGTGAATCTTGTCATCCGCCAGATGGTAAAGTTTCATCATGTAAATATAGCCGCAGGTGGTCTTTACATCAAACGGATTACCGGTTACACCATCATAAAGTTGAATCTTGCCGTCTGCCGGCAAGCCCGCTTTCAGAAGTAGTCCGCTAATCTGCTCTTCGCTGGCACTGTTAAAAATCGGGGTCTGCACCGAAAAACCGAGGGATTTCGCCGCCCAGCCCAGATGGGTTTCCAAAATCTGCCCCACGTTCATCCGGGAAGGAACGCCTAAGGGATTAAGAACCACATCGACCGGCGTCCCGTCCGGCAAAAACGGCAGGTCCTCCTGCGGAACAATCCGGGCGATTACGCCCTTATTTCCGTGCCGGCCGGACATCTTGTCTCCGACGGATACCGGCTTTTTAATCGCAACCTGAACCACAACTTTCCGAACTACGTCGGTACCCAATTCATCGCCTTGCTTGATGTGTTGAATCTCGCGTTTGGCTTCTTTCTTTATCTCTTCCAGTCGCTTTTCAAGCGTCCCGCAAAGGGAATTCAACGCTTTTTGCTTTTCGAGGTTGGGTGTTTTAAGGGACAAAAGAACGGAAAGCGAAGGTTTTTCCTTGATTTTTTGCTGCGGCAAAATTTCTTTAACGCGCCGGGCTGCCTGCTTCAAAAGCTGGTCGGTAAGATCTTTCCGGCGCTTCTCCACCCCGCTAATCTCTTCCTGCCGCCTGCTTTCCTCTTCCGTTGATTTTTCTTTGTCTGAAACCCGTTCAAACTTACGAACGTCCACCACGATTCCCGAAATGCCCGGCGGAGCGTAAAGCGACGTGTTATCAACTTCTCTGGCCTTCTCTCCGAAAATTACGCGGAGAAGACGCTCTTCCGGAGTCAGCTCTGTTTCACTTCTGGGCGTAACCTTGCCCACCAGAATATCGTTAGGTTTTATGTGGGCGCCGACCCGGATGATACCCTCTTCATCCAAATTAGCCAGAGTCTCTTCTCCGACATTGGGAATGTCCCGGGTAATTTCTTCCACGCCTAATTCCGTTTCACGCGCCTCCGCCTCAAACTCCTTGATGTGAATGGAGGTAAATGTGTCATCTTTAACCAGTCGTTCGCTGAGTACGATCGCATCCTCAAAATTGTATCCGCGCCAGGGCAAAAAAGCCACCAAAACATTCTGGCCGAGAGCCAATTGACCGCTCGCGTCCACCGCCGGACCGTCGGAAATCAAATCACCTTTCTTTATCTTTTGGCCTACCTGCACCAGCGGCCGCTGATTGAAAACAGTATCCTGGTTAAGATGCTGGAATTTTAAAAGATTATATGTTTTTTCGGTTTCAAGATCTCCCGGTTTATTTTTCTCGGCGGAAATTACAATTTTAGAGCCATCAACGTAAGTAACCACACCGTCTTCTTCCGCCTTAACGATAACCCCGGAATCCCGAACCACCACGCTTTCAATACCGGTTTTAACCAGAGGCGAAGACGGCCTTAACAAAGGCAGCGCCTGACGCTGCATATTAGAACCCATCAAGGCGCGGTTGGCATCATCGTGTTCCAGGAAAGGAACCAGGGAAGTGGAAACGCTAACCACCTGGCGGGCGGAGACATCAATGAAATCAACTTTTTCCACCGGAAACTTGGGGAAAATACCGCGGTAGCGGACTAAGACTTCTTTTTCGATAATTTTACCGGTTTTGTCTAATTGAGTGCTGGCCGGAGCAATATGGTAATTATCTTCTTCGTCGGCCGAAAGATATTTGATTTCATCCATTACGACGCCGTTTTTTACAACCCGGTAAGGTGACCGCAGGAAACCGAGTTTATCCACCCGGGCATAGGTAGCCAGCGAAGTAAGAATACCGATATTGCCGCCTTCCGGAGTTTCAATCGGGCAAATGCGTCCGTAATGGGTGTAGTGAACGTCCCGCACTTCAAACCCGATGCGTTTACGTTCGGAAAATACCCCTTCGCCGATAGCGGTCAGCCGCCTTTTATGCGTAAGTTCCGCAAGGGGGTTGGTTTGATCCACCAGCTGCGAATAGGGACTTCGGGCAAAAAAGTCTTTGATGGCTGAAGAAAAGTTGCGGCTGTTCACCAATTCCTGCGGGGTCACTTCTTCCGTTTTAGAAAAATTAAGACGGTCCTGAACCAATCGGGCCAGCCGGGATAGACCAATTTCCACTTGTTCGGCCACTAATTCTCCGACCATCCGCACCCGCTTGTTGCCCAGATGATCAATATCATCTACCGAATAGATCATCTGCTCGCTATCGGTTTTGGATTTGGTCTCTACCTGTTTCGCGTCAAGATCACCGGACTCACTGGAAGCGAAATCCTGGTTTTGATACAGCCCGAAAAGATAAGACAGGGTACCGATAACATCTTCTTTCTCCAGCACAAGTTCCTGCGAAGAACGTTTTAATTTTTTGTTTAGCTGGCTGCGTCCGGCTTCGGAAAGGCCATAAGTTTCAGGAAAGAAAAAAAGGTGGGTAAAGAAATCGCCGGCTTTCTTCTTACTGATCGGATCTCCGGGTCGGAAAAGACTGTATATCTCCAACAACGCTTCTTCCTGACCAACCAGGGGTTTTCGCTCCAAAGTATTCTTCCAGAGTTCGTAACCCTCACCGTTGGCTGTTCCTTTCGGGAAAAATAAATTGGTCAACTCTGTTTTATTGTTATACCCGAGAGCCGAAAAAAAGGTGGAAACGGAAACCTTCTTTTTACCCAGGTGGGCATAAAGAATGTTCCCGCCGTCGGAACGAAATTCCAGCCACATACCCCGCTTGGAAACGATGCGCGCCGAATATTCCCGCGGGGAAGAATTTTCTTCCTTAAAGTAAACTCCGGGCGAACGCTGGAGACGGGAAATAATAACGCGTTCCACACCGTTGATAATAAACGTCCCACGTTCGGTCATCAGAGGTATTATGCCTAAAAATACTTCGTGACCGTGTTTTGTTTCCCGCGCCTGGATAAGTTCACCCTCTTTGGAACGCCTGATGATACGCAGACAAATACGCAGGGCGGAACCGTAGGTTAACCCGGCCAGTTTGCATTCCGCGATCGAATGGGCCGCCGGTTCTAAAAGATAATATACGTATTCCAGACTTAAGGTACCGTTATTACTGACAATCGGAAAATTTTTTCGAAAAACTCCCTCCAGCCCCTGATCCATCCGCACCAATCGGTCCGTACCCTTCTCGGCCGAGGATATTTGGAGAAATTCGTGGTAGGAGTTTAACTGCGCAACTAAAAGATTGGGGATTTCCAATTCTTTAAAATCTTTCTTGCCACAGTAAAGAGATTCCGCTTTTTTCATATTTTAAATTTGTTCGAATTAAAGCATTATAAGGGGCAACCTTCGAAAAGGTCACGTGCAAAACTGATTCTAAAGACCGTAAAACACGCGAAACCCGTATCGGCGTACTGCCTTCTACGGGACAGGTTAAACCGCGCCTTCGCTAAAGTTTACCCCGCCGTAGCCTTGGCGTAGGCGGACTTCGACGGGACACAGCCCGGCCCCTACTTTAATTCTACCTTGGCACCCACCGCCTCTAACTTCTTCTTGATGTCTTCTGCTTCCTCCTTGCTGGCGTTCTCTTTAACGGGCTTGGGCACCGCCTCTACCAAATCTTTGGATTCCTTAAGACCCAGGTTGGTAATCGCTCTTACTTCCTTGATTACCGGAATCTTGTTGGGACCCACGTCGGAAAGGATTACGGTAAAAGTCGTCTTCTCCTCGGCGGCAGCCGGCGCGGCCCCGGATGCGTCCGTCGCGGCAGCACCGGCCGGAACCGCCATCATCGCGCTCACGCCAAACTTTTCTTCCAGCAACTTGGTCAGTTCGGACAACTCAAGCACGGAAAGACTGGCAATCGCTGAAACTAATTCTTCTTTCCCCATTTTTGCTCCTTCAGCCATTTTTGTCTCCTTTTTGTAATTCCCTTAATAATTAATAGGACGCTGATTTTCGCAGATTACCGCAGATAAAAGATTTTGTTTAAGAACTGTTTTCAATCCTTAATCCGGTTGTTTCTGCGTACATCTGCGTCCAAAAATAAATTCCTAGGCAGTTCAATTATCCTTCTCGGCGATTTGCTTCAAGACAGACGCGAACTTCTGCGGCACCGCCTTCAGGGTGAAAAGAAATTGAGAGATGGGACCTGATACTCCGGCGCAAAGTCGGGACAGGATAACTTCCCGATTGGGCAGTTTTGCCAAGCGCTCCAACTGCGCCCGGGAAATAACCGCGCCGTTTTGATACCCCCCCCGGAAAACCAGAGGAACCGCCTTTTCCTTATTAAAACCATAGATTGCCTTAATAAGGGAAACTTCATCCTTGCCGGAAAACAGGATGATGCCGGTTGGGCCGGCAATTAAATTCTCGGTTTCGGGAAAATCAAGTCCTTCCAGCGCCCGTTGGAAAAAAGTGTTTTTGACTACCTTGAAAACACCTTCGGATTTCTTCACGGCGCTCCGGAATATAGTCATCTCCGTCACCGCCACACCCGAAAAACCTACAAAAATAATAAATTGGGCTTCTTTTATTTTCCCGCGCAGTGATTCTACCGCGGCAATCTTCTCTGCTTTCATCGTTTTTTTTGGGTAATCTTATTGTTAAATCTTAATAATTAGCGAAGGGCCCATCGTCGTGCTGAGGTAGGCCCGTTTCAAAAACTGTCCCTTGACCGCGCTAGGCGCGGCGGCGTTAATAGCATCCAGGGCCGATTTCAAATTTTCGGAAAGCGCCTGCTCTTCAAAAGATATTTTCCCGATGGGAAGATGCACATTGCCGCCCTTATCCATTCTAAATTCCACGCGACCGGCTTTTAATTCCTTGATAGTCTGCCCAATTGTAGTCGTAACTGTACCGTTTTTCGGGCTGGGCATCAATCCGCGCGGTCCCAAAATCTTCCCCAGCCGGGCTACATCTTTCAAACAATCCGGAGTGGTAATTGCCACGTCAAAATCGGTCCAACCTCCGGAAATTTTGGCGATGTATTCATCAACACCCGCGAAATCGGCGCCGGCTTCCGTTGCCTCAACCGCCTGTGCTTCCTTAACCAAAGCCAGTATCCGCACCTTTTTGCCGGTTCCGTGTGGGAGCGCCGCCGTACCCCTCACCACTAATTCGCCTTTCTTGAGGTCTACTCCAAGCCGACAGGCAAGTTCCACGGTTTCGTCAAATTTAACGGCTTTAACTCCCTTTAGGGCAGCGATTGCCTCCGCGCCGGAATAAATCTTCTCCGGTTCCACCTTTTTACTTCCTTCCTGGTAACGCTTCGAATACTTTTTCATAATCTCCAAGACCCTTCACAAATTCCGTCTTCTTAAACTTTAACCGCAGAGAACGCGGAGTACGCAGAGAATTACTTAAAGATTATCAATTATTATCTTGTTCTTTCCTTCGCTTCGTTACTACGTACCTCTTTGCGAACTCGCAGTGTATCTTTTCTTATTTCACTTCTAAACCCATGCTCCGCGCCGTTCCCTCAATAATCTTAACCGCTGCTTCCAGTTTATCGGCATTCAAATCAATCATCTTTATCCGGGCAATTTCCGCAACCTGCTCCCGGGTAACGCTGCCGACCACTTCTTTTCCGGCCGTTCCGCTGCCTTTTGCCAAACTGGCGGCTTTCTTCAAAAGATCTGATGCCGGCGGAGTCTTTATTTTATAAGTAAAAGAACGGTCCTCATAAATAGTGATAACCGCCGGAAAGATGGTTCCTTCCTTACCGCGGGTTGCTTCGTTGTAAGACTTGCAAAACTCCATAATATTAACTCCGTGCGGACCCAAGGCTGTTCCTACCGGCGGCGCCGGGGTTGCCTGTCCGGCCGGGAGCTGTAATTTGACAACCGTTTTTATTTTTTTCGCCATAAATTAATTGAACGCTGATTTTCGCAAATAAAAATTGTAGTTGTCGGAAATTAAACCTTTTCGACCTGCCACATATCCAACTCAACCATGGTAGACCGACCGAAAATAGAAACGCTTACCTTGATTTTCTCCTTATCCAAGATAACTTCCTCCACCAAACCGGCAAAATTAAGGAACGGGCCTTCTCTAATTTCAACCCGGTCACCCTTGTTAAACTCAAACCGGGGAGCCGGCTTTTCTTTTCTTTCTTCCACCAGAGAAAAAATGTTAGCCACTTCATTCTCCGAAAGAGAGTCGGGACTGGCGTCACTACCCAGCACATCCAGCACGCCGGGCAATTTCCGAATGCTATGGATAATCTCTTTTGAGGGTTCAACCTCTACCATGATATATCCGGGCATAAGAAATTGTGTTTTGCTCTCCTTCTTACCTTCTTTAACGTCCTGCACCTGTTCCGTCGGCAGGAGAATCTGCTTTACGCTTTCCGGAAATTCCATCTGCAAATTTTCCAGAAAACGTTTTACCTTTTTTTCGTGATTGCTGCGTATGTGAAGAACATACCAGTTAGCCATAGATTAAAATTTGCTCAGAAAAACTTGAACTATTTTTGAAAATACGGCGTCTATAATTCCGGCAAACAACGCCAGCATGATTGTCAGCGCCAATACAAAAAATATCAATTGCTTTAAAACCGTTTTTTTAGGCCAGGATATCCGGCGAAACTCCAGTTTAACCCCATCGAAATATTCCTTGAGTCCCTGGAGTATTTTATTCATAAATTTAAGCTTTTATCCCGCGGTCAGTGCGCCTCGCATTTCGACTCCCCTTGTCAAGCTGCAGGCCTGGAGGGAGTCGGCGGTCTCACTTCAATACGTTCGACTCGGCCCCCCGCTGGTATTGCTTCCTAATCGGTCGCAATACCTTACTTCGCTCCGTTCGACTCCCCTTGTCAAGCTGCAGGCCTGGAGGGAGTCGAACCCCCAACCTACGGATTTGGAATCCGTTGCTCTGCCAATTGAGCTACAGGCCTAAAATCAAGGCGCAGAGGCACAAAGTTATAAGAGACAAAAGGAAAGCAAGTTCGGCACTTACACGTACTTGGTTCTTAAATTACTACGCAACCCGGTGCCTAACTTGCTTTTTTGCCGCATCTTTAACCTTGCGCGCCTAACCTCACTTGATTTCCTTATGCAGAGCATGCTTACGGCAAGTTGGGCAATATTTTTTCAGTTCCACCTTCTCTTTGTGAAGTTTCTTGTTCTTGGTGGAATTATAATTACGGCGCTTGCAATCCTGACACGCCAGCGTAATCAGTTCTCTCATTTTTGTTGTTTTAACAGAACCGAGCAAGTCCGATTAAAAATATCTAATCTAATAAGGCAATCTCGGTAATTACTCCAAAACTTCCGTTACCGCGCCCGCTCCGACGGTGTGACCGCCTTCCCTGATAGCGAAGCGCTGCCCCTTCTCCATCGCGATGGGGGCAATCAGTTTTACCTCAAGCTTGGCGTTATCCCCGGGTATGATCATCTCCACTCCCTGTGAAAGGGTGATGGAACCGGTGACATCGGTGGTCCGGAAGAAGAACTGGGGGCGGTAGTTGGTAAAGAACGGGGTGTGACGGCCGCCCTCGTCTTTGGAAAGAACATACACCTGGGCGTTGAAGCGGGTATGGGGCGTGATGGAACCGGGGGCGGCCACTACCTGGCCGCGGCGGACTTCATCCTTCTCCACTCCGCGCAGGAGCGCTCCGGCGTTGTCGCCGGCCACGGCTTCGTCCAGTGTCTTGCGGAACATCTCCAGTCCGGTAACCACGCTCTTTTTAATCTGGGGGGTAAGACCGACAATCTCCACTTCGTCCCCTACCTTGACTTTGCCCCGTTCCACTCTGCCGGTGGCAACCGTGCCCCGGCCGGTGATGGTAAAGACATCTTCCACGGAAAGCAGGAAGGGCTTATCGATATCGCGGACCGGGTCCGGGATGTAGGAATCGACCGCGTCCATCAGCTGCAGGATGGGGCCGCACTTGGGACATTCCTTCTTGGCGCAGCCGCAGGACAGGGCCTCGGTGGCGCTGCCTTTAATAATCGGGATTACGTCTCCGGGAAATTCGTATTTGTTGAGCAGGTCCCGGATTTCCAGTTCGACGATTTCCAGCAGGTCCTTATCGGTTACCTGGTCGGTCTTGTTCATGAAGACCACGATGGCCGGAACCCCGACCTGGCGGGCCAGAAGGATGTGCTCCCGGGTCTGGGGCATGGCTCCGTCAGCGGCCGAAACAACCAGGATGGCTCCGTCCATCTGGGCGGCGCCGGTAATCATGTTTTTGATATAGTCGGCGTGGCCGGGACAATCGATGTGGGCGTAGTGGCGCTTGGCCGTCTGGTACTCCACGTGGCAGATGTTGATGGTCAGGCCGCGCTCTTTCTCTTCCGGGGCCCGGTCAATATCTTCGTACTTCAAGAAAGAAGCCTGGCCCGTTTTCGAAAGAGTGAGAGTGATGGCGCTGGTGAGGGTGGTCTTGCCGTGGTCAACGTGTCCGACGGTACCGATGTTTACGTGGGGCTTTCCGCCGCGTTCAAACTTTTCCTTGGCCATAAATTACCTCCGGTTGCGCAAAAATAACATATTCCAGCGTTAATCAAATTAACCGAACCGAGCAAGCTCGGCAATTACAATTTTCTGTTTCGCGTGCCGAGCCCACGACCGGAATCGAACCGGTGACCTCATGCTTACCATGCATGTGCTCTACCGACTGAGCTACATGGGCATAAAGTGTAAAAGTCTACAAGTTACCAATAGTGAATTAAGACAAAAATTATATAATGGGAAAAACTATTATTATAAATCAAATTTTAGTTTTGGTCAAGTCTTTTTGCAAATTCACCAAATCCGGAGGCAACGGCGCATCAAAAAAAAGCATGCGTTCCTGACGCGGATGACGAAAAGAAAGTCCGGCGGCATGCAGGGCCTGCCGTCCGACCAGTTGATCGAGCGGACTCGCTTTCCCGTAACGTTTGTCTCCGATAATGGAAAACCCTAAAAAATCAAGAACGACGCGAATCTGGTGCGTCCGGCCGGTCCGGGGAAAAACCTCCACCAAAGAAGCGGTCGGGTAAAGTTCTTTAACTTTAATCAAAGTCTGGCTTTCTTTGCCATCCTGAAACGCAACACCAATCCGCATCCAATCGCCTCTTTTATGTCCCAGAGGAAGAGCTATTTCTTGTTCCGTCCAGGGAATAACGCCCCTTACAAACGCCAGATACTTCTTCTTAACGCGACGCAACCGAAATTCATCGCTTAAAAACCGGTGGCTGAAATCATTCTTGGCCACCACCATTAAACCGCTGGTTTCTTTGTCCAAGCGGTGCACAATACCGGGCCGCAAAGTACCGGCAATCGCCGAAAGGTCTTTTAAACAATACAGCAAAGCGTTAACCACTGTTCCGGAAGTAACCTGACCGTACGGATGACAAACCAGGCCGGCCGGTTTATTGATTACAACCAAATCTTCGTCTTGATAAATGATTTCTAAAGAAATTTCTTCCGGAGGAACCGCTAATTTAACCGGAGACGGCCAGTTAATCCGAATGATATCTTTTTCGTCAGCCGGCTGGTTTTTTTTTACCGGACGTCCCGCTATCGTAACCTGGCCTTCTTCAATCAACTTCTGAATATACTGCCGTGAAACCTGATGTTTTTCGCTCAGAAACTTATCCAACCTCATTTCTTATTTCTTTCGGCCGGCTGCTTCCTGAATCAATTTCAAACCGATTACGTTACGCTGAATCTGACTGGTACCCTCATAGATTTGGGTTATTTTAGCGTCGCGCATCATCTTTTCCACCGGGTAATCCTTCATGTATCCGTAACCCCCGAAAATCTGCACCGCGTCGGTGGTGACCTTCATCGCCACGTCCGAAGCAAACAGTTTGCTCATCGCGGATTCCTTGCTGGTATCCTTGGCGCCGGCATCGTACATCCGGCTGGTGGCGTAAATTAAAGCGCGGGCCGCCTCAACCTGGGTTGCCATATCGGCCAACATGTGCTGCACGGCCTGAAAAGAAGCAATCGGTTTGCCAAATTGAATCCGGGTTCGTACGTAAGCAGTCGCCTCGTCCAACGCGCCTTGGGCAATTCCCAGAGCCTGAGCCGCTACACCGGGCCGGGAAGCATCAAAAGTCTTCATCGTAACGATAAAACCCATTCCTTCCCTTCCCAGCAGGCTCGCCGCGGGCACGCGGCAATCCTGAAAAACCAGTTCCCGGGTGGCCGAAGCCCGAATACCGAGCTTCTTCTCTTTTTTCCCAAAAGTAAAACCCGGCGTATCCTTACGGACGATAAAAGCACTGGCGCCCCGGGCACCTTTGGTTTTATTGGTCATCGCAATCACCGTATAAACTTCCGCCTCTCCGCCGTTGGTAATCCACTGCTTGGTTCCGTTAAGGATATAGGAATCACCGTCTTTAACCGCGGTGGTCTCAATACCGGCGGCATCACTCCCGGCGTTTGCCTCGGTTAAGGCAAACGCGGCCAGCCATTCACCTTTGGCAATTCGCGGCAGATAGGTTTTTTTCTGCTCTTCGTTGCCAAAAAGAATAATCGGAAAAGTGCCCAGTCCGGTCCCGGCCAGCGCCAGAGTGATACCACCGCAAAAACGGGAAAGTTCTTCAATGGCGACGGAAAGCTCCATGATTCCATACCCCATTCCGCCGTATTCCTGAGGTATAAAAACACCCATTAAATCGCTCTCGGCGAAAACCTTTACCACTTCCCAGGGGAACTCTTCCGTCTCGTCATAATGAGCGCGTACCGGTTTAATCTTATCCTCGCCGATCTGCCGGCACAAATCGCGAATCATTTTCTGCTCTTCCGTCAAAAGATAATCCATGTTTATTCCACCTTTTTTATTACTAAACAAGCGTTATGACCTCCGAAACCAAAGGAGTTGGAAAGCGCGGCCTTTAATGCAACCGGCCGGGCCTTGTTGGGAACATAATCCAGGTTACATTCCGGATCAGGATTTTCGTAGTTGATGGTCGGCGGCACAATCTGATCTCTCATCGCCAAACAGCAAACCGCCAGTTCCACCGCGCCGGCCGCGCCTAACATATGGCCGGTCATTGACTTGGTGGAACTTATCGGGATTCGATTCGCCTTCTCCTTAAAAACTTTTTTAACCGCCCTGGTTTCAACCAAATCATTCCAAGTAGTAGAAGTGCCGTGAGCGTTAATATAATCAATCGCCTCGGGCGCCAGGCCGGCATCTTCCAGGGCCGTCTCCATAGCCAGGGCCATTCCGACCCCTTCCGGATCAGGCGCGGTAATATGATAAGCATCGGCGCTGGCTCCGTAACCGGCCAGTTCCGCGTATATTTTCGCTCCGCGCTTAACCGCGTGCTCCATCTCTTCCAGCACCAGAATCCCGGCTCCTTCCGCCATCACGAAACCGTTCCGTTCTTTATCGAAAGGCCGGCTGGCTCGCTCCGGTTCGTCGTTACGGGTGGAAAGCGCTTTCATACTGCAAAAACCGGCCAGTCCCAACGGGGTAACGCAAGATTCCGTTCCGCCGGCCATAGCCAAATCAATATCTCCGTGCTGAATGGCCCGCGCGGATACGCCGATAGCGTGAGCGCCGGAAGCACAGGCGGATACGGTGGCAAAATTAGGACCCTTGAAATTAAAGAGCATCGCCACGCGACCGGCCGCGATATCCGGAATAAGCATAGGAATGAGAAACGGTGAAACTCGCCCCGGACCGGCATTAAGCAGATTTTTGTGTTCCGTTTCAATCACTCTCAACCCGCCGATACCGGAACCGATAACCACTCCGCAACGGCAGGCTTGCATGGAATCAGGTACCAAACCGGCATCTTTCGCCGCCTCCCAGGCAGCCGCCAGCGCATACTGAACAAAACGGTCCAGGCGCCGCGCCTCTTTTCTATCTAAAAACTCAGGCGTGATGAAATCCCGTACCTCTCCGGCTATCCGCGCATCAAAGACCGCCGGGTCAAAGTCCTTTATGCCGGCAATACCGCTTTTGCCTGCCTTAAGAGCTTCCCAAGCCGCCGCGGAACCACAACCTACCGGTGTTATCAAACCGAGGCCGGTAATAACTACTTTTCTTTTTTCCGTCATAAAATTTAAAAATTGTAGTTGCCGACCTTACTCCGTAAAGAGGAGTTATTCTCTTCGGGGTTTGCACGACTCTTTACAGATTAGAAAAGCCAACCAAAGCCTTAGCGCCCGCAACCATCCAGACTATGCGTCTAGAAAATAAAGTCAGTTTGATTGCTTACCGGGTTGGCAAATACACTGCATTGATTTTTAAATTAAGCTTTTTTGGCGGCGATATAATTTACAGCGTCTCCGACGGACAGAATCTTTTCCGCGGCCTCGTCCGGTATTTCCAGACCGAACTTTTCCTCAAAAGCCATTACCAATTCCACGGTATCCAGGCTATCGGCGCCAAGATCATCCACAAAAGAAGCTTTGTCGTTAACTTCTCCGGCATCAACGCCCAATTGTTCCACCACAACTTCTTTTACGATTTTTTCGACTTCGCTTCTCTCCATTTATTTCCTCCCTGAATTCGCAAATAATCAACGCTATGTTAAATGTATAATTATATTACATTGCAAAACCGCCGTCAACTCTTACCACTTCACCGGTAATGTAATCAGAAAGGGCTGAAGATAGAAACAGGGCGGCTTTTGCCACATCTTCCGGCGTGCCTAACGCGGTCATCGGAATCTGCCGTTGGATTTCATTCTTCTGTTCCGGGGTAAGTTTGTCGGTCATCGGCGTCTGAATATAACCCGGCGCCAGAGCGTTGACGCGCACGCCAAAACGAGCCAGTTCCCGGGCCGAAGATTTAGTTAGACCGATTAAGCCGGCTTTGGAGGCGCCGTAGTTTGATTGACCCGCATTGCCCCGCAGCCCGATTACGGAAGAAATGTTGACAATGCAACCCGTTCCCTTTTTTGCCATCAATTTTCCGATAACTTTGGTACAGTTAAACGGACCAAAAAGGTTAACCTTCAAAACCAGTTCCCATTCCTCCGGCTTCATCCGGAAAATAATGTTATCCCGGGTTACGCCGGCGTTATTGACTAAAACATCAATCCGACCCATTGTCGCCTCGGCTTCCCGACCGGCCTGCTCCACTCCGGCCAGATCGGTAATGTCAACCGCGGCGCCGATAACCTTGCGGCCGGTCGCCGTTATCTCCGACTTTAAACTCTCCACCGGAGCCAGATCCCAGAGAACAAGATCTGCGCCTTCCGAAGCAAAGAGGCGGGCAAGGGCCGCGCCGATTCCGCCGGCCGCCCCGGTAATTAAAGCAACTTTATCTTTCAGTAACATCTGACCTCCTTCGGCCACCATAGCAAGGACGCCGCAGACGGCAAAGCCGTCCGGTATAAGGCGTTCGCATTGCGAAGGCGGCCCATTTACATAACATTCGCTTCCGGCACAATCCGCTTCATTAAACCGGAAAGAACCCGGCCGGGTTCCACCTCCAGAAAAGAATCTGGTTTTTCTTCCCGCCAAATCTGTGATACCGTCTGTCTCCAGAGAACCGGCGAAGTAATCTGCTCCGCCAGAAGCCGCTTAATCTCATCCGTATCGGAAAATTGCCGCCCGGTCACGTTCGCGTAGACCGGAAAAATCGGAACCTGAACAGGGCAGGCGGCGACAATCTTTTCAAAACCATTCCGTGCCAAATCCATCAGCGGGGAATGGAAAGCGCCGGAAACTTTAAGCGGAATTATCTTACCGGTGCGCCTTTGCGCTAATATCTGCCGGACCTGCTCAATCGCGTCCTTCTCCCCGGAAATAACCACTTGGCCCGGCGCATTGTAATTCGCCGGCCAAACGTTCCCGGCTTCCGCGCAGGCAGAAGCCACCTTTTCGTCGTCAAGACCCAGGACCGCGGCCATCGCTCCCGGCCGCTCTCTGGTCGCCTGCGCCATCAACTCGGCGCGGCGGCTCACTAAAAGCAGGCCATCCGGAAAGGAAAAAACTCCGGCAGCGGTCAAAGCGGTACATTCCCCCAGGCTGTGCCCAGCTGCTGCCGCCGGCGGTTCCTTCCCTTCCTTCCAATTCACGAAATAAGCAAAACTGGTCAGGTAGATGGCCGGTTGGCTATTCTCCGTCTGGGTTAAAACCTCTTCGGGTCCTTCAAAGATAATCCGGGAAAGATCTCTGCCCAGAATTTCATCCGCCCGGCAATAAAGCTGCCGAACAGCCGGAGAGGCCTGATATAATTCCCTGCCCATACCCACCTTCTGGCTACCCTGGCCCGGAAAAAGAAGGATGGTCTTCATAAAGTACGTAAATAATAGATGGTGGCTATTATCATGGCAAATAACGCCATCAGATTAAGGTGCAGGGCCACGCCGAAAGTTATCTTCGCCAGGATAAAATTAAACTCGGCCGGTCCAAACGACGGGGTTGTCACAACGGTAAAAAACTGACGGGCAAATGAATCAACCGGAAGCAGCAACCCGACTATCTCGCCGAGGGCACTTCCGATTACGGCGGAAACCAGCAAAAGCCCCAGAAAAAACCAGAATCCCTTTTTCATGATAGATTTCCTTTTTAGGACGCAGATGTACGCAGAAACAGCAGGATAATACTAAAATGATAATTCCCTTAAAAGTATTTCTTCAGGTAATTCTCTAAAATAATCTTTAATCCGTATCTGCGAGTATCTGCGGTAATCTGCGTCCAAATAATTTATTTTTCCGTTTCAAAACTGTTGGTAAATTCCACCAGGGATTTTAATTTAGCCAGCGCCCGGCCGGATTCTATTACCTCTTCGGCATAGGCAACACCTTTTTTCCAATCATCCACCCGACCCGAAACCATAAAAGCGGCGCCGGCATTTAAGACAACCATATCCCGCGGAGCACCCTCTTTCCCTTTCAGGACGGAAAAAATGATTTCAGCGTTTTCCTCCGCGTCTCCACCCCGAATATCAGACAGAAAAGAGCGCCGCATTTTAAAATCCTCCGGCTGAACTTGATAATTAATGACGCGGCCGTCTTTAACCTGCGAAACAAAAGTCTTACCCACTATGCTGACTTCGTCAAAACTACCTTCACCGTAAACCACCAGGGCGCTCCGGATGCCCAGATTGAGCAAAACATTTGCCATCCTTTCGGTCAGGTTCGCGTCGTAAACACCTAAAACCTGAACATTGGCTCCGGCCGGATTGGTAAGCGGACCCAACAAATTGAAGATGGTTCGGATACCTAACTGGGCGCGCACCGGCGAAGCGTATTTCATGGCGCTGTGGTACATCGGAGCGTAGAAAAACCCGACGCCCACTTGCTCCACGCAAGACTTCACGTTTTCCGGAGTAATATCTATGTTTACGCCCAAACTGCGAACTACATCCGCGCTACCGCACCGGCTGGACACCGAACGGTTGCCGTGCTTTGCCACCAAGCAGCCGCCGCCGGCTACCACAAAGGCGGTGGCAGTGGAAACGTTAAAGGTATTGGTGCCGTCTCCGCCGGTACCGCAAGTGTCAATAATCGTTTCGCGGTCAAAATTGATGTCATCCCGGTCAAGGTCAATCACTTCCTTATTAATATTAATTTTCAGGGCTTTTTCCCGCATCACCCGGGCGCAGCCGGTAATCTCCGGAACTGTCTCACCCTTCAACCGCAATCCCATTAGAAAAGCGGCTATCTGGGCTTCAGTCGCCCGGCCCTCCATAATCGTGGTCATAGCGACCGCTGCTTCCTGCTCGGATAAATCTTCAGACCTGGATAACTTCGCAATTATCTCTTTCATGCTCAGAAAATGAGTCGCTTACGTGACGATGTTTGAACCTGCCTGCTTGATTGCTGCTTTGCACCTATTTCACGGGCTTGATCCACGGGAGCCTTTGTTCGGGAAATACGTCCTCTTTCGGTGAGAAATTTTTAAGGTCATCCAAACTACCCACCGTGATATCCACCTTGTCTGTTCGGCCATCTCCTTTGAAACTTATCGGCGTCCCACACTTGAAACAGAAAGTACGCACTCCCCCGTAGCCATCGCAGGTGTCTTTTGGAAACTTATCCGACCGAACTTCCGCAAGCGTTCCTTTGGTCACCTTGAAATCAACAGTCTCGACGGTGATCCACGGAAGCGCGCCCGCTCCGGACGAGCGTTTACATCCAAGACAATGACAGACGGTTTGGTTAAGTACTGGACCAGTGATTTCGTATCTGACGGCTCCGCAAAAACATCCTCCGGTACGGGTCATTTTCGCCTCCTCTTTTTTATCGGCACCAAGCGCTCTTGATGTCAAAAACCCACCGATTCCAATCGCCAATGCTACCATCACACACGTCGCTATCTTCATCCTATTCATCTTCCTCCATGATTCAAGTAACGGGCACGACCTATGGGCACGCACCATCCAACTTACCGGTTAGAACTTGCTTCAATCCGTTCGAGGTTATTTCTAACTTCGGGAAAATCCGCGAGGATACCGCTCAGACGCTCGCACTTTTGCCACTCCAGGCACAGTCCGCAACTAGGTAAATTCTTTCCCTTTGCGCAACTACGTATCGGACAAAGTTGACAACCTTTGAAAATATTAGCGTCTTCCACCCTGCATCCCGTACACTTGAGGATTGCGGAATCGAGAGTCTGCATACCCCAATGCTGCCGCGCCGTTTTCGTCCAGAGCTTGTGAGCACGCTGCAACGCCTCGGCATCCCCGTGCACAGTTGACTTCAAAACATCGCATGCGTTGCAGTCAAATCCGCATAATCCCTTATTTTCATCTTTCATCTCCCCCCCTCCGTTCCGTTTTAAAACTCGTTTGAAAATCAGAAATACGGTTAGAAAAATTCTACCAAAAAAGAGGGGAAACGTCAAGAAATCTTCATCTATTTGTCGAGCGCCACGAGATATTTCCTTAGGAATTTTTTTATGGCGTTAACTGTTTCTTCCTTAAACAACGGCGCGCTTTCGGCCACCCAAACGGTAAAATTATAGAATTCCCTGGTGTCAACTTCTATCCATTTCTTATTCTTATATAGAAAAACCAGCAGAGTTGTCATTGCAATTCTCTTATTCCCGTTTTGAAAAGGGTGGTTCTTGATCAGCAGGTAAAAAAGGAAACCCGCCCTGGAAACGAGGCCCGGATAAAGCGCTTTTCTCGTGAATGTTTGGAAAGGTGCGGCCAAACAACTTTCCAGAATATTCGGGAAACGGGTGGTAAAACCGGGTATCGGTTCATTAAAAGACAGCGCCTCCCGGGCCAGTGTAAACGCGACAAACTCTACTTCTTTCAGGGTAATGTAATTCATTCTCTGCCCAGGAGTTTCAGAACTTCACCGTATTCGGCAACGGTTTTTTTAACCGCGGCGTTAATATTCCGCCTCTGTTCTTCGGTCAATTCACCGTCCAAATGGCCGACCGAATACTTTTTAGGTATGGCGTAATTCCGTCCGATACGAATTGCCTTTATCTCTCCCCGCCTGACTTTTCGGTAAACGGCGATTCGGCTGATACCTAAAAGTCCGGCTAATTGAGGAATACTAAAATACTGGTTTTTATCCATACGCAATCACCCTAGTTTATATCCTGTTAATTAATTTGAGATAGGTTAACTGATGTTAACTTATCAATAATAGGTTAACATAGCAAAAAATAGAAGTCAAGACCTTAGGTATCACTTCTCCAAATAGGTTAGTTCAAATTCCCTCGTTGTTTTCCGTAGTATTTCCGCCTGCTGTTCCGCTTCTTTTAAATCCCAGTAGTTGGTCTTGAATTGAAGCATCCTCTTCTGCAAGTATTCGGCGTTAGGACACAAGCTCCGGGTATACTTTTGTTTGATGCCCGGGTAATTTTGAACTTCGTTTTGAAAATATGGTTCTTGATAGGTAAGTTTCCAAGCCGCGTAAATTCCTTCGCCGCCGTTCTTAACAAAAAGGTCACGAAATTGATACCACTGTTTTTTCGGATTCTTGACATCAAGGAGCACGCTGTAAGACCAGCGGGAATTCATACATCCCTCCGGGGTATGTTGGGGAATAAGATAGACAATATCCTTGATAGCGTCATTAAATATCCCCGCGGATTTAATTCTGGCTTCAACCAATTCTTCGGCCCTTTCCAATTGGCCCAGGGCAACCGCGGCCTGTAATTCTGAAATCCGGTAGTTCCAGCCGGAACAGACAACCCTGGAGTAATCCGGGTCCTGCATGTCAGTCCGGGCAACCCGGCCTTTTCGGGCTCCGATGCTTCCGTAGCCCAGGCCGGCAAACCTGCGGGCTTTGTCCGCCAACAACTCGCTGTCGGCAACCAGCATGCCCCCTTCCCCGCAGGTCAGGTGCTTGGAAGCCTGAAAACTGAAACTGGCAAAATCCCCGAACTGACCAACCAGTTTTCCTTGATACCGGGACAGAAAAGATTGCGCGTTGTCTTCAATCATGAAAATTCCCTTTTCCCGGCAGATTTTCAGGATTTGGTCGTAATCAGGGGCAAGTCCGTAGAGGGAAACAACGATGACGGCCCGGGTCTTCCCAGTGATGTTGGCCCGAATTGAATCCGCAGAAATATTAAAAGTATTTCGTTCCACGTCGGCAAAGACCGGTATGGAATTATTCTGGAGTACCGCCAGGGCCGGGCTGGACATGGTCAAAGGCGGCACGATTACTTCCTCGCCCGGCTTTACGCCCAAAGCCGCCAGGGCGGCATGCATGGTAGCGGTACCGTTGATAAAAGAGACGGCAAATTTCCGGTGGAAAATTTCCGCGAATTCCGCTTCCAGGCGCGCGGTGAAAATATTGTTTTTGGAAGATTGAAATTGGTTGTCTAAAACTTCCAAAACGTACTTTTTTTCCAACCCGGAGATTCTTTCCATTTTTCGCAGTCCTTTGTGTTATAATATCATAATTATGAAGAAGATTGGAATTGGCCTAATCGGTTTCGGCACAGTCGGAGCCGGCGTCGCCCGGATGCTTATTGAACGAAAAAATCTCTTGGCGGAACGGGCCGGATTCATTCCGGAACTTGTTTCGGTATGCGACAACGATTTAAAACGGCCTCGTCCGGTTTCCCTACCCGCCGGAATATTAACTCCAGACATTAAAAAGGTTCTGGAAAACCCGCGGGTTAAAATCGTGGTGGAAATGGTCGGCGGCATTGAACCGGCCGGTTCTTTTCTCCTGAAGGCGCTTAAAAACGGAAAATCGGTGGTAACCGCCAACAAAGCGCTCCTGGCCGAAAAAGGAGATTATTTGTTCTCCACCGCGGAAAAATCGGGATGCCATGTCGGGTTTGAGGCCTCGGTCGGCGGAGCTATTCCGATCATAAAAACTTTGAGAGAAAGTTTTATTTCCAATTACATAACTTCCCTTTACGGAATACTGAACGGTACCACCAACTTTATCCTCACCCGGATGATTGAAGACCGGCTCTCGCTGACAAAAGCGCTTAAGTCTGCCCAAGACGCCGGTTTTGCGGAAAAAAACCCATCCCTTGACCTCTCCGGCACAGACTCATCGCATAAACTCTCGGTTCTGGCCACCCTGGTCACCGGTAAATTTTTCCCGGCCTCCCGCATTCCGACCGAAGGAATTTCCGGAATTGCGGCCGAGGATTTGGAATACGCGGAGGAATTGGGCTACGGGGTAAAACTGTTGTCTATACTTAAATTAAGACAAAACGGCGTCATCCTGGCTACCTACCCGGCGCTGATTCCCAATCAACACATCTTAACTTCAGTCCGGGGTGTTTACAACGCTATCTTTCTCACCGGAGATCTGGTGGGTGAAAGCATGCTCTTCGGAAAAGGCGCCGGCATGGACCCGACCGCCAGCAGCGTCATCGGCGACATTATCAGTATCGGCAAGAACATTCTCTGCGGAGCACAACCCTTACCCTTTTCAATGGGTCCGGATAAAAAACTGCAACTGCTTTCTGATTTTGAAAGCCGTTACTATTTCCGCTTCTCCGCCTTAGACCAACCGGGTGTTTTGGCCCGAATTGCGGAAATACTGGGCAAACACAACATCAGCATCGCCTCCTGCATCCAGAAAGAAGAGAAACCGAAAAAAGCGGTGCCGGTGGTGGTGTTGACACATAAAGCGAAAGAATCGGCGGTTAAGGCGGCGATTTCCGCCATAAACCGGCTCCCGGCGATAAAAGCGGAAACGGTTCTTTTGCGCCTGGCGTTTGACGAGTAATTTAAATCAGTGAATAGTTAACGGTAAATAGTGAATAGTAAAAGATTCAAGCATTAAATCAATTACCGTTCACGATTCACCATTCACCGCACTTAATATGGATATCAGCCAATACAAGGGAGTTATTGAAAGATACCGCGATTACCTGCCGGTAAGTTCCGAGACACCGGTTATTTCCCTCTTGGAAGGCAACACCCCGCTCATACCATCTGTTTCCTTGGGGAAAAAACTGGGCTTGCGGCTCTATTTTAAATTTGAGGGTGTTAACCCGACCGGTTCCTTCAAGGACCGGGGCATGACGATGGCGGTTTCTAAAGCAGTTGAAACCGGAAGCGCCGCCATAATCTGCGCCTCTACCGGCAACACCTCCGCCTCAGCCGCCGCTTACGCGGCCCGGGCCGGCCTCAAAGCGCTGGTCTTAATTCCGGAAGGCAAGATTGCCATGGGCAAATTAGCGCAGGCATTAATTCACAACGCCCGGGTAGTTCAAATCAAGGGAAATTTTGATACCGCGCTTCAATTAGTCAGGGATATGTGTGAAAAATATCAAATTACCCTGGTTAACTCCGTCAACCCGTACCGGATTGAAGGCCAAAAGACAGCGGCTTTTGAAATCAGCGACACCCTCGGAGAAGCACCTGAATATCAGGTCCTACCGGTGGGCAATGCCGGCAATATCACCGCCTACTGGAAAGGATATAAAGAGTATCATCAGGAAAAAAAGATTGCTCGTTTACCCCGAATGCTCGGATTTCAAGCCGAGGGAGCCGCTCCCATTGTTCTGGGCCATCCGGTAACCAATCCGGAAACAATCGCCACCGCCATCCGCATCGGCAATCCCGCATCCTGGCAGGCCGCAGTCGCGGCCCGAGATGAATCCGACGGACTTATCAGTACAGTCAACGACCATGAGATAACCGAGGCCTCAAAGCGGCTGGCCGGAGAAGAAGGCGTCTTCGCGGAACCGGCTTCAGCCGCTTCAATTGCCGGCCTGTTGAAACTCAGCCAAACCGGATACTTTTCCGGAGAAGCCCTGGTGGTTGCCATCCTTACCGGCCACGGACTTAAAGACCCGCAATTTGCCATCAGCGAATGCTGTCTGCCGGAACCGATCGCGCCGGACCTGGAGACGGTCGCGGAAGCGTGCGGGTTGTAACTGACGCGGTTGAAAATACATCTAAATCAAATAGTTATGCGACAAGGAGAAATAACATGAACCTGGGACTGATCGGAGGTATCGTGGGAAGTGTGCTCGGTATCGCTGGAGGAATCTTTGGGACGTATTGCAGCATCAAGAACACAAAAAGTCCCCGAGAACGATCCTTTATGATTAAATCGTCGGTCGTCTGCTGGGGGGGCATTCTTGTCTTTCTTGCTTTGCTGTTTGCCCTGCCAAATCCCTATATATGGTTCATGTGGATTCCCTACACAATCCTCCTGTCTATTGGAATTATCTACGGGAACAGAACTCAACAGAGAATCAGAAGGGAAGAATCGCAAAACAACGGCGTCAAGCCTATTCGGTGAACCGCGGTGGTTCACTTAAAGGTTCATACTGACCGTTATAACACAAACCCACCTTCGCATTACGGATGCCTCTTAAACGGACGGCGTAGCCGCCATTCGGCATCCATGCTATGGCGGGCAAGGGAGAAACCAAATGGCTAAAGAAAAGATTATCGGAATTGACCTGGGTACCAGCAACTCGGCCGCAGCCGTTTACGAAGCCGGCCGCGCCTCCATAATTCCCAGCGCTGAAGGACCGACTCTTTCCGGCAAAGCATTCCCTTCCTACGTGGCTTTCACCAAAGACGGACAGGTCCTGGTAGGCGAACCGGCGCGGCGCCAGGCAGTCGCCAATACGGAAGGAACGATTCTGGGCGCCAAGCGGAAGATGGGCACCGATTTTAAATACAACATCTACGGCAAAGAATACACGCCGCAACAGATTTCCGCTTTCATCCTCTCCAAGATAAAGAAAGACAGCGAGGCCTTCCTGGGAACCGAGGTTAAAAAAGCGGTCATCACGGTACCGGCCTACTTTAACGACAACCAGCGCCAGGCGACCAAAGACGCCGGCACCATCGCCGGACTGGAAGTGGTGCGACTCATCAACGAACCGACCGCGGCCGCTTTTGCTTACGGACTGGAAAAGATTGAACAGGAACTGAAAATCATGGTCTTTGACCTCGGCGCCGGTACCCTTGACGTTACGATTATGGACCTGCATAAAGGTGTAGGCAAGGTAATCTCCACCAGCGGCGATACCCAGTTGGGCGGATTGGACATGGACAAGTTGATTATTGATTATGTCGCCTCTGAATTCAAAAAGGAATCCGGCCTTGACGTCAAAAACGACAAGATGGCGATGCAGCGCATCCACGAAGCGGCCGAAAAAGCCAAGATTGAACTTTCCACCACCCTGGTCACCGATATCAACCTGCCTTACATCACCGCGGACAGTTCCGGGCCAAAACACCTGACGATGTCCATCCGGCGCTCCAAACTGGAAGATTTAATCCGGCCGATTATGGACCGGTGCAAGGGCCCGTTGAAACAAGCGTTGTCCGACGCCAAACTGGAACCCAAGGCGATAGACAGAATTATCATGGTCGGCGGACCCACCCGGATGCCGATAGTCCAAAACTTCCTGGAAGAATACATCGGCCGCAAAGCGGAAGGCGGGGTTGACCCGATGGAATGCGTGGCGCTCGGCGCCGCCATTCAGGGCGGAATCCTGGCCGGAGACCTGCAGGACAAAGAACTGCTCCTCCTGGACGTAACGCCGCTTTCCCTGGGCATTGAAACACTGGGCGCCGTATCCACCAAACTGATTGAGCGCAATACCACCATCCCGACCCGTAAATCCCAGGTGTTTTCCACGGCCGCCGACGGACAGACCGCGGTCGACATTCACGTGCTTCAGGGCGAACGGGCGATGGCCGCCGATAACGTTTCACTGGGCAGCTTCCAGTTAACCGGTATACCGACCGCGCCGCGGGGAATGCCGCAGATTGAAGTGACTTTTGACATTGACGCCAACGGCATACTGAACGTATCGGCCAAAGATAAGGGAACCGGCAAGGAACAATCCATTAAGATTACCGCTTCCACCAAGCTCGCTAAAGATGAGATTGAAAAAATGGTCAACCAGTCGGAACAGTTTGCGGAAGCGGACCGGAAGAAAAAAGAAGTGATTGAAACCGCCAACCAGGCGGACAATCTTATCTACACCACGGAAAAAACGCTCAAGGAACACGGTTCCAAACTGCCGGAAAACGAGCGCAAGCAGATTGAAGAAAAAGTTGCCGATCTGAAGAAAGAATTGGAATCTCCGGACAAAACGGTTGAATCGCTTAAAACCGTCATGGACGGGCTGAGCCAGGCCGCCAACAAACTGGCCGAGATTATCTACAAGCAGTCACAGGCTCAGGGCCAGCAGGCCGGACCGGGCGCGGAAGGCACGGGTCCAAGTCAGGCGGGTCCTGAAACCGGAACAGACGGCGAACCGGAAGAAAAAAAAGAAGGCGAAGGTCCGGTCATAGACGCGGAATTTAAGGAAAAGTAATCGAGCAAAAGCCTGTCCGATTAATCCCGTCCAGAAAAAACGCAGAACCCCGCGGGGTAAAACTTCGCGGGGTTTTTTATTGAAAAACCCTTGACCGAACCGTTGGCGGGTGGTAATATTGGGGTGCTTCCTCAAACAAAACAGAGGGGATAATATGTCAACAAAAACTGAGGTTGGAATAACTCTGAATAAACACACCGAGTTTAATTGGCAAATAGCATTGGTAATATTATTAGTTATTACGATCGGGGTGTTTTTGAGTATCCACGCCAAAAAGAGACCTAGGGTGTATCGGGTGGGTATTATCTCCGGCGCGGAACCTTTTGTCAACATAGCGGACGGTTTCAAGACCAAAATGACCGGGTTGGGATATCTTGAGGGTAAAAACATTATTTACGATTTTAAAAAAATGGATGGAAACCCAGCCGAAATAGAACAAGTCCTCAACAAATTTGTAGCCGATAAATTAGACTTGATTTTCGCCTTTCCCAGCGAACCGGCCGTCGCGGCCAAAGCAGCGACCCGGGGGACAAACATCCCGGTGGTCTTTGCTATGGCCGGTATAGACGGAAATAATCTGGTCGAAAGCGTGCGTCACCCGGGCGGGAATATCACCGGCGTTCGTTTCCCCGGCTTGGAATCTACCGTCAAACGTTTCGAATTCTTGGTCGAAATCGTGCCGCGCGCCAAACGGATTTATCTGGTCTATGACAAAAATTATCCCAATACGGCAACGGCGCTTGCGGGACTGCGCCCGATGGCCAAAACCAAGGGCATAACCCTGGTTGAAGACCCGGTCACCAACCTGGAAGAATTTCGGACTGCCGTGCGGAAACGCGCCGAAGCGAACCCTATCGGCATTGACGCTATTTTACTCATGCCCGATATTCTCAATAATTTACCGGAAGGGTTCGGAACAATCCTTGAGTTTGCTAATAAGCACAAAATTCCCATCGGAGGCGGCATGGGCCTTACGGCGGACATGGGCGCTATGTTCAGTTTTGTTCCGGACAATATCGACCAGGGCATGCTGGCCGCATCCCTGGCCGACAAGATATTCAAAGGCACCCCGGCCGGCAGCATTCCGGTGGTCACGCCCGAATCACACCTGCGGCTCAACTACAAGGTAATTCAAAAGTTAGGACTAACAGCAACCGAGGGTTTATTGGGCATGGCAGACGAAATAATTCGTTAGAATGTGGAATTATAAAGTAAAAAAACCAAAGAGTTACAGAAGTCTATCGGTTACCTTGTCTATCGCTTTTTTAGCATTGAGCCTGACGGTGCTGTTAACCGCCAGCGGCTTAGAAATTTATTTCAACTTTCAAAATCAAAAAAAAGTAGTTGCCGAACAGCAACAACTCATCGCTCAAAAAGCGGCCGATACGGTTAAAAATTTTATTCAAGAGAAATTCAGCTTATTGGAAACGGCTGTCCGCCTCGGCAACCTGACAAACATCCGCCCAGAAGAACAACAAACAACCCTGGAGAAGCTACTTGGTATTAACCCGGCCTTTCGCCAAATAATCCTGTTAAACGCGCAAAAACAAGAGTCGGCAAAAATCTCCCGTCTTTCAACCTTAATGCCGTTTCGACTCACAAAAGAGGTTGAAAACGCCATATTTTCTAAGGCGGGTCAAGAAAAAAAATATATCAGCCGGGTGTATCTTGATGAAATAACCGGCGAACCGCTGGTGATAATGGCTGTTCCGGTCAAAAACGTTTTAGGTGATTTTAAAGGAATATTAATGGCTGAGGTGAATTTAAAATTCATGTGGGATGTAGTGAATGAAATAAAGGTTGGCACCAAAGGCCTGGCTTATGTAATCGACAAACAGGGCAGATTAATAGCTTTCGGTAATGTCAGCCGTGTCTTAAAAGAAGAAAACTTAACCGGCCTAAAAGAAGTAAACGATTTTATAATCGGTGAACCGCTCACCGAAAATAAAATTGAAATCGCAAAAGGCATCAACAACACCTACGTCGTAACTGACCATCTGCCGCTAGGCACGCCTGACTGGGCGGTTGTGATCGAATTACCGGTCAGAGAAGCATACGCATCCGTAATCCGGGTGCTTGGCATATCGGCCTGGGTCATATTTCTGGGTATTGCCTTGACGGTTGTTGCAGGTATCTATCTCTCCCGAAAAATTACAAAACCAATCATAAAGTTAAGAGATGCAACCAGAAAAATCAGCACCGGCGAATTGGATACGAAAATAAACGTCAAATTAAAGAACGAAATAGGGGAGTTAGCCGCCAGTTTTAATCAAATGGTTGAAAATTTAAGCAAGACAACGGTTTCCCGTGACCATTTAGCCCAGGAAGTAACCGAACGCAAACGGACGGAAGAAGCGTTGAAGGAAAGCGAAACAAGATATAAAACCATCTATGAAAGTTCCGCCGATGCCATCATGCTTGCGTCCCCGGAAAAAGGTTTTTCCTCCGGAAATCCCGCCGCGATAAAACTTTTTGAATGCCGGGATGAAAAAGAATTTATCTCCCTCTCCCCGGCGGCTGTATCCCCCGAATATCAGCCGGATGGACAGTTATCTTCGGTAAAAGCCCAGGAGATGATGACAAAAGCCGTGAAAGAAGGTTCCCACTTATTTGAATGGACGCATAGAACAAAAAAAGGCAGGGAATTCTTTGCCACCGTTCTTCTGAATAGAATGGAACTGCAGAACAAAAAGTTTTTGCAAGCTACAGTTCGAGACATAACCGAACACAAACGGGAGGAAGAAAGGTTAAAACGCTATGCCACCGAATTGGCACGCGCCAATGAAGAAGTCAAAGAATTTGCCTACATCGTGTCCCACGACCTGCGGGCGCCTTTAGTAAACATAAAGGGCTTTGCGGCCGAACTGCGGTCTGTATTGAAAACCATCGACTCGAATCTGAACGAAATATTGTTTAATCTGGACCAGGAGAAAAAGCAGAAAATAACGACCGCGTTTCAACAGGATATACCCGAAGCCCTGGATTTCATTGATTCTTCCGCAACCAGCATGGACGGCTTCATAAATTCCCTCCTGAAATTGTCCCGAATGGGACGCCGGGAGATGAACTTTGAACCGATAAACCCGGTCGAAATTGTAGAAACAACGCTGAAAGGACTGGCCCACCAGCTTGAGCAACACCGCGCAAAAATAACCGTAGGGCAGCTGCCTGAAGTAATCGGCGACCGGACCGCGATAGAACAAATTATCGGAAATATCCTATCCAACGCGGTAAAATATCTTGACCCCGTCCGGACCGGTGAGATTGAGATTACCGGAGAGCGCAACGAAGAAGAAACCACCCTGGTCATCCGCGACAACGGCCGGGGAATCGCCAAAGAAGACATAGCAAGAGTATTCATGCCCTTCCGCCGATTTGGCAAACAGGACACGCAAGGGGAAGGCATGGGTCTTGCCTTCGCGCACACCCTGGCCCATCGCCATAACGGAGATATCCGCTGTGAATCGGAATTGGATGCGGGGACGACGTTCACCATCATCCTCAGCAACCATCCGGAACAAGGAGGCTAAAATGCCGGTGCCAAAACAAGACGAGAAACGGGAAGTCACCATCCTGCTGGTGGAAGATGACCCGGGCCACGCGCTTTTGATTGAAAAGAACCTGCGCCGTGCGAAAGTCACTAATCAAATAACTGTTGTCACGGACGGGCAGGCAGCGCTTGATTATCTGTCTTCCGAAAACGATAAAACGAAAGACGACCATCTTTTGCCGATATTGGTACTGCTTGACCTGAATATCCCGGTCCTGGACGGTTATCAGGTACTCACACACATGAAGGCGGACGAACGGACCAAACACATACCCGTGGTTATTTTAACCACCACCGACGACCCGCGGGAAATAACCAAGTGCTACGAATTGGGCTGCAACGTGTATGTCACCAAGCCGGTTGACTACGGACAATTCTCCGAAGCCATCCATAAACTGGGATTATTCATTTCCATCGTCGCCATTCCCAACCAGAGTTAACACTATGCAAAATAAGGAACCCAGACGAGTTTTAATAATGGATGATGATGAGGGCCTAGCCCGCCTCTGCGTGAAAAAACTGACCAGGGCGGGTTATTCGGTAGACCACGCCTTGGACGGTGAAAAGGGTTTGTCCGCCTACCAGACGGGCAATTACGACGTGATTATCCTGGACCATAACATGCCGGTCTATGACGGGCTGGAAGTCATCCGCCGGTTAGGAACCCTGGGTTCCCTGCCGCCTATTATCATGGTTACCGGCGCCGGCAACGAACGGATTGCCGTGGAAGCAATGAGATTGGGGGCGCGTGATTACCTGGTTAAAGACGTGGAAGGCGGTTATCTGGAACTGCTGCCCACGGTCGTAGAGCGGGCGCTCCATCAGCAAAATATAGAAGAGCATATGCGCCTGTCCGCCAAGGTCTTCGCGAATGCCGCCGAAGGCATCATGGTTACAGACACCCAGACCCGGATTATTTCGGTCAATAACGCCTTTACTAAAATCACCGGTTATACAACTGAAGAGATTTTGGACCAAAATCCCCGATTGCTCAATTCCGGACTGCATATTCCTGAATTTTACGAAGCAATGTGGACTTCACTGACTGAAACCGGCGAATGGCAGGGAGAAATCTGGAACCGCCACAAAAACGGGACGGCCTATCCGTTATGGCTCACCATCAGCGCCATCAAGGACGAGCAGGGAAAAACCACCAACTACATGGGTATCTTTATTGATATCACTTCCAATAAGCAAGCCGAAGAGCGTCTCCGCTATCAGGCCACCCACGACCCGCTGACAAACCTGCCAAACCGCAACCTGTTTCAGGACCGCGTAAACCAAACCCTGGCTCTGGCCGGCCGCAGCAAAAAACAGGTTGCGGTTATGATGCTGGACCTGGACCACTTCAAGCAGATCAACGATACCCTGGGACACGCAGCCGGTGACCTGTTACTGAAAGAGACCGCAAAAAGGTTGATGAGTTGCATGCGCGATTGTGACACCGCCGCCCGGCTGGGTGGAGACGAATTTACCGTTCTGCTCACCGAAATTTCCGATTCCCAGGACGTCGCGTTGGTCGCGCAGAGAATTCTGAACGAATTAACCAAACCCTTCATCTTAAACAAACAGGCACACACTGTTACCGCAAGCATCGGCATCAGCCTCTACCCCGCGCACGGAAACAACCTGGAAACACTGTTGAAAAACGCCGACGAAGCGATGTACCGCGCTAAAAAACAGCGCAATTGTTACCAACTTTTCACCTGAAGGAATTCAGAAACGGCCTTCCGAAAAATATTTGTTACAATAATACTGGTTTTCTTGACGCAAAACCGCGGATTAACATATAATAAAGGCTGCGATGGAAGAAGAAAAGATACGTTACCTGGCCCACCTTGCCCGGATTCAGTTAAGTGAGGAAGAGGTCCGGAATTTAAACAAAGACCTTTCACAACTGCTGGATTACGTCGGACAGTTAAACGCGTTGGCAACCGAAGGCGTTGAACCGACCAACGCCGTACTTCCGGCTTACAACCGGTTCCGGAAAGACGAAGTGACGCCTTCACTGCCGGTTGAAAAAGCGCTGGCAAACGCACCGGACCGGATGGGCGATTTTTTCCGCGTTCCCCGAGTCATTACGGAAAGAAAAACAAATGAATAGCACGGCAGAAGAACTGACGCCCTGGCAAAAAGTGCAATTAGCGCGCGAACCAAACCGTCCCCACACCAGGGACTATATTGATAATTTAATCACCGATTTCGTGGAATTGCGCGGTGACCGTTATTTCGCGGACGACCCGGCCCTGATTGGCGGAATCGGAAAGTTCAACGGGGATACGGTCGTAATATTCGGACATCAAAAAGGGCGGGAAACAAAAGAAAATATCCGGCTCAATTTCGGGATGGCCCACCCGGAAGGATACCAGAAAACCAAACGCCTGATGAAACTGGGTGAAAAATTCCGCTTTCCGGTAATCAGTATGGTCGATACCCCCGGCGCGCATCCGGGAATGGAAGCGGAGGAACGAAACCAGGCAGCCGCCATAGCGCAAAACCTGATGGCGATGTCAACCATACGCACACCCATCATTACGGTAATACTCGGCGAAGGCGGAAGCGGCGGAGCACTCGGCATCGCCCTGTCCGACCGGGTCCTGATGCTGGAAAACAGCGTTTACTCGGTAATCTCTCCGGAGGGTTGCGCGGCCATTCTATGGAAGAAACAGGAGGCAAAAGAAGAAGCGGCCCGGGCCTTGAAACTAACCGCGCCGGACCTTTTGGAATTTAAAATTATTGACGCAATCATTCCGGAACCACCCGGCGGCGCCCATCTTGACCCGAAAACTACCGTGGAAAAAGTGGCACAGGCGCTTAAAACAAACCTGGAACAGTTAAAGAGTCTGCCTATAGAACAGCTGTTAAGTCAGCGTTACGAAAAGTACCGCCGCATCGGGGTTTTTAAGGAGTAAAACAAAAAATGAAAACACGAAATAAAGAGAATAAACTGGTAATCGGATTGCCTAAAGGAAGCTTGGAGGAAACCACCAAACGGCTCTTCCAGAAGGCCGGCATCAATCTTTACGGTAAACCCCGCGCTTATTATCTGGTATCCGACGATAAAGAACTGGAAATAATGTTAATCCGAGCCCAGGAAATACCCGGTTACGTTGAAAGCGGTAACCTTGATTTGGGCCTGACCGGCAAAGACTGGATTACGGAAACCGGCGCCCGAGTGAAAGAAGTGGCGGAATTTTCCTACGCGAAAAGCGGACTCGGGGCCGTCCAGCTGGTTCTGGCGGTGCCGGAAGAATCCGGAATCAGGAGCGTAAAGGATTTAGAAGGAAAACGCATCGCCACCGAATTGGTCCGGGTTACAAGGGATTATCTCAAGCGTAAAGGCGTCAAAGCGGAGGTGGAATTTTCCTGGGGCGCCACCGAGATCAAAGCGGGTAAATTATGCGACGCGATCGCGGAACTGACCGAGTCAGGCGCAACCATCCGGGCGCATAACCTGAAAATAATAGATACGATACTAACCTCAACCACCCGGCTGATAGCCAACCCTAAATCTCTGGCCGACCCCTGGAAGAAAAAGAAGATTGACTATGTAAATCTCCTGCTTCGGGCGGCTTTAAACGCGGAAGAACTGGTTGGTCTTAAATTAAACGTGAGCGAAAAAAACCTGCCGAAAATTTTCCGCGTCCTGCCGGCGCTTAAAAGGCCGACTCTTTCCAAACTCACGGAACCGGGCTGGTGCGCTCTAGAAGTCATTTGTAAACGTGACGAGGTAACATTTCTCATACCCAAGTTAAAGAAGGCCGGCGCGGAAGGTATCGTGGAATATCCGCTAAACCGCGTCGTGTTCTAAAAACTGTGAATGGTAAACAGTAAATTGTAAACGGTAAAAGCATAAAACTTGAAAATCTTTACCATTCACCGTTCACGATTCACCATTTACCGTAGTTATCGGAGGTTAAGATGCCCTGCGGAAAAAAACGCAAACGCGCTAAGATGGCGAAGCATAAAAGAAAGAAGCGCCTTCGCCGAGACAGACATAAGAAAAAAGAAAATTAGGGGAATAATGGCTAAAATTACCTGCCGGTCTTTTTTCCTGGCCCTGGCATTCTTTGTCTTGTTGTGCCGGGCGCAAGTATCGGGAGAGGACTCTTATTCCGCTTATCTGAAAGGTACAACTGCCGCCGGGGAAGGTGATTTCTCCCTGGCGGAGTCCTACCTGAAAGATGCCGGCCGTCTTGCTCCCAAGAGCGGCGAGGTTTGGAACGAATTAGCCCGAATTTATCTTCAGGAAAATAAATTCGAAGAAGCAATCACAGCCTACAACCGGGCAAAGTATCTTAATCCGGAAAATAAGGATATTTACTACGGGCTTGGCCTTACCTACCTGCGCCTGAAAAAAAATACGCTTGCCCGGCTTCAATACGAAGCACTTGTCCGGCGCTTCCCGAAAGAAAGGGAGGCCTATCTACTCCTGGCCGACCTTTATGCCAGTGCGGGACTAAGCAATGCCGCCCTGAATACCTATCAGAAAATCCTTACGTTCCTACCTGACAATCCGCTTATCCTTTATAACTACGCCATTCTCCTGGTACAGCAAAAAGATTATAAGTCGGCCCAGAGTTATCTGGTTAAGGCAATCGGCCTGGCGCCTAACTTCATCCCAGCTCGAGCGCTGCTGGCCAAAATTTACCAGGAAACCGGCAACCCTGCCGCGGCGGAAGAAAGTTACCGCCAACTCCTGGAACTGGCGCCCAACGAACCGGGAGTTCTGTTCAATCTGGCCAGAATTTATATTGAGGAAAAAAAATGGGAGGAAGCAGGCGCTGCCCTGGAAAAAATTACAAATTCAAGAAATTACGAACTTCTAAATCTGCTTGGTTTTATCTACCGCCAGAATAAAGAACCGGAAAAATCCCTTGTTTTTTTCCGGCAGGCGCTGGAATTAAAAAACGACCCCGGCACCAGGTTTTACCTGGCTCTAACCCTGGATGATTTGAGGCGGGACACGGAAGCGATGGAACAACTGCGCCAAACAATCAGCCAGGAACCGGAAAACGACGAGGCTCTTAATTATCTGGGATACACCCTGTTGGAACGAAACGAAAAATTGGACGAGGCCGGACGCTTGATTCAGGAAGCAGTACGCCTGGAACCGGAAAACGGCGCGTACCTTGACAGTTTGGGGTGGTTTTACTTTAAGAAAGGCAACTTTCCCTTCGCCCGTTATTATCTCCTGAAAGCGATTCGGCTGGAACCGGACCCGGAAATTTACCGGCACCTGTCGGAACTATACCGGCAAACGGGTGACACCAAAAAAGCGGAATATTACCGACAAAAAGCTTTGTACTCTAAATAAGGTGGTAGTTAAAACGGGGTAGGGTCAAGGGCACGTCAATGAATATTGTTTACGAACAGTTCAAAGTGATTGTGGTTGCCCTTTTTTTTCTGGTATTTCTGCCTTTATCGATTCTCTATCTTTGGAGAGCGGAACGCCGACGTCGAACAACAAAAAAAGAGAGTCTTAAGCGTGTGTGTATTATCGCTTTCATTCTCGCCATAATATTTGGCGTTGCCCTCTATTCACAATCCTTTTCCCTGCCGCAACATCCCGAACCATGGGATATACATAATGGATTTTTTTATATTTTTTTAGAGCTTTGCGCTGGATTCATCCTTGGTCTCTTATTTCCGGAATGCCTGACAACCAGCTATTTTGGATCGTGGCTGGGTCAGATAATTGGTTTGATTTGTTTGATTCTGATGAGCCCAAGTTCTGATCGTGTTGCTTGGTTACCCCTCGGAATCATAACCACCGGTATTTATAACTGTTTAATTCTTGGCGGCGCAGTTACGGGAAAAAGCATCAGAAAGGAATAAAAAGCAGGAAAATTAGTCAAATCAGGATTCAGGTCTTCATTTTTTTTCGATGATGCGGCTAATTAACCTTCCTTTGGCTAACCTGGTAATAATCGTCTGATTCAAATCAACGCCCGCCGCATCCTTGACCACCTTACTTTCCGGGTAGGTGAGCGTAATGCTGTATCCCCGTTCCAAAACCGCTAAGGGCGAGAGTCCGGAAAGATGACGGCCCAGTGATTCCCATGTTTTATGAAACTTATCCAGCAGGGAATTTTCAGACCGGGTCATCCGTTCGGAAAGTTCGTCTATCCGCTGGCTGAAAGTTAAAAGCAGGTCCGCGGGCCGCTGGAATCCATAACGGCCCTTGATGGTTTCCAGGCGCCGGTTTCCTTCTTTTAATTGATTTCTAACTAAATACGTCATACGCTGAAAATAGGTTGCGACCCGGACAAAGGTCTCATCCTGATGCAATGAAATAATTTCCGCGGCGGCCGAAGGAGTCGGAGCACGTAGGTCTGCTACAAAATCGCTGATGGTGTAATCAACCTCATGGCCGATTGCGGAAATTATCGGAATAGTCGAACCGGCAATTGCCCGGGCAACCGCTTCTTCATTAAAAGCCCAAAGGTCTTCCAGGCTTCCGCCGCCCCGGGCCAGTATTATGGCGTCAAAACCGGCCAAACGGTTAAACTCCCGAATACCTTTAACTATTTCCGCGGCGGCCTCTTTGCCCTGAACCAGAGCCGGATAAATAACCACCTTAACGGATGGATTCCGACGCTGAAGAACTTGCAAAATGTCCCTGACAGCCGCGCCGGTAGGCGACGTTACTAAGGCCAGACGCCGGATAAGATACGGAATGGGTCTCTTGCGCTCCGACGCAAAAAGCCCCTCGGCCGACAGTCTTTTTTTTAACTCTTCAAAAGCAGCCTGAAGAGCGCCCAACCCTCGCGGCTCAATCTTTTGTCCAATAACCTGATATTCGCTGCGACTCTGATAAACGGAGACCCGACCGGCCAGAATAACATTTACACCATCTTCCAGTTTAAACTTCAAACCCCCGGCCACATTACGAAAAAGCACAACCCGTATCTGGCTCTCGGCATCTTTGAGATTGAAATAAACATGCCCGGAAATCGGCTGCCGCAGGGAGGATATTTCACCTTCAACCCATACATAAGGAAAGCCGCTCTCCAAAAGATACTTAATCTCGCCGCTCAACTCCGTAACGGAATAGATTTTATCCATTTGACAATATTCTTTTGACAGGCGTCCCGCCTGTCCGACCAATTGTTTTATAGTTCTTCTTCAAGCGAGGCTTGTCTGGTTCGCAGAACTTAGCGTAGAGACGGCAACAAGACAAGCAAAATGAGGGTACGAGTAGCCGTGGCTCATACTAAGTAGCATTGAGAACACGGAGAGTCTCATACCCGAATTGCGTAGTCTTGTCCGGCTCGCAGGTTGTTCAGCGAACCAGACATCCGAGTGCTATGTGATACGGCCAATCGGGTCAACGTGAATGGTAACGCGGGAAACCCCCGAAACCTGCTGCTTCAAATGGTGTTCCACCTCGTCGGCAATCCGGTGACCTTTCTGGACGCTTAAGTTTCCATCCACCAGGATGTGCATCTCCACCAGAATATCCGGACCCAGACGGCGGGCAGCCAGGTCGTGCACGCGATGCACGTCCTTGACCGAAGAAACCACCGCCTGAATTTGTTTCAGCGTCGCTTCGTCCACCGAACTCTCAACCAATTCCGCGAAAACACCCCGGCCGATATTCAAACCGATGCGTAAAATGAATACTGAAGTAATGGCTGCGGCCAACGGGTCCATAAAAGGAAACCCGATTCTGGCGCCCAGTATGCCTAAAAATGTCGGTATAGAAGAAATAGCGTCTGAACGGTGGTGCCAGGCGCTGGCAATTAAAGCCGGGCTGGTAATCCGACGGCCCACCCGGATGGTATAACGATAAAGACCCTCTTTAAAAATAATCGAAAATACCGCGGCAACCAGGGGTAAAAAAGTTGGTATGGTTCGGTAATGGGTTAAAGCGCTGAAAACTCCGCGGTACATAAACGTAAAACCGAACACCAGCAGGAATAAGGTGCAGACCGCCGCGGCCATAGTTTCGAATTTGCCGTGACCGTAAGGATGGTCGGTATCTTTGGGGCGGGCGGCCAGCCTCAAACCAAAAAGAACGACAAAAGTCGCCACAATATCGGCCAGGGTTTCAAACGCATCGGTCACCATCGCCTGACTGCACCCCAGGACTCCGGCGACCATCTTAAAAACGAAGAGGCAGACATTAATCGCCAGGGCGACCAGCGTGTTCTTACGTCCGGTAAGATAACGTTCGGTCTGGTTAATCATAAAATCTATTTTTTTCTAAAATTACCCCGGTTAGCTTCCATTGCTTTCCAATCCAGGCAACGGCATTTTCAATCCTGATTGAAGTCGCCGGATGCGTGCTTAAAGGAGCGATAATCAGGCGGGGTTCTTTCTGTTCTATTTCACCTAATTTCCGCAAAAAGGAGACCATGCCGGCAGGATCATACCCGGCCTGCCGTGCATAGGACATGCCGAGAGTATCAGCCTGAAGTTCATCTTTGCGGCTGTAAGAAAGCTGGGTTAGATTAAAAGCGACGCTGACCGCTTTTTCAATATAACTATATTTGCTTTCGGAAAAAATGATAGAGGCCGGAACGGAATAGAGGACCTGGGATTGCATTTGCTTGATGGCGTGCCGGGCCGCCACATGGCCGACCTCATGACCTAAAACGCAAGCCAACTCATCCTCGGAGGAAACCAGTTTTAACAGTCCGGTAGTCACATAAACGTACCCGCCGGGTCCGGCAAAAGCATTGACGTCCTTGCTCTCCATAACTTCAAAACGGAACGTAACATCTCCGCGCCCCGACCTTTCCGCTACCTTCTGGCCCACCTTCTTAACCCACTTGACCGCATTAGCGTCGCTGCTGGGCTTATATTCTTTCCTGATCTGGCGATCCACCGACTCACCCACCGTAATTTCATCCTGGGTAGAATAAAGGCTTGTTTCCTGACGGTTAGTCACCGGATTATAAACAGTGGCACAGCCCCCCAAAGAGATTCCGGCAAACAGCAGAAAAATACCCAGTAAAAACCTTTTTTTTAACATTTTAGCCCTTTCGCAACCCTTAATTCCGTCCGACCGAACGCTCCAGAACCGACTCGGCGGAAAGGTAATCGTAAGCCGCGTTGTAGTAATCGGTCTTGGCCTGCGCCAACGCAAAATCAGCGTCTAAAACTTCGGTGTTGGTCGCCATCCCTTCCTTGAAACGAATGCTCTGTATCCGCAGGACCTCTTCCGCCTGACTGACCGCTTTTTGGGCCGTCTCAATCCTGGCTCCGGCTGACCGAACGGAAAGGTAGGCATTTTTGACCTCCAAACCGATGGACCGCTCCAGGTCCGACAGGCCAAACCGGGCCAGATTAAACTGGTTCCTGCTGTTCCGGACCCGGTCTCCAGTTCTACCCCAATTCCAAATGTCATAAGAAACAACAAAAAGCGCCTGGTCGTTACGGGACCAGTCGGATTGGAAAGCGTCCTCCTGAAATTCCTGCCGGACCAATTGCAGGGAAATTTGCGGAAAGTATCCGCTACCAGCCACCATCTTTCCCTTTTCCGCCTGACCAACCTTAATGGCCGCCGCCTTAAGTTCCGGCCGGTTCTGCCGCGCCTGTACATAATAATACTCCAGGCCCTTATCTTCCAGGCGGACATCCAAAGGAACGTCTTCCAGAATAACCTCTGTTTCCAAAGACCTTTCCAGGAGACGGTTCAACCCGCTCCAGGCTGATTTCAAACCGTTCTCCGCCAAAATCAACGCATCCGCACTATGCGCCAATTCTACCTCCGCCTTAAGTTGCTCCACCTTGGGCAAAACTCCGGCTTGCACTCTTTTTCCCACTTCGGAGGAGTGGCGCCGCCGGTTATCAACCAATTCCCGGGAAACACTGACCGCTTTTTCCAAACGCAGGACATTAAAATAAGCGCTTTTAACGTTTAAAACCAGGTCCAGGTAAATAACATCGTAGGAGGCGCGGGCAAGATCAACTGCCAGTCCGGCAATCCGGTATTGGCCCGAAAGCCGACCGCCGGTAAACAAGGGTTGGGTAACCACCAGGGAAAGGGTATTAAAATCGGTCTCCGTCTTACCGGAAGAAGTCGAACCGTTGAAAATATCGCCTTGCTGGTAAGTATTGCCTCCGGAAAGATTAAACGAAGGGAAAAGGTAGGTGCGCTGTTCGGCGGCGCTACTTTCGGCTGCCCACACCCCTTCCTCCGCCTGTTTTAAAACCAGGCTTTTCGCTCCGGCTTCCCGGACCGTTTCCGGCAGCGTGAGAGAATCGGCGACAGCCAAACCGGCAAAAGAAAAGAAAACACAGGACAGTAAAAAGCCTAAAAAAATATTCCTGGTTCCCATTATTTTAGAACGGTTTGGCGGGCAAAAATAACCAAAACTCAAAATTAGGTTACCTATTCAAATTTCTTGCCGGATTTAATTGAGGACACCGATTGGTTAAAAGAATCGGCCAACTCTTTGAGCAAATCTCCCTCGCGAACGACAACCGGCTTCTCGGGTAACTTCCCCAACGCAATTCCTTGCATCGCCTTTTCCAGGCGATACAGCGGGCCGAAAGCCCGGTGGAGAAACCGAAATTGAAAAACAATCGCCAGGACTACTATCGGCAATCCGCCCAGCAGAAATTCGACAATCAAAAGATACAGAATTTTCTTCCGGATAATAAAAAAATGTTCCGGCTGCATAACCGGCAAGATTAAAAGATTATCCCAGATAGTAAGGTAGGTAATCACCCCGCCGAGCAGAAACCCGAAAATAATCAGCCCGGCAAATATAAGCGTGTACCTTATGTTCATCTCACGGTTAAGTACTCTCCAGTGATATCTTTTAAATCTCTTTTTCTCTTCCATAATCCGTTCCTCCAAATTAGAATCCGATTTGGCAATTGACCGGAAAATCCTGCAAGCTAAAACTATACTTTACCACCAAATCCTGAAAAAAACAAGAATGGTCCGTTCCCGGTAAAAAAATCAACCGCGGAGAAAACTGTCGGCAACCTGATAAACCGGTCCGGCACCGATAGTTAAAATAATGTCGCCATCCCCAACGCTTTCTTTCAAATAAGAGACTACATCCTTAAACGAGGGAAGAAAATGCGCGCTCTTTCCCGCCGCGGCAAGCTCCCGCACCAAGTCCTTGGAAGAAACGCTGCGGCGGCTTTCCTCGCTGTCCCGCACAAAAAATATCTCCGGTACGATTACCTCGTCCGCCAGAGCAAAAGAACGGGCGAAATCTCCCAGGAAAAAGCGGGTACGGCTGTACTGATGAGGCTGGAAAACAGCAAAAATCTTTCCCTTCGGATAGAGCTGGCGGACCGCGGAAAGAGTTGCCGTAATTTCGGAGGGATGATGACCATAATCATCCAGAACCACGGCGCCCCGATATTCGCCCTTAAACTCAAGCCTCCGGCGTACGCCGGTAAAAGAACCTAATCCCGCGGCTATCGTCTTCGGTTCCAGACCCAGGAGATGGCAGACCGCAAAAGCGGCGGTACCGTTAAGAACATTGTGCCGGCCCGGCATCCGTAAGAAAATCGACGCCAGGCTCTCACCCCCAAAAAAAACCTTAAAACGGGAACCGTCTTGCTCAAACTTAATTTCCCGCGGCTGGTAATCCGCGTTCTTCAAACCGTAAGTAAAAAAAGTTTTATCTAAACGCTTGGCTACTTCCGTCAAACTATGGCTCTCCCGGCACAACACGGCAAACCCGGCATCAGGCAATAACTCCAGGAATTCCAGGAAAGCCGACTTAATCTCCGTCAGGTCGCGGTAATAATCAAGATGGTCCTCTTCAATATTGGTAACCACGGCTACTTTCGGCCGCAGAGAAAGAAAATTCCGGCGGTATTCACATGCTTCCGCAACCAGATATTTACTTTTACCGGTACCGGAATTTCCGCCCAGGAGCGGAACCTCTCCCCCGATAACAAAACTTGGTTCTTCTCCCGCCTGTCTTAAAACCCAGGCAATCAGCGCGCTGGTAGTCGTCTTGCCGTGGGTACCGGCCACCGCGATTCCGAACCGCTGCTCCATTAACGAACCAAGCGCTTCGCTATAGGTGACTACCGGGATTTTCCGCTGCCGCGCCGCTAAAATTTCACAATTATCTTCCGGCACCGCGGAAGAAACAACTACCGCCTCCGTTCCTTCCGGCAGATTATCCGGACGATGACCCACAAAAGTCCGGGCGCCGAGCGCCTGCAATTCTTTCAGCAGCGGTCCTTCCTCCGCGTCGGAACCGCTCACCTTTTTCCCGGCGGAAAGCAGAATCCGCGCCACACCGCTGGTTCCGATACCGTTGATTCCGACAAAATGCACCCGTCGCAGCTTTTCTATTTTCATAAATTGTTGATTAATATTTTACCATAATAACGTCAACGGCAAATATCACCAAACTGGCAGTTGCGGCAGGAATCTTCATCCGGACAAAAATTAACCGCCGGGTTGATGATTTCGGACAAAATATACTTCAGGGCCCGGAGACATTGTCCCATTATCTGTTCTTTTTGCGGAAGATACTCCTTTCCGGGAAACTCCACCAGGTTAATCTTTCTCAAATAGTAAAGGGCGGCCGTGGTGCCGGCCGCTTTATATTTCTTTTCGATAAAATCAATATAGAGCGGCAATTGGAAAGAATTGACCGCTTCCCGAATGGATTTTCGGTTCAACTCCATCAACTCCAGCTTCTTTACGGCGGGTACCTTTCGCTCCGCGCCTGTCTTGTAATCAATCACTAACAATCTGCCGTCAGGCAAACGGTCAATGCGGTCGACCTTATAACCGAATTTAAAAACCCGGCCGGAAGATTCCACTTCTCCTTCCAAACCTTGTTCCAAAGAAACAATCTCCCCGACCTCTCGGTTTTCCCGTTCATAATCAAGAAACTTTTCCAAACGCTGGCGAAGTAACTGCCGGACCAGAAAATCCCCGGCTTTAATCGTCTTCTGAAAACCGGTTTTAAACCTTTCGGCCATCATGTCCAGAAAAAACATCCGGAATTTCTCGTCAATTACCGGTTTTTTGCCCAAAAAACCCTGATATGCTTCTTCCAGCAAAACGTGAACAAAAATCCCGATCTCCTTACTCTCCGGCTCCTCTAAAAGCTCCTCTTTTTCCCGAAGTCCGAGCACGTACCGATAGTAAAACATCAACGGGCACTGAAGGTAGGTATCAACGCTGGAAGCGGAATACCGGAAATCCCGGAGAAAAGTTATCATGTCCGGATTCTTGCCGATTGTGCTTTTAACCGCCTCCGCCTGGACGTTGAAAAACGCTTTACGCGCCGGTGGTTCCTCCAAAGAAACGGTCTCCTGCTGTTTCTTCCAGTTAATTTCTTCCAGATAACGGCTCTTCTCTTTTTTCAGGTTTCCGTCATAAACCAGGTAAACGTTCCGGGCCGGAGCAAGCAGGCTGTGAAACTGATAGCGTTGAATCTCCTCCTCCAGACCGTACCTTTCCAGGCCGATACTTATCATAACATCCCGAGGAATAAGCGGTTCGCTTAGGCGCAGGCGGGGCAGAATTGACTCATTGGCGTCAATTACGATTACCTCCTGAAAAGCCAGCCCGCGAACCTCAAACAAACCTAAAACCTGAAGTCCTTTCAGAGGCGAACCGGAAAAATTTATCATCTCGTTGTTAAGTTTATCCTCAAATATCCGGAATATTTCCGCGGCCGGAAATTTTTCGTCCCGAAACGAAGCAGTTTCCATCTCTTTCTTAACGGCCAGAACCGCCTGGATGAATTCCAGGTTAAGCGGATACCGGGCCAGGAAACTTTTTTGAAGCAGAAGGTCGACAAACTTTTCCAGAGTGCCGGAAAAACCGCTGAAGGTATTCAGTTTCTTCTCCTCCCAACCCAGAAAAAGATAGCGGTGGAGTTCCCGCAATATTTTCTTTAGACCCTTGACGTCAACCGCCAAACCCAGCCGGCCCAAAATTTCATTGGTTGATACGTAAAGTTGTTCCAGAGATTCTACTTCCCTGAGCCCCACAAAGAGACTCCCGCCCAAAGGATTGTCCACGGCGCCGAGCAGAAACTCTTCCAGGCGGTGAACCAAAACCCTGGTTACAGACGGCTCTGATTCCAATTTAAGGTTCTTGATAAACGGATGGCTCAAAACCCTCAGATAATCCCTGGTATAATAACGGCTGTTGCCGTGCTTGCGCGCCGAAGTGCGTTTCGGCACGTAGGCGTGCCGCGTCTCCTGCGCCCGAAAGATGGCGCGAAAAAGGGAATGAATGGAACTGCGCTTCAGGGGATACCCCATGGAAACATTAAACTCTCCCGCCAGGCCGGTAATCTCTGAAAGGAGCGGGAGCAGGCTGGCCGGTTCCGGCACCACAACCACCGTTTTCTCTCTTTTTGCCGGCGGAATTTTTTCCAAAATTTCCCGAACCAGGCCCGCCTGGGAATGAGCGTCAAACCCGGCGTAAAATTTAACGTTGTATTCCGATTGTTTTTCCTTTTCGGGAATAATCGAACAAGCAAAAGCCTGAGCGGACCTTCCCAAAACAGGCCACTCCCCCCGGCTTCCCTGAAAAATAATTGTTGCCTTACCGGTATCGTAAAGATGTTTGATCACCTTCTCTTCGGTCCGGTTCAGATAAAAAAGTCCAGCAAAAACAAACCGGTCAAGTCCGCCCGGGTCGATTTCGGAAATATACCGGGCGGCCAACCGGTAAATCAAACCACGGGAATACCGCTTCTCTGCTTCCAGTATCCGGTGGTAGGAATCCCTTAACGCAATAATATTTTTCAGTTGGGCGTTGATGCTCTCCGGGATGTCAAAACCGATTTCCGCGCTCTTCTCCACATTCTCCAGTCTTTCCGGCGGAATATCCTCTATGTCAAGCTGCTCGATGAAAGCATGAATTTCTCTGGCCCAGGGTAAAAAACGGGAAAATTCACCATCTTTCGCGATGCGGACGCCGGGCAAACCCGCCTGTAATTCCCGGTTAAGATTATAGATAAGATAACAGGCCTCCGTTTCCGATATCCGTTGAAACTTTTCCCGGCGGCGGACAACATACTCCATAAAATCATCTACGGTAAAAAAGACCGGCGGAAAGAAGGACTTCTGAAATCTCCGCGCCAATTCTCGCTTCAGGTAGAGCGCCGGCCGCTTGCCGCCAAAGATAATTGCGGTGCGGCTGAAATTCCTGGTCGGTTCAATCTCCTCCAGGAAATCGGCCAGCCGCCCGATGAAATTTTCCGCTAAAGAGAACGTTACAATTTTACCCATTGATTTCAACCGCCTTCAGACTATCCAAATATACCAGAATACCGACGACCTTCGAACCCGGATAAATCTCTTTAACGATTCCAATATATTCCACCAGCTGATTCCGGTGTTCGGACAATCCCTCCCCGGAACTCTTGTAATCAAGTACATCTATCCGTCCGGGCCTTACTATCAGACGGTCAATCCGCCGGGTATTTCCCCGGCTGTCCACCACGTCCTTTTCCAAAAAAACAGACTCGCCTTCCGCGAGAAAAAAGAATGACTTAAACCGGGGGTCATCCAGCAACCGCCGCACCTTCTTTTCCGATTCGGCCAATTCCTTTGTTCCCGGCCGATATTCCGATTGCGCATCATTCACGGCGGTTCGGACAACCAAATCAACATCCGCGCCGGTTAAATTACCGATACCGGAAAACACCCGGTGTAAAACCTCACCCCGCTCTATCTCCAGACGATTCCGCAGTTGATGCGCGTCCACAAACTCGTCCTTCAGCAGGTTAATCCAGTCCGGGTAGTCAGCCGGAGAAATGGCCGGAAAAATTTTAAAATCCGCCGCGCTTCCGGGCTTGACGAATAAACACTTCTTTCCTCTTTCCATTATCTCTGTTCCGGGCACAAGATACCGCGCGGGATTTTTCCGGTTGCTGACCCGGTCGGGTATAAATACATATAACTCCTGCGCAGCCCTGGTTAAAGCCACATAAACACTGTCCAGTTCCTCAATCAAGCTCCGGCTGTATTCCTGCCGGTAGCATTCCCTGATTTCCGGAGAAAACCGGGCGTAGTCTTTATTCAACTGGATTAAATCAAGTTTATTACCCCGGGCCTGATATACGCTGAAGGAACTACCCCGCGCCTGGTTTATTGACCTGCGGTTTACGCTAACGCCCAAACCCAGAAACGGAACGATAACCACCGGAAATTCCAGGCCCTTGGCTTTATGGACGGTCATCACCCGGACCGCGTTACCCGGGGTTACGGTCACGTACATCTTTTCCGTCGGCGCCGCCTGAAAATATTCCAGGAATTCGGCCAGACTGGACTGCTCTTCCTCCTGCTCCCTGATTATCTCCAGAAAACGCATGAAAAATCCCTGGTATCCAGGAAAATTCCGGAGGATGCCGAATTTCCGAAAGATGCTTACCGTCAATTCATAAGGCGGGTAAAACCCGACGCTGTTGAAAAATTCCTCAATCAAATCATCCCAGACCGAGCGAAACGAACGCCGGAATTCCGTGTACAAATAACCGCCGCGTCTGCATTTAAATATAAAATCATGCATTTGCTCCCGGCCCAAGCCGGAAGCTTTCAAAAAGATATGGCCGGTCAGGAAAGAAGCGCAGGAAAGATTGTCAACCGGCGAATTGAGAAATTTAAGAAAAGAGAACAGTTCCTTGACCAGAGAGTTTTCTCTTACGTTAAGGGTCTTCTCCGACTCCACCGGAAAACCGGCTTCCAACAACCATCCGGTAATCATCTCCACCCGGGCGTTATCCCGGGAAAGAACGGCGATATCGCCCGGCGCAAAACGCTCCAGAAGTCCGGCAACCAATTGCGTAACCTTGGTTTTTATCGGTTCTCCACCCTCCTCGGTCTTTTCCAAGTCAACCTTTTCCACCCGAACATAACCTTTATCCTTATCCGGCAGATATTCTTGCCGGGAGTCGGCAAAGACCGAAACAACCGCTTCCGGAGAATCAATCTCATCCGTTTCCTTGCTCTCAGCCAGAAAACGTCTGATATTTTCCGGCGCGAAAATACCATTATTAAATTCCACAATCTCTTTGTGACTCCGGTAATTTTTATTCAACCGTTCGGAGAAAACCGGGCTGGCCGGAAACTCTCCCCCTTTTTCCAAGGAAGCAAGCAAAAAATCATCCCCGCCCCGGAAACGATAGACGGCCTGTTTTCGGTCGCCGACACAAAATAGGGACCCGGCCCTGGAAAGCGCGTCTTCCAACAATAAATACAGATTCTTCCACTGAAGTTGGCTGGTATCCTGAAATTCGTCAATCAGGTAATGGTTAAAACGGGTCGCCAGACGATAATAGATTTCCGGTACGCTGACCTCTTTCCGGTTGAGCAGGCCTTGGGCGCGGCTGTTCAGTTCCTCCAGAAAAATGACGTCGTCTTTTCCGGATACGGCGCGAAACTCCTTTTCTACCAGATAATAAATGTCAATATACCGGTTAAAAACGGCGGAGGCTTGAAGCCGGCACAATTGGTCCAGATCCGTCTTAATTTCCTGCCAGAGTCCGAGAATTTCCAAAGGAACGCCGAAACCTTTGTTCACCGGAAAATCATCCCGGCTGAATCTGGCCGGGACTTCTTTCACGCTGAAAAAACTGCCGTCTGATTCACAAAACTTATCCAGCGACTTTTTGAACGTTCCGTTAGTTCCCTCCGGCAAATCCCGGTATAATTTTTTGATATTTTCGGTTATCTTTTCCTGCAAGGGAAAGGCGTCGGTTATTTCCTGCGGGTACTTCTGAAAAACTCCGGCGTAAATATTGTATTGCCGGAAAAGGGAACTGATGACGGAAAAAATATCCTGCCGGGGCAGCCAGGACGGATTCTCCTCCAAGCGGATGTACTGCCGGAGAAATTCTTCCAGTAAATTCCGGGCGCGTTTATTTCCCTCGCTCGCCTTCTGCAGAACCTCGTCCAGACTGTAGGAAAGATAATCCCGCAGGTCTTCCCTGACTTGAAAATTGGCGGAAAGGTTTAATTTGAAAGCGCAGGCGGAAAGAATGGCGTTGATAAAACTATCTATCGTCTGCACCTGGAAAAAATTATAGTGGCGAATAAGATAATCTATCGTAGCCCCCGCCTTAAACGGGCCCTCGGCCGCGGATACGCCGGCCCTTTCCAACGCAGTCAGGATATTGCTCTTCTCCTCAGGCGTAGCGTAACAATCCAAGCTGACCATCTTCAGGAAACGGATAATCCGCTCCTTCATTTCAATGGCAGCCTTGTTGGTAAAGGTTATCGCCAGGATATTGCGCAAGGGAATATCGTCCGCTCCCGAACCCAACAGAAGCTGAACGTATCTGGTTGCCAGGGCATAGGTCTTCCCGGAACCGGCGGAAGCCACCACGGTCCGAATCTCCGGAAATTTCATCCCTATCTTTGTCATTCTGAGCGTAGCGAAGAATCTCGCAGTTAACGTAGCGCGAACCTTTCAGGTTCGCCAATCTTCTATGTGGTAGGACAGGCGCGTCCCGCCTGTCATTTAGCAACCGCCAAGATTCTTGTTAAACAACCGCGGGAGAAACAAAACCACAAAGAGAAAGGCCAACGGGTACATTCTTTTCGAATCCTACCTTACAACTCTTTATTCCATTTCCGTATTACTTTTTCCAAGATTGCATTGCTCACAAAGAATCTGGAGATTTCCCGGTGAATTTGTTCCACCCTTTGAAAAAGGAATAACGTGGTCAATGTGTAATTTTGTGCCAACATCCGTTGCGGGGCTTTTACCGCAAAATACACAACGAAAATTGTCTCTACTAAGAACCTTTAGTCTAACATTTAGCGGTATTGTTCTCGTTTTTTCTATAGTTTTTTGCTTAGCGACACTATTGTTTTTTCGATCTTCGCTGAAAGTTGGTTGAATATCTTTTAAAATTTCCGTTCGTTTTTCATCTCCGGCTGTTATAACTCCTCCGGATTTGTATTCGATGAATTTCAAACAAGCCTTCGTCCATCCGCCAAAACGACGATATGCGGTGGCGTAGTTGATTTTAGGTTTGATAGCCGTCCATTCATTCCTGGATGGGCGATGTCCCAACAATCTCCAAATTCGTTCCATCTCTTCAAATATTTCTTTCTCAGAAATATTCTTTGGATGGGCTATATCAATATTTACATTTTTTTGGTTCAATCTTTCTTTAAGAGCTAACATTGCATTACTCCAAAAACCGGCAAAATGCCGCTCAACCGTTGCTGAATGGATGTTTGATATCTTGTTAAAATCTTTCCGACGAAAATAAGTGTAATTAAAATGTTTAGCAACTCTTTCAAGTTCGTCAAGAATTTCTTCTTCTTTAATTCTATTTCCGTGTGGCCGTCCAAATTCAAATTTAAAATCACTCATAGACACCTCGATAAACCTCGACCGCAATGTTAAACGCGTTCACCTCTTTTTGCATAAAGTTATTCTTCTCCGCCCGGCTCGTACTTGAAACTTTCGGCAATCTTCCAAACGCCTTTCTCCCGGAATGCTGGAATTTTCTGTCGCCGCGCGGCGTTAGACACGGCCGGAGCGGATTTCTGGTGTTTCCTTACATAATCGGCAAGCGATATGATAGTCTCGCCCTTGAGATAGGCGAGCCGCTTGTGAAAAGATTCCAGAATCGCCAGGGCCAGAATCTTCTCCATTGTCCGGGTATTTTTGCCCTCACGGTAATCACCAAATACTTTGTAGTAATCTTTCTTTTCGCGGTTACGGATAATAACACAGGGGAAACCGAAGCGGATAAGCTGGAAATTAATCAGTACCCGACCGATACGGCCATTACCGTCGTTAAACGGATGGATGGTTTCAAAATCAAGATGAAACCGGGCAATTTTATCCAGGAAATAAGCGGAGAGGTCGCTTGAGTATTCCAAAAGAATCATTTCAATCATTCGCTCCACATGTTCGGGTGCCGGGGCGATATGCGTACCAACGCGGACGTATTCGTTCTCGCCGCGAAACCGACCGGCGATGCTGTCGTTAATGCTACCAATAAGCATTTGGTGAAGAAGCAAAATCGTCGCTTTGTTTATTTCGGTTTCCTGAGACTTATTTCTGATATACCCGGCGACTCTGGCAAGATTTTTCGCTTCAAACACCTCGCGTACCGAAACGTTGCGCGACACCTCCATTTCCAGAAGAATTTTCTCCGTCTCTTTGAGAGTCAGCGTAGAATTTTCAATGGCGTTAGAATTGTAAACCGCCTCGGGAATCTCGGCCTCATCCACCATAATTAGAAGAGAATCCTTACCTTTGCGTAGGGCGTCATATTCGCTTTTGAGTTCCTGGATGCGTTTTTTTGCGGGATTATTGGTAGCCATATGCTTACATTATATACTATTAACCGTTATTTGTCAATAATTGGTGAATAATGTGCATAAAGTGATACATATTCACTGATTTTTGCCGGTTTGACTTGTTTACAACTTTTATGTGTACCTCAAAATCAAAGTTGTCAACAAGTTGACAACTCCCCTACATTTCTGGATTCCCGCTTACTACACGCGGGAATGACAAATATTTTTATTATCCTCCGCAATGATATTATGAAAGGACTACCTCCAGAGTTCTGATTAATGTTACAATCAGTCCCAAAATACAAGGAGGCAGCCCTATGGAACAAGGATACCATATCGGTATTGATTTGCACAAAAGA
>JBAZEZ010000002.1:0-138103 GCA_041653615.1 Candidatus Ratteibacteria bacterium
CCATTATTTACCGCACCTTGAAATACAACTGGGTCTTTGAAGACTTTAGCCAGTTTAAATTAGCGGTAAATCATTGAAAACACAAGGTTTTCGAGAGTAGAGAAATTTGACTGTTAACATAGGAGGGAATATGGCTTTGCCTTTAGACGAACTGCTGATGCGAATTATTGAAGAAGATGCCTCCGATTTACATCTTCACTCCCATCGTCCGCCGACGATGCGGTTGCACGGAGGTTTGGTGAATATGGACAAGGATTCGCTCGCTCCGGAGGACACCGTTGGTTACATGAAGGCAATCACTTCCCATCAGCACCAGGAAGAGTTGGCTAAAATCGGCAGTACCGATTTTGGATTCGCTTTTAAGGATTTGGCCCGATTCCGGGTGGCTGTTTATCGTCAGAAAGGCGAGATTGCGATTGCCTTGAGACTTATTCCGTATAAGTTTTTTTCTTTTGAATATCTTGGTCTTGGTCCCAAGGTAGTTGAACTTATGAGCCGGCCCCGGGGTCTTTTTCTGATAACCGGGCCGACCGGTTGCGGAAAAACAACTACCCTGGCAACCATGATTAACTATATCAACGAAACGATGGACCGGCACATTATTACCATTGAGGACCCAATCGAATATTACCATCAGCACAAAAAATCTATTATTTCTCAAAGGGAACTGGGAGTTGACCTACCGGATTTTTCTGAAGGTTTAAGAAGGGGTTTGCGGCAGGACCCGGATGTATTTTTGGTTGGTGAAATGCGCGACACCGAAACGATTCGGGCGGCAATAACAGCGGCCGAAACCGGTCACCTTGTTTTCGCGACCCTGCATACTACCGGCGCTTCCCGAACCGTTGACCGGATTGTAGAATCGTTTCCCATCGAAGAACAGGAACAGATTCGGGTAATGCTTTCGGCTTCCATTTTGGCGGTTGTTTCACAGCAACTTTTACCCCGGACCGACAAAAAAGGGCGGATTGCGATTTACGAGATAATGGTTGCCACGGCGGCTATCGCCAATCTTATCCGGGAAAAGAAAACCTATCGGATTGTTTCCGAGATTCAGACCGGGATTAAGCACGGTATGAAAACTATGGACCAATCTTTATTGGAAGCTTATTTTCGCGGTATAATAACTCGCCAGGTGGCTGTTGACGCTTCCTATGAAGGAGAACAGTTGGAAAAACGCCTGACGTCGGTTGACCAGGGAACATCGGCAGCGCCTCCAGTGCTTAAAGAAGAATAAAATACGTTCAAATTATGGCTAAAAAACTATTGGGTCAAGTTCTGAAGGAGATGAACCTGATATCCGAGGAACAATTGCTGGTTGCATTAGAAGAGCAGCAGCGAACCGGGAAATTTTTGGGGCGGACTCTGGTTGACCTTCATTTTGTGGACGAAAAATCTTTGCGTCAGGTGCTTTCGGTGCAAAGTGGCGTAGAAACGATTGACCTCACCAACAAAGACATCCCGCCGAATATAATCAAATTAATTCCGGCCGTTGTCGCCAAGACTTACCAGATTCTACCGGTAGGACAGGAAGGACAGGAAACAATTATCGTCGCGGTCAACGATGTTTTGAGCGATTTTATCCAGGATGACCTTCGTTTCAGCACCAGTCGAAAGGTGAAGATGGTGCTGGCCAATCCGCTGGAGCTTGATGCCGCCATCGAAAAATATTACGGCCGGGAAACGATGTCAATTAATGACATCATGAATTATTTCGCGGAAACGGATGTTGACCTGGACATAAAAAACGACGCCGGTGAAATAACCGATGTTTCCACTCTGGAAGAATTGTCCAGCCAACCGCCGGTTATCAGCCTCTTTAACGTAATCCTTCTCCAGGTATGCAAAGACAACGCCAGTGATATACATTTAGAGCCTTTTGAAAATGATTTCCGGGTGCGTTACCGTGTCGACGGAAAACTCTACGATCTGGTTCATCCGCACAAGGATTTGGCTTTTGGACTTTTCTGCCGGTTTAAAATTATGTCCGGAATGGATATTTCGGAAAGGCGGCTTCCCCAGGACGGCCGGCTGGAATTTCACGTGGGTGGCCGGGACCTTGATTTACGTCTTTCTACGGTTCCGACGGTTTTCGGGGAATGTCTGGCGGTGCGCGTTCTGGATCGGACCCGGGTTGATTTCCGTTTAGATAACATCGGGTTGCCTTCCGATGACCAGGAAAAGATCGAAAAGCTGATTAAGATACCGCAGGGAATTATTCTGGCAACCGGTCCCACCGGCTGCGGAAAAACCACTACTCTTTACGCGTCCCTCAAAGAGCTTAACTCGCCGGACATCAAATTGATTACAACCGAGGACCCGGTGGAATATCTTTTGCCCGGCGCCATACAGGTACCCATCAGGGAAAAAATCGGGCTTACCTTTTCCGCTTGTCTCCGTTCTATTTTGCGTCAGGACCCGGACATTATTTTTGTCGGAGAAATTCGGGATTTGGAAACAGCGGAAATCGCTATTCAGGCCAGCTTGACCGGGCACCTGGTAGTTTCCTCCCTGCATACCAACGATGCGCCCAGCGCGATTACCCGGTTAATGGATATGACTATCGAACCCTATCTTCTTTCTTCCACGATTATCGGTATTATCGGACAGCGCCTGGTAAGAACACTTTGTTTGGAGTGTAGATTGGAGTATAGGCCAAGCGAAAGAGAATTGATGGAAGTTGGTTTTAAACCGGAAGAGGTTAAAGACCGGAAATTTTATCAACCCCAGGGTTGTATGCGTTGCAAGAGCGGATTCCGGGGCAGAACCGCCCTTTTTGAGGTTCTGGTGCCAAACGAGGAATTATGGACAATGATTGTTGCCCGAAAACCGTTGAGTGAAATTCGGAAAAAAGCTGTGGAACAAGGAATGCACACCATGAGCATAGACGGCCAGGCAAAGATTCTGGCGGGAATAACCACTATCGGGGAAGTCGGTCATGAAATTCACGGTTACGCGTAAAGGCAGTGAACGGTGAGATAGTAGATTGTAAATGGTAACTATATTAAGACTTAAATCGACAATCTTTTACCATTCGCGATTCACCATTTACCATTCACTGATTTAAAAATGGGAACCTTTAAATACAGCGGTTTTGATGAAAAAGGGAAAATCATTTCCGGTACCATTGAAGCAGCAGGATTGCAGGCGGCGATTGCATCTCTTAAGGAAAGGGGGTTGACTCTTTCCGATTTAGCGGAAACGAGAGCGAGTAAGGTGGTAAAAACAGCACCGGCCGGGTCGGCGGTGAAGGCAAAGAAGAGCGGTTCCGGTCTTTCCTTTTCTTTCGGTGCCCCCGTAATTAAAACAAAAGCCCTGGCAGTGATTACCCGGCAGTTGGCAACTCTTTTAAGTTCCGGTCTTGCCCTGCTGCGTTCGTTGCGTACCATTAGAGACCAACAAAAAGGAAGTTCGGCTGCGGTTGTAGAAAGCCTGGCGGTTGAGGTAGAACAGGGAGCGCTTCTTTCTCAGGCGATGGCGAAGCATCCCAAGAGTTTTCCACGTATTTACATCGCAATGGTCCGGGCCGGTGAAAGCAGCGGTTCCATGGATAGTGTTTTAAACCGTCTGGCGGAATTTGCGGAAAAGGACGCCAGGTTGCGGGGAAAGATAAAGGCGGCCATGGCGTATCCGACGGTAATTTTGGTTGTCGCCACCGGTATAGTCGCTTTTATTATGTTAAAAATCGTGCCGGTGTTTGTTACCATATTTAAAGATTTTGAAGCCGGGTCGCTGCCGCCTCCCACTCGTTTCCTTATCTTTTTGAGCGGTTTTTTAAAAGACCGTCTTTGGCTCGGTATTTTAATAGTTGTCGTGGGTATTGTTACTTATCGGATTCTTGTTCGTATTCCTACCACCCGGTATATGATGGATTCAGTCAAGCTTAAAATTCCGTTGGCCGGAGCGGTAATGTATAAAACTATCATCGCTCGATTTGCCCGGACGTTGGCAACCTTAATTACCAGCGGTGTTCCCATCTTAACCGCTTTTGAAATTGTGCAGGAAACAGTGGGCAATCACGTGATTAGCGGAGCGATTGGCAAAGTGCATGATGAGGTAAAGGAAGGCGCCGGCGTGAGCAACCCAATGATTAAAACCGCCGTTTTCCCTCCGATGCTGACCAATATGGTGGCCGTGGGCGAGGAAACCGGTACCCTGGACGCGATGCTGGACAAGGTGGCTGATGCCTACGAAGATGAAGTGGACCGCGCCGTAGAGGCGCTTTCTTCAATGATTGAACCAATCCTCATCGTATTCATGGGTGTTGTGGTCGGATTTATCGTTATCTCTCTCTTTATGCCGCTCATTAAACTTGCCATGAATATGGCCGGATGAGTACTACCGGAGGCTTCCTTGAAGAGCGGGGTTTCTCCCTGCTGGAAATACTGGTTGTCTTGGCCATCGGAGCCATTTTGACCGGTTTTATTTTACCGGCCGCCCAAAAGGCAAGACAACGAGGATTGTGTACCAAAGTCCAGGCAACTATCACGGCGGTTGAAACCGCTCTTTCCTTATACGAAACCGATTTTGGCGATTATCCGGCCTATTCCGGTACATTCCGGGAAGTGTTGAGGATTCTGACCGAGGAAACTGAAAACCCCCGTTGGAAAGGTCCTTATTTGCGGTTTAAAGAAAAAGACCTTCAGGCCGGAGAGCTGTTGGACCCGTGGAAAGAACCCTACCAGTATCAATATCCACCGCAAACACATCGATCAGCACCCTTCCTTCTTTTTTCCTGCGGACCAGACCGGAAAAAGGGAACCGAAGATGACATCGGTAATTGGTAGCGCTCGGCTTTCTGTTTCGCGAAAAGACTCTGCGTGTCGGATAAGACTACGCAACTCGTAAGCGAGACTCGCCGTGTTTCCGCCAAGACGACCGGCGGACCACGGCCACTCACTTACTCGTTTTGCCTGTCTTGTTTCCGTCACTCCGCGAATTTCGCGAAACAGAAACCCTCGCTTGAAGAAAAACTAACTGCATATTACAAAAGCACCAGGAAAAATGAAGAAGAAAAGAGGGTTTAGTTTGATAGAGGCGTTGGTTGTATTGTTTTTAACTGTTTGTATTATGTGGGGAACGTTGCCTCAATTTCTACGCCACCAGAAGGAAAGGGAACTTAAATTGGCTTGTTTGACGGTAAAGCAAACTTTTAATTCGGCGCGTTTTCAGGCAATCAAGGACCGTAAAAATTTCGAAGTGATAATTAACCATAAAGGGAATATTCTGCGCATCGGAAACGTTGAAACCGGAGAGGTGGTTGGCCGGGAGGAAAAACTCCCGGACGGAATAAGTATTGTTTCATTTTCCAATAACTTTTTCCCCATTATTTTCCGGCCGGACGGAGGGTTATCCGGAATTTCCGGCTCAATGGTTGTCAGGGATGAGCGTACCGGCCGCGGGTACAAGATGATTTTATATAACCTGACCGGTAAGGTTAAAATAGAAAGTTTGTAATGCCAGTTCGCCTTCAACCATATAGCATCGTTGTCGACCGCGCCGTTCCTGCAAAAACAGCAGGTTCGGCAACTACAGACTCCCTGCCATTCGCCGAAGAGGTGCAAGCGGTGCAACTTCTGGCAGGGTTGTCCTGCGGCGTCAGCTTCGTCGGCGTACTTCCATGTACGCCTCCTCGCTTCCTTTTTGGCGCCTTGCTCTCTGGTTGAACTCGAACCGGCATACTCTATGCTTGAACGCGGATTAGTGTTTAACAACTCCTAAAAAATGAAAAACGGATATTCCCTCCTGGTGGTTATGGTTGCCCTGGTTATTTTCGCCACCGGGATTCTCGCCATTATCGCTCTCTTGCCTTCCGGCCATCAGACGGTCAGGAGAACAGTTTTTTATAATCGGGCTGCCACAATCGCGGAAAAGGAACTTGCTTTCATCCGGGTTTGTTATTCCGAACAGGATAGTCCGTTGCCGCCGGAAGAAATTTCCGGGGAAGAACCGGATGGGTTCCGTTGGACGGCGACCATAAAGAAAACCGGCGAGATTTATTTTGTTGTTCTCAATGTTTATTCCAAAGAAAACGGGAAAGAAGAAGAGGAAATTTTTACAACAAGATTTGTCAAAAAATGATGCAGCCGCGGAAATTTCGGCCGGAAAATTATCAGGAAGAATATGAACGAAAAAAGATACTGACAAAAATAAGGCAATAAAAGATACACCGCAGAGCTCGCAGAGACCGCAAAGAAGCACAAAGAAAGAAGAAGCAACTCAAACAAAGATTAAAGTTAGGCAATTCTCCGCGTACTCCGCGTTCTCCGCGGTAATATGTGAAAAGCGCTTGTATGATTAAATTAAAATCCGGGTTTACCCTTGCATGTTTTAAGCGGGGTTTTAGCCTTTTGGAATTGCTCATTGCTCTTTTCCTTCTGCTGATTATTTTAGGCGGAAGTCTACTGCTTTTACGCACGGCCAATCAAAGTTGGTTTCGGGGCGAATCGGAAGTAGCTATTCAAACTGAAGCCCGAAACCTGATTGTTTTTTTCAACCGGCTTATACCCGGGGCTGTTTTGATAAACGGCGGTGATAAGGAAGGATTGGAATTTTACGGATATCCGGATCGCATCGACTTCTTTACTTTGCTTTCGGATAATAGAGAAAAAACCGATTTTGCCCGGGTTAATATTTTTTGGAAAGAAAAAGACGGGACGCTATATGTTTTTGAGGAAAGAGCCGGAAGTGACCGAAAAAATCTTTCCGATTCCGGTAAAACCGGAAGTCAACCGCTTTCCCACGGGGTGACAAAATTTAAATTATCCTATTTTGACGGAAAAGACTACCGCCTTAGTTGGAACAGCGGTAAAGAGGGTTCCGAAGAAGGACTTCTCCCGAAAGCGGTTTTTCTGGATTTTCAGTTGTCCGGGCAGAAATCCAATGAAGGCCGGATTTTTCGTCGTGATTATCACGCTATTTTTGAAATAAAAAACAACTGACACAAGAACGGACGCAGATTTTCGCAGATTACCTCAGATAAAAAATAACTTAAAATTTTTTAGAAAATATTCTAAAATTATGATTAATCTTTATCCGGTAGTTTCCGAGTATATCTGTGTCCAATTGATTCATGAATAAAAAAGGTGACGTGCTTATTCTGGTTATCGGTCTGCTGGCGCTTTTTTTGGTTGCTACCGTAACCTACTTGATGTTGGGACGCACCGGAGCTAAAATTGCCACTTTTAATCTTCAAGAAGTTAAAGCAAAAGAGATTGCTGAAACCGGAGTGGCTGAAGCGATTTTGCGTTTGAAGAATGATGACCCGAGCGTTGACCATTACGGCGAATTATGGCGTTGTGATTTTATCGGAGATGAGGTGGATAACGATGCGGACCGATTGCCTGACAGTCGTTGGTTTTTAGTTAAAAAAGAAGACCGAATCATCGGAAGGTATGCTGTTTTGGTTGAGGATGAATCCGCCAAGATTAATCTGAACGCGGCGGGAAACATTTCCCGAAACGGATATCAGGGTATCGATGAAGGTTGGAAAGTAAACGAAATCAGTTTACATAATCTGCCCGGCATCAATCCGGAAATAGCCCGAAGTGCCTGTTTGTGGCGCTATGGTTTCAACGGATTGCCGGGCGGAAGCGGTGATGACGATTCCGACAATTTTCTTGTAACGGTTGACGGGATAGATAATGATGCCGACGGATCTATCGATGAACCGGGCGAAGGGGTTAACGAGCCGGATGAATTTACGGATGTCAAATCGCGCGGTGATGACCGTCCTTTTTTATCTTCGGAAGATTTCAAGGAAGTTTCCGGCGTCGGACCGGAAATCTATGAAAAGGCGAAGAATGTAATTACCGTTTTTTCATACGATAAAAATCTGAATTTTGGCGGTAAACCGCGTTTTGACCTTAACCGGGCATCAATCAGTGAAATTAAAGAAGGGCTGCGGCGCTGTGGTTTTAGCAATGAAGCCCAGATTTGCCAGGTAGCGGTAAACATCAGGGATTATCAGGACGAAGATTCTGTTCCCAGCAAAGACGCGGATTCAAAAAACAACACATATTATGGATTGGAAAAAACGCCGTATTTCAACGAAATAGAGGCGGCTCCTGATCTTGAAGAAAAGTGGAACGCAAGCGTTTTAACCTACTGGTGGAGTAAAGGTGAGTTTCTGGAATTGTTTAATCCTTACTCCCAACCTGTTTCTGTGGGAGGTTGGAAGATCGATATCGGCAATCTCTTTTCGGTCACACTCGAAAAGGACGCGCAGATTCCCGCTTGCGGCTACTATACCATCGGTGACCGTCTTGCTTTTTGGGTGTCGATCAATTTTGCCGCCTGGCCGCCGGAGGTGGCAATTGTTCCTGTTCTTGACCCTACGCCCAAGGGTTGCGAACAGTATGAAGAATTTATAGGCCTTCCCATCCTGGGTTCCCAACTGGTTTTGTTTGACGAAAAGGGCAATACGATTGAGAGCACCAATTACGGCCCGGACTTTTTCGGAAAAGCGACCAAACAGAAGAACGATTCCAGGATGAGCGGTCTTTTTGACTGGTTTCCCGGTCCGTCTTCTCCGGGTAAACAGAACGCGCTCTTTCTCCCAGAGATAGGTCTGGAGGTTAACCGGACAAACTGGCCCGGTCATTTTCTGGTTAAAAACAGACCGTTTAGCCAGGTTGGCGAATTGGGAAATATTCACCGGATGCAGCAGTGGCGAACAGCTAACCTCTGGCGGGAGAGTGACTCGGATCTTAAAACCCAGGATATTTTTACGGTTTCCTATCCGGTAGATTTACCGGTACCAGGCCGGATTAACATCAACACCGCCTCGCTTCCGGTTTTGACCGCCCTCCCCTTTTTCGGGGCAGAAGAGGCTAACAAAATAATTGCCGGGAAACCTTATTCGGAAACCGGCGCCGTGGCTCCAAAACTGAATTTTTTGTGGGGATATAACCTTAAAGATGACGATAACGACGGGTTTATTGACGAGGATGACGAACGGGAACTGGTTTATCGCCGTATCAGCAACCTGATTACGGTGCGCAGCAATGTTTTTCGTATTACGGTTACCGGTCAGTCAGTTGAAGATTTCGATGGAAATGGTAAAATAGAAGAGAAAGAGGTTCTGGCGGAGAAGAAGATTACGACGATTTACGATCGGGGACGCAAACGCCGGAAGTTTGTTTCCTGGAAAATACAATAGCTCGGGTGTCTGGTTCTTAAAACGCCCTGCGTGTCAGACAAAACCACGCAACTCGTGAATGAGCCTCTCCGTGTTCTCGCCTGTAATTCAAGGCGAGCCACGGAGACTCATTCACTCTTATTGCTTGTTTTGTATCTGACACTCCGTGAAGTTTTACGAATCAGAACACCCTTGTTTGTGAAGAAAACAACATAAATGTATTAGGACAGGCGTCCCGCCTGTCTAGTTTTGTAGTGCGACCCCTTGGGGTTGCTTTTTAAAGGAGATATGATGAAGGTTGAAATTAATTTCCGTTTTTTTAAAACGTGTTGGCAGACAAAACGACGACTGGTTTTGATTGTGTTCGCGGCTTTGATTGTGCTCTTGATAGCAGGTGTAGCAGCTAAAGCGATAATGGAAAAATACAACAAGGACCTGACTTTGGCGGTGGTTAATGGGCACCGGATTCGGGTTTCCGATTTCAAAAGGCAGGTGGCCGCGGTTCCGGAGTTTTACCGGGTATACGTAACAGGCAATCGCAGCCAATTTCTGCAGGATTTGATTGACCGGGAATTGGTTTACCAAAAAGCCAGGCGCAGCGGTTACGCCCGGAACCGGAATATTGAAGAACGCTTGGCGGAATTAAAAAAAGATTTTTTAGTGCAGGAATACGTGCAAAAAGAGATACTGGAAAATCCAAACGTTTCGGAGAAGGACCTGCGTCAATACTATAAATCTCACCCGATGGATTTTGTTCAACCGGCGAGTGTTCATCTGTACGAGATAATGGTGTCCGACCGTAAGATTGCCGAAAATATCGGTGACAGCTACCGAAAAGGAGAAAGTTTTGAAGACCTGGCACGCAAGTATTCCGAAGCGCCGAGCAAGGGTCGGGGCGGAGACCTCGGTTTTGTGCGTGAGGGCGCGTTGCCGGAGCAATTGGCCCGGGTCGCTTTTACGATGCTACCGGGACAAATCAGTTCGCCTATCCAGACTGAAACCGGATATTACGTTCTAATGGCCGGACAGAATATTCCCAGCCGCCAGTTAAGTTATGAAGAATCTATCCCATTGCTCAAAAAGATAATGTACAGCAAATCCGGAGAAAATATTTTTAAGGATTTTCTCGTCAATTTAAGAGCGAAATCTAAAATCAAAATTACGGGGGCCAATCTTGAAAAAATGGAGTTTTAAAACTTATCTGATTATACTTGTCGTTTGTTTGTTTCTCCCCGGTGTTTGCCGTTCCGAGATTTCTCTTCTGGCCCGGGTGGGTAACGAGGCGATAACTTCTTCTGACCTTCAGGACATTATTCAGCCCGGAGAATCCAGAAAAGTGGTCGTGGAAAGATTGGTTGAGGAACGGCTGATTTTCCTGGAAGCCAGGAAACAAAAAGCGGAAGTTTCCCGGGATGATATTGAAAGTGAGTATGAGCGGATTATGCGTCTTTTTCCGGATCCGGTCCAGTTTTACCGGCGTCTCAAGGATGAATCGTTAACCCCAACCGCCCTGCGCCGTCGTATCGAACGGCAAATAATGGCGCGGCGTTTCGTCCAGTCGGAAATTTCCGCTAAAATTAGAACCAACCCCAAGGAATTAGAAGCGTATTCGCAGGAACACCGCGCAGAACTAATGCGGCAGGAGAGCGATTTCCGTCTTTCGGAAGCAGTTTTTGCTACCCGTAAAGAGATTCCGGAAGAACATTCCGCCGTTGAAGAAAAAATGCAAGACCTTGGTTTCATTACTTTCCGGGAACTTTCCGAACAGATTCAGGAAGCGATAATTGGTTTAAAGGTCGGGGAGTTTTCGCCGATTATTTATTTGAAAGACGGATATGCTATTTTTAAAATTACGGAGATAAAACAACCGCCCGATTTCGATTTATCTTCTTTAGCCATGCAGGCAAAACAACTTCTTTTCCGCGAAAAGTATACGGCCGCCTACCGGGAACTGATAAGCGGTTTAAGAAAAAAAACAGAAGTAAAATATTACTTTGAAGACGCGGAATGAATGAAGGTAAATCGGTATTGGGTATTACCATCGGTGACCCAGCCGGCATCGGCCCGGAAATTACCCTGAAAGCATTGGCAAGCATTAAGGCCGGTCCGGGAACAAAATTCGTTCTCTTTGGCGATAAACCGGTTTTGAAGCGTACCGGAGTACCGTTGCCGGAGGGTGTTACGGTTGTTTCTTCCGGAATAATAAATAATCAAAAATTTTCCAAAGGCAAGGCAGATTCTTTAGCCGGAAAGGCCGCTTACCGATATTTTTCGGATGCGATTTCTTTTTTGAAAAGCGGTGAAATTAAAGCGTTGGTTACCGCTCCGGTTTCAAAAGAAGCGATTAATCTCGCCGGTTTTAAATTCCGCGGCCATACCGAGGTTCTGACGGAAAGATTCGGCGTAACCGATTACGGAATGTTCTTTTCAGCCGGAAGATTTAGACTCCTCCTGTTAACCACCCACCTGAGCCTGTCCGGCGTTTCGAAGGAAATAACCGCGGGTATGATTTTCCGTAAGGTAAGTCTTGCGGACCGTTTTTTAAAGTCAGGTCTGGGAATCAAGAATTCAAAAATTCTAATTTGCGGCTTGAATCCTCATGCCGGTGAAGGAGGTTACCTCGGAAAAGAAGAGGAGACTGTTTTTAAGCCGGCGATAGCTTTATTATTAAAGGAGGGTTTGAATGTTTCCGGGCCGGTACCGGCGGATTCCGCTTATCGTATTTACCGTCAGGAAGGGTTTCACCTGATGGTATCCGCCTATCACGACCAGATGCTGCCTCTGTTTAAAGCGCTTTATTTTGACCGGGGAGTTAATATTACTATCGGCCTGCCTTTTATCCGCACCAGTCCGGACCACGGTACCGCGTTTGACCTTGCCTACAAAAATATCGCGGATAGCCGCAGTATGGAAGCCGCCATCAATCTGGCCTTGCGCCTCGCAAAACACAGTTAACTGCTTTATAAGGAGCGGGGTGAGGGAAACGAACCACTCCGCTCCCGGCGGATAGACCTTTGGCAATCGCTTACGCTGCCAGGTCTAAACATCCGCCTCCGCTCCGTTTTCGAAAGGGGTGCGTCCCCTCTCGAATGACTCACCCCCACCAAGACTGTGCGGGAAAATAACTTTTCCCGCACCCTTCGGGGTTCGATTCCTCGTAAGAGTGAGCTGAGCGGGGTGAGGGAATCGAACCCTCATTAACAGCTTGGAAGGCTGTAGTTTTACCACTAAACTAACCCCGCATTCTATCTTTAAATATACTATTTTCCGTTGAAAAAGTCAAGAAAATCCCCTTTGCGTTTTCTCCGGATTTGTTGTATTATACAAGCATCGTGACTAAAGAAAATGGTGTGCTTTGGGCTCCCTGGCGCAAGGGTTACGTAGTTCAACCCAATAAAGATAAGGCGTGTCTGTTTTGCCGGGTGATACGGGAAAAGAACGACCGTAAGAACCTGGTTGTTTTCCGCGGCAATGGCGCGTTCATAATTTTAAACCGTTTTCCTTACAATAACGGGCACCTGATGGTTGTTCCCAACCGGCACCTAAAAGACCTTTCGGAGCTGAAACCGGAAGAAGCGAAAGAATTATTTTCGCTGATTAAAATGACAAATGAGGGGTTAAAAAAAGCGCTGAAACCGGAAGGTTTAAATGTCGGTATTAATATGGGTAAGGCCGCCGGCGCCGGAATCGCCGGGCATCTTCACGTGCACATTATTCCCCGCTGGGTTGGAGATACTAACTTTATGCCGGCGGTAAGCGGTATCAAATCTTTGCCGGATTCGCTGGACGCGCTTTACGATGAATTGAGCCATGTCTTTTATCGCTGATTTTCATATTCATTCTAAATATTCCCGTGCTACCAGTCCGAACATGGATCTGGAGCACTTGGCCCAGTCGGCCCGGGAAAAAGGAATATCCCTGGTAGGAACCGGGGACTTTACCCATCCGGTCTGGTTTCAGGAGCTGAAAAAAAAGTTACAACCGGCCGAAGACGGGATTTATCTCTACCGGGGGGTCAGGTTTATATTGACTGCCGAGGTCTGTAATATTTTCCCCAGCCGTGGTTCCATTAAAAGAATACACAACGTTATTTTTTTACCGGACATGGATGCGGCTGAGCGGCTTTCCTCGAAGCTCGCTGTCTACGGCAGCCTGGGCTCTGACGGACGTCCGATGCTGCAGCTTTCCGCCGACGACCTGATCGGCCGGGTAAAGGATGCCGCCGAATTCGGCTTTGTGGTTCCGGCCCATATCTGGACACCGCATTTCTCTCTTTTTGGTTCTAACAGCGGTTTCGACCGAATAGAAGATTGTTTCCCGAAAAGATTATCGGAAGTATTTGCCCTGGAGACCGGTCTTTCCAGCGACCCGGAGATGAATTGGCGACTTTCCGGGTTGGATGCCTATTCCCTGATATCGAACTCCGACGCTCACTCACCGGCCAAAATCGGTCGGGAAGTCAACGTTTTCAGCGAAGTTCTCAATTACCGTGAAATTATTGACGTTTTGAAAACAAAAGATAAGAAGCGATTTTTGTATACCGTGGAATATTTTCCGGAAGAAGGAAAATATCATTACGACGGACATCGCGCTTGCAAATCTTCACTTCCGCCGGAAAAGACTATTGCCAATAAAAACCTCTGCCCGGTTTGCCGCCGGAAGGTCACCGTGGGTGTGCTGCATCGGGTTTGCGTTTTGGCGGACCGCCCGGAAGGTACTGTTCCGGAAAACAGCATTCCTTTTAAAAGGATGGTACCGCTTGAACAGATTATAGCCTTCGTTATAAAGAGGCCGGTAGAGAGTCCGGTGGTTAAAGAGAAATACCGGCAATTGGTTGCTAATCTGGCGCCGGAATTCGAAATTTTGCTCTCATTGTCGGAATCGGAGATTAAAAGCAAAACAGAACCGGAGATAGCAGCCGCCATCATGTCGGTACGCCAAGGCAGGGTTAGAGTGGAACCCGGTTACGACGGCGAATTCGGCAAGGTTGAAATAATACCGGAATCAGTGCCGAAACAGGCAACGCTTTTTTAAGGACTTCGCCCCAATAAATATTGATGCTAACTTTTTTAACACCGCTATACTATCTATTTTCGGAAGGCCGGCGTTTTCTTTATCAGAAAGGTTTGCTGGGTAAAGTTCGGGTTCCGGCCCTGGTAATCAGCGTCGGCAATATTACCACGGGCGGAACCGGAAAGACCACCGTCACCCAATATTTGGCTAATTATTTTCGCGGACAGGGAAAGCGGGTAGCGGTTATCAGCCATGGTGTCGGCGGCAGCCGCGAAGGTCTGGTTGTTTCCGATGGAAAAAATATCTTAGCAGACATACGGCAGGCCGGTGACGAGGCTTATCTTCTGGCGCGAAACCTGACCGGCGTTCCGGTTTTGTCCGGTCGGCGCCGTGAAATTCAGGCGCGGCTTGCCTGCGAAAAGTTTGACGCCGAAGTTATTATTCTGGATGATGCTTTCCATGCCCTGCGCCTGCATCGCGATTATGACATCCTGGTTTTTAATTGTTTTAGCCGTACGGGGAACAGCCGTCTCCTGCCGGCCGGACCCTTGCGTGAGCCGTTGGCTAATATTCGTCGAGCCGATGTTATCTGGTTTAATCAAACAGACTTGGTTAGCGAAGAAGAGGCGGATAGTTTCCGTAAAGAACTGTTTAGGTTTAATCCGACGGCATCCGTGGTTAAAAGCCATTATAATTACCGGCGGTTTTGTTTCTTGTCCGGAGAGTCAGTGTCTATCGAAGGCATGGCCGGCAAGAAGGTATGGCTTTGCGCCGCAATCGGTGAACCGCAAAGTTTCATTAAAAAAATGGAAGAAACAGGGGTTTTGGTGGTCGGGGTCACTCTTTTTGCGGACCACCATTTCTATTCGGTGGAAGAAGTACAAAAAATTCTCCTGAAAGACGCTGATTTTTTAGTTATCACCGAAAAAGACAGTGTCCGTTTCCCTCTGGTTAAGCTTTCAAAACCGGTTTTGTATCCGGAAATTGAATTAGTGGTGGAGGGTTTGAATTTATGTTGATTATTCCGGCAATTGACATTTTGGAAAAACGGCTGGTGCGCTTGACTCAAGGTGATTATCAACAGATAACCGATTATGGGCTTTCACCTTTGGAAACGTTCCGGAAATATGCTGAGGCCGGAGCACAACGTATCCACCTTATTTTTTTAGGCGCGGCCCGGGAAGGAATGCGGGATTTGGAGGAAGACCCCATCCTGTTGGAAATCCTGAAAGAGAAGAAGCGGTTCGGCGTTCAAGTGGAAGTGGGCGGCGGCATTCGGACGATGGATGAGGTAAGACGCCTTCTGGGGTGGGGGGTTGATTATGTCATTCTTGGAACCGCCGTTATTCTTGATGCAATCAAGATTAACGAGCAACGCCTTAAGATTAATTATCCCAAATCACTGGGTGATTTTATCGCCGAAGTTGACCCGCCCTATTCCAGTCTTATTCGGGAGATAATACTTGCCGGAATTATGGAAAAAGTAATTATCGGTTTGGATTGTAAGAAAGGCGCCGTGGCGATAAGCGGTTGGGAGGTAACTCTGCCGCCTCGGCCGGAAGGCCTAGCCCGGGATTTTCAGGAGATGGGTTTTCATCAAATAATTCTTACCTCAATTGAACAGGACGGCACTTTGTTGGGTCCGGACATAGAAGGGATAAAACGGTTGGCGCAGGCAGCACCGGAAATTTCATTAATTGCCGCCGGCGGCATCGGCGGTGAAGAAGATATCACCAAGCTGATTCAACTGAATATGCCCAACCTTAAAGGTATTATTGTCGGTAAAGCGCTTTACGAAGGAAAGATTGATTTGCAGAAAGTGATTCGTCAATATCAATGAAAAGATTTTTTTGGCTGCTGTTTTTTCTCGCGTTTGCCTTAAATTCGGTTAAGCTGCAAGCCGAGCCGGTTGAGGTGAAAGTAATTCTTGACCGTCAGTATTACCCGGTGGCTTTAAAGGCAATCAAGGAAGCGAAAGAATCGATTAATTTTGCCGTTTTTGAAATTCGTTATTACCCGGAATACCCTCAAAGTTTTTCCAATCGTTTAATTGACGGATTGATTCTGGCCGCTCAAAGAGGTGTAAATGTTGAAGTGTGTCTGGAGCAGTCAAAAGGTTATAACCAGGATAACGCTCTGGATAATGTAAAGGTTGCTTACAAGCTGATTAACAGCGGTGTGAAGACCTACCTGGATAATCCGAAAAAAACATTACACGCCAAATTTTTAGTGGTTGACCGGCGACTGGTCCTTCTGGGCAGCACCAACTGGGCGTACTATTCTCTTGATAAAAATTGGGAAACGAATTTACTGGTTGATTCGCGTAAAATCGCCGAAGAGCTGCTTGGCTATTTCGAAACGATAAAAAAAGATTCCAAGCTTTTTAAACCGTAACGCATCTTTTATGAGAATAGGAATCGGTTTTGATATTCACCGCCTGGTTAAAGGAAGGCCTTTGGTTATTGCCGGAGTAATAATTCCGTTTGCCAAGGGGCCGCTGGGCCATAGCGACGGGGATGTGCTCTGTCACGCCATTGCCGACGCGATGTTGGGGGCGATGGCTTTCGGAGACATCGGAACCCATTTTCCGGATACCGACCCCAAGTGGAAAGGAATTTCCGGCCTGGAGTTGTTGGAAAAAACCAGAAAGATAGTTGTCCGGAAAAAAATGAAAGTTATGCAGGTAGACACTGTTTTGGTTTGTCAGCAACCCCCCCTCTCCCCTTTTCGGGATGAGATACAAACCGGGGTAGCCGGTGTTTTGAAGATAAGCACGGAAATGGTCGGCGTTAAATTTAAAACTAACGAGGGCCTGTCTGAAATCGGGAAAGGTCAGGCAATTTCTTCCTTCGCTGTTGTTACCTTGAAGTCTGTAAAATAATATAATATTTACCGCAGTGGTTACAGAGAACGCAGAGGATTGTAGAACAAAAAAGAAAATTTTAAAAATAACATTATTTTTTAGCAATTCTCTGCGCACTCCGCGTTCTCTGCGGTTAAATTCAATACACGGGGGAAAATAATGAGAGTAAGATTCGCGCCAAGTCCAACCGGATACCTGCATATCGGAAACGCCAGAACCGCGCTTTTCAATTATCTGCTGGCGCGAAAGGAAAAAGGTTCTTTTGTTTTACGCATCGAGGATACCGATACCGAACGAAGTAAACCGGAATATGAAAAAATAATTTTAGAGGATCTGGCCTGGTTGGGCCTGGATTGGGACGAAGGTCCGGATGTCGGCGGTCCTTTCGGTCCTTACCGGCAGTCGGAACGTCTTAAGATATATCAAGAGGCGGCGCAGAGTTTGCTGAAAGAGGGAAAAGCTTATCTTTGTTACTGCGTCCCGGAGGAGTTGGAGGCGATGCGCCAGGCGCAGATGCAGCGCAAGGAGAGCCCGCGTTATGACAACCGCTGTCGTTCGCTTACCGCGGAACAGCGTGCCGCTTTTGAAAAAGAAGGCCGGAAACCGGTGGTCCGGTTCCGGCTGCCGGAAAAAAAAGTCACCTTCGATGATTTAATCCGCGGAGAGATTACTTTTGACACTGCCTTGATGGGTGACCTGATAATCATGAAGTCGGACGGTAAGCCGGCTTTTCACTTTGCGGTGGTCCTGGACGATATCGCTATGGAAATAACGCATGTATTCCGCGGTGAAGACCATATTTCCAACACACCCCGGCACATACTTCTTTTTGAGGCGTTTGGTAAAACACCGCCCCTTTTTGCCCACATGGCCATGACCCTTGGTCCTGACGGCAGCCGTTTATCCAAGAGGCACGGCGCTACTTCGCTGCGGGAATTGAGAATCCAGGGGTTTTTGCCGGAAGCGATCATCAACTACCTGGCGCTTTTAGGTTGGGGAACCACCGATGATAAGGAAATATTTACGCCATCCGAATTGATTCAGGAGTTCAGTGTGGAACGATGTAAAGAAGGAGCGGCCATTTTTGATATGGCGAAATTGACCTGGATGAACGGGCTTTACTTTCAGAAGGCGGATTTAAACCGGCTGGTAGATTTAAGCCTGCCTTTTTTGCGGGAGCCCGGACTGGTTTCCGAAACGGTTCTACCAGAAGAAAGGGAGTATCTTGCCCGAGTTATTACCGTCTTGGGGGAGCGCGTTAAAAAATTCTCCGATTTGCCGGAAGCGGCCGGAATATTCCTGAAGGACGAGGTTGAATATGATGTTCAGGCAAAGGCAAAAGTATTACAAAAAGAAGGAGTGGTGAAAATACTGGCTGAGGTAAATCAACTGCTGGCGCAGGAGGCTGATTTTTCTACGGCCAATCTGGAAAAAGTCATTCGCGATTACTGCACCAGTCAAAATTTAAAAACAGGCGCGGTTTTTCATCCGTTACGGGTGGCCGTAACGGGCCAGACGGTGGGCCCCGGCCTTTTTGAAACGCTATCCTTATTGGGTAAGGAAAAAGTACTTCATCGCCTGCAAACCGCGTTATAAAGCTTATGGCCTTACAATTTTGGAATACGTTAAAACGAAAAAAAGAGGAATTTCTGCCTCTTCAGCCCAACCGGGTCGGTCTTTATACCTGCGGGCCAACCGTTTATGATTTTGCCCACATCGGCAACTTCCGCGCCTATATCTTCGAGGATATTCTGCGGCGCTACCTGGAATATCGCGGGTATGCCGTCAAGCATATCATGAACATCACCGATATAGACGATAAAACCATTAAGCGAAGCGCCGAAGAAGGAGTATCTTTAACCGATTATACCCGGCGTTATGAAGAAGCTTTTTTCGAGGATTGTCATAAACTGCGAATTTTTACGAATAGGATAAACCCGACGAAATACCCCCGCGCCACCGAACATATTCCGGAGATGGTTGCCATCATTAAGATATTGAATGAGAAAGGCTATACTTATCAGAAGGATGGTTCCATTTACTTTTCCATCGAGCGTTTTCCCGGCTACGGCAAACTATCCGGAATAGACCTTTCATTTCTAAAAAAAGGGGCGCGGGTTGAGAGCGACGAATACGAAAAGGAAGATGTCCGGGATTTTGCTTTGTGGAAAAAAAGCAAGCCGGGCGAACCATCGTATGATACCGAAATCGGTCCGGGGCGTCCCGGCTGGCACATCGAATGTTCGGCGATGAGCATGAAATATCTCGGTGAAACGTTCGATATTCACACCGGCGGAGTCGATAATATTTTCCCCCACCACGAGAACGAAATCGCCCAGAGTGAAGCGGCTAACGGTAAACCGTTCGCTCGCTACTTTATGCACTGCGCTCACCTTCTGGTAAACAACGAGAAGATGGCTAAGAGCAAGGGAAACTTTTTTACGCTGCGGGATTTACTTGACAAAGGTTACGACCCGATAGCCGTTCGGTACCTGCTTCTTTCCGTTCACTATCGCAGCCCGCTGAACTTTACCCTGGAGGGATTGGAAGCCGCCAGAAATGCGGTTGAGCGGATTCAGGGTTTTTGTCGGAGAGTGTGGGCTCTTGACGGACGGTCGGAACGCGTTGACCCGATGATCGCGGAAAGACTGGACCAGGCAAAAAAGGAATTCCAGAAAGGGTTGGACGATGATTTAAATACGTCGGTGAGTCTGGCGTCGTTCCATAACCTGATTACCGACCTTAACCCGAAGGTGGAAAAGGACGCGATAAATAAAGCGGAAAGTGATTTAATTTCTAATTACATCAGAGAAATTGACGGTGTTTTGGACATTTTACGGGAAGAAAAAATAGAATTGACCGCGGAAGAAGAAACGCTGGTTTCCGAAAGGGAAACGGCCCGTAAAAAGAAAGATTTTGCCAGATCCGACGCCATCCGTAAAGACCTTGAAGAGCGTGGTATCATCGTCGAAGATACCCCGGCCGGTCCACGTGTAGCAAAAAAATAAAATATGGCTCCTGCCTGGTTGATTAAAGATAAGATTTTCGACCTCACCCGGCCTAGAATCATGGGCATACTTAACCTCACGCCCGATTCTTTTTCCGGAGACGGTTTCTATCCGGATAGAAATAAGGCATTAGAACGTGCTTTTTTAATGGAAGAAGAAGGCGCTGATATTATTGATATTGGCGCGGTATCAACCCGTCCCGGCAGTTCGCCTGTTTCTGAAGAGGAAGAAATAGGAAGGCTGATGCCTGTTTTGGAAGAAATTTGCGCCAAAATCCGGATTCCGGTTTCCGTGGATACCTGCAACGCAAAGGTGGCTGACGAAGCGCTTAAAACCGGTGCCGTTATTATCAACGATATAACCGCCGGAAAAGACCGGCGTATTCTGGGGTTGGTCGCAAAAAACAAGGCCGGTTTAGTTTTAATGCACATGCGGGGAATCCCAGCCACCATGCAGGAGAATCCGTTTTATCGGGATGTAATCTCGGAAATAAGTCAGTTTTTGGCGGAAAAAATAATAGCGGCAAAAAAATACGGTGTTTCCGAAGAACAGATTGTAATTGACCCGGGTATTGGTTTCGGCAAAACGCTGGAGCATAATTTAACCATCCTGAAAAAACTCGATGATTTTTCCAAACTTTCCCGGCCCATACTGGTTGGTTTGTCCCGCAAAGGATTTATCGGCAAGATTACCGGTCTGGGGGTTGATGAAAGACTGGAAGGCACCATTGCCGCGATAGTCGCCGCTTATTTATCCGGGGGCATTATTTTCCGGGTGCACGACGTTAAAGAAGTAAAAAGGGCCCTGGCGATAGCCGAGGCGATAAAAAATGCGAATCCTGGGAATTGATTACGGTCACCGCTCTATCGGTCTGGCCATTTCCGATGAGAGTGGTTTTCTGGCCCGGGGCCTGGCGGTTATTCCCAAAAGTCAGTGGGAAAAGGAATTACCTCGGATAATCAGGGAATACGAGGTGCAATTACTGGTGGTGGGCATGCCTAAAACCTTGGATAATCAGGAGGGTTCCCAGGCCAAAATAATACTCGGGTTTATGGAGAAGTTGCGGGAAATCACCGGTTGTGCGATAACCAGGTGGGACGAAAGGTTAAGTAGTAAATTAGCGGAACGCTATCTCCTTTCCGCGGATCTTTCCCGACAAAAAAGAAAGAATATTATCGACCGCCTTTCCGCCCAGATAATTTTGCAGGATTATCTTGATTCTCAGTGTCAGACGTCGTATTCCCAGAAAGAAGCGGAAGAAATGTAAAGGGTTGCCACCATATTAAATTATGCCGGAATTACCGGAAGTAGAAACCATTCGCCGACAATTAGTGAAAGATGTAGTCGGTAAAGAAATCCGGGAAGTGAAAGTCCTGGTTCCCAAGCTGATTAAAGAAACATCCCCGGTTCTTTTCCGGCGGAAAATTATCGGCACGGAGATTATTAATATTCGGCGTAGAGGTAAATACCTCATCTTTGACCTGGGGACGCGAAAAAATAAGAAAATCCTGTATCTTCAGGCACACCTTAAACTTTCCGGGCAACTCCTCTACTCCCCCGGGCCGGAACCCGCAGTTGATTACCACATCCGTTTTTTGTTTACTGACGGTTCCCGGCTTTATTACCATGACCTGCGGCGTTTCGGCGGGTTCACCTTACGCAGTGAAGACCCGGAACCATTATTAAATTTGGGTCCGGAACCCCTGACACCCGCTTTTACCTTTGAGTGTTGGAAACGGATTGTTTTGGGGAAAAACAGCCGTATTAAAACATTTCTTCTTGACCAGCACCGGATAGCCGGCCTGGGTAACATTTATGCGACTGAGGCGCTTTTCCGGGCCGGCATTCACCCGGACCGGAGGGTTTCAACTTTACAGCCGGACGAAACAAAAAAACTCTATCAAACGATAAAGTCGATATTGAAGGAAGCGCTTAAGGCAGGCGGTACCTCAATCCAGGATTACCTGAAACCGGACGGCAGTCACGGAAATTTCCAAAAAAGCCTTTTTGTTTATCGGCGGAAAGGAGAACCGTGTTTTCGTTGCGGCAATCCGATTAGAGTACAGAAAGACGGAAGCCGCTCCACCTATTTTTGCCCATCATGTCAAAGATAAAAATACAAAACAAAGTTTTAGAATACATCACCGAGCATTCCCTGATTAAGAAAGGGGACCGAGTGCTCCTGGCGCTTTCCGGAGGCCCGGACTCAGTTTGCCTTTTCCATGTTTTAAGAGGAATGCAAACCCGACTGAAATTCAGTATCTTTACCGGACATTTTGACCACGGACTTCGGCCGTTTTCCGGCAGCGATTCGGTTTTTTGCCGGGAATTATCTGCCAAATACCGCGTTCCGTTTCTGGCCGGAAAGGGTTCCTTGAAACCGGGTACGGCTGAAGATACTTCCCGCAAAGCGCGCTACGATTTTTTAAAAAAAACCGCCGAACATTTTTCCTGTCACTCCATTGTAACCGGCCATCACTTGGATGACCAGGCGGAGACAATCATTTTACACCTTATTCGCGGAACAGGATTGCAGGGTCTTTCCGGGATAACACCCTGTCGTCCTGTTTTGAACGGTTCCAAAATCAATCTTATCCGGCCTATGCTTTCTGTGTCCCGGGTTGAGATAGCGGAATTTCTCGCGGAAAACAATTATCAGTTTGTCAACGATGCGACCAATCTGGACCCGAAATTTCAGCGCAACAGAATCCGGCTGGAACTAGTGCCGTTATTGGCGGAGTATAATCCGAATATTAAAGGAACTCTTTTTCGAATGGCGGAGATATTGAATGCCGATTACCGGCACATATCCGGCCAGGCCGCTGATTTTTTAAAATCCCGCTGTTTTCTTAAAAATGTAGGGGCGGGGTTACATCCCCGCCCGGGAAAAAAGGAAAATTCAGGTGATTGCCAAATTCCGCTCAAGGAATTTTCATCTCTTTCTCTTTCTCTTCAACGCGAGATTCTGCGCCAGGCGCTCAGCGGTTTGATGGATACTCCTTACCGGGTTGATTACGAAGAGGTTGAATACCTGCGGCGTTTTTTTCTTTCCGGCCGGAGTCGGAAGATTAGGATTTCCGGTAATCTTCAGGCGGCGAGGGCAAAAAAATCCCTTCTTCTCTCTTTTATGGGAGAGCTTAAATAATAAATACCTGCGGGAATTACAAAAACTACCCTTTGTAAAAAGCCAGGAAGGCCTTGTAGGTGCAGTAAAGGTCGCCCTTATGGCTTACTTCATAAGGCGAATGCATTGACAGCAAGGCCGGTCCGATATCAATGGTTTCGATGTTTTGACGGGCCAGATATTTTGCCACGGTGCCGCCGCCGCCTTTGTCAATCTTTCCTAATTCCCCGGTTTGCCAAATAACCTTGTGCTTTTCAAAGAGACGCCGCAGATAAGCCACATATTCCGCGCCGGCTTCGCTGCTTCCGAATTTTCCGCCGTGCCCGGTATATTTAGTTAAGACCGTACCATAACCTAACCGGGGGGCATTCTGCGCCTCATTTACCTCCCGGTAGCTTGGGTCAAGGCCTGCGTTTACGTCCGCGCTGACGGCGTATGATTTTGCGAACGAACGTGCCAGTTCCGTTTCCGTAATTCCGGCTAACTGACAGAGGAAAAGGTTTAAAAATCCGGACTGGGCGCTGCTGATTCCTTCGCTGCCGATTTCTTCTTTGTCAGCCAGCAGGCAAATACTGGTATATTCCGGTTCACCCGCCTCCAAAAAGGCCTGAAAGGAAGCGTAGGCGCAGACGCGGTCGTCCTGTCCGTAGCCCAGGATGAGGCTGCGGTCCAAACCCAACTCCCGGGCCGGTCCGGCCGGCACCGCGGCCAATTCCGCGCTGATTAAATCTTCTTCTTTTATCCCGTAAGCCTGGTAGAGTAATTTTAAAACCGCCTCTTTTACGCGGTTTTTAGCTTGCGGTGTTTTTTCGTTTTTTTCCTTGGGTACCGGCAGGGAAGCGATTAAAAGATTTAACGATTCTCCGTCCACCGCGTCCGACATTTTTTTTGCCATCTGGTCTTTAGCCAGGTGCGGCAGCAGGTCGGTAACGGTTAGAACCGGTTCGTTTTCTTTTTCGCCGATAACGATCTCCTTTTTAACGCCGCTCTTGAGAACCACGGTACCGTGCAGACTTAACGGTTTGGTTACCCACTGGTATTTTTTAATGCCGCCGTAATAATGGGTTTTCAAAAAACTCAAGCTTTCTTCTTCAACTAATGGTTGGGGCTTAAGGTCAAGCCGCGGCGCATCGATATGAGAAATGATAATGCGGACTCCGTCCCGGATGGGGCGTTTTCCCAAAATCGCCAGGGCCAACGCGGAAGAATGATTGGCCAGGTATACTTTTTTGCTTTTTCGGGATTCGCCCAATTCGGAAAAGCCTTTCTTTTCCGCTTCTTTTTTTATCCAGACCACCGCTTCTTTTTCAGTTTTTACTTCGGAGATAAACCGACGGTAACCGAAAGCAAAATCAAAAGCCGCGTTTTTCTCCGCGACCGAAAAAACATCCCAGACCAGTTTTCTTTCGTAGGTCAATTTTTCTTTTGCCATTTTCCGCCTCCCAGAAAGTAAAGTACACCGCCGATGACACTGTTTAAAAGAGAAAAACCCAATATAATTAAAGCCAGGGCGAAAGCATTTTCCCGGCCCATTTGATTTTGGAAGAAAAAAAGGTAGCCCCCTTCCCGAACGCCGAGGCCGCCCAGCGAGGGAACCGCGGCAAAGGACCAAATCAAGGGAATGGAAACAAAAAATGAGCCTAAAGACACCGGCGCTTTTAAGCTGAGCGTAATCAGGTAATTCGCGCCGATTATAAGCATTTGACCGGCGAAAGAAATGCAAAGCGCCTGCAGCAGAGGCACGGGGTTTTGCAGGTAGTTGTGCACTCCGTAATAGAAGCGGCGGACCGATTCCGCCGGTCTTCCCCAGGCGGGGAAAAAGATAATTTTCCCGAGAATTCTACCCAGGCCGGGCCAGGCGGAAATAAGCAGAAAAAAGAGCGCGGATATATAAATAATCGAAATCAGATATACGGCAAGTTTGGGCAAGTGCGGATAAAAAACAAGCGCGATAAAACCCATCGTCAGTATGGATAAGGTTCCGACCAAACGGTCCATCAGGATAGAGATGCCCAGGTCCAATTTTCTTTCTCTGTTTTTCAGCAGGTAATATCCTTTTACAATATCCCCTCCGGTGCCGGTAGGCAGAAAGTTGTTAAAAAACATGCCGATGAAAGTCAGGCGCAACAAGAAAGGGAAAGAGAGTTTATTGTTTAAGGTAACAATTTTCCAGCGCCAGGTTAATACCACTACTGAAATAAGAGATAAGACAACGGCAAGAAATAAAAATTCCTTGCCCGTATTTCGGATGATTTTTGGAAAGCCGCCGACATCAACCAGCGGAAAACAGGGTGCGATGATTTTTGCGGCGGGCGCAACCATTAAAAAGATAAGCAGGCCGCTTACCGCCACGCGCACTACTGCGAAAACAGAACGTTTCATAAATAGTATTTTACCACAATATGAATACTGCTTAATAATAAATCACTAGGGCAGGCGGAGGAACCGGTGGACCGGCGGAATAAGGCGGGTTGTTGGCAAAATTGTAAAGGCGGACCGAAAAAGACTTGCCAGCTTTTGACCGCTTATTTCCGGTCGGCCGTTCCGGTTTAACGCCGGTTGAATTATCAGGGGTGTCTTCGGATTAATTGTTCGCACCAGTTTCGCGGCGTAATTTATTTCTCCGGAATCGGTGTTGTTTGTCACCACAATCTTAACGAAGACTTGACTTGAAAGATGCTGACATTCTCGCAGAAAATAACGGTGCGCGCGCCATAGAGCTGCTTGTCCGGTTGCGCTCGCAATTTTCAGGTCCATGGCAATAAAAGCGAAATATTCACCGACTTTTCTTAGTTCTTCGGGCAAGGTTCCGTTGGTTTCCAGGTATACCGGAATTTTCTTTTGTTTTAAAATCGGAAGAAACCCGGTTAAAAAGTCGGCCTGCAGTAGTGGTTCGCCGCCGGTTAGCGAAACGGAGTGAATACCCCCATTTTCTTTTCTGACGGTTAAAACGCGGTTAACGAGTTCCGGGGCGGTTAATTTTTTTCCGGAAAGGTTTTCGGGCAAGTCACAATACCGGCAAGACAGGTTACAGCCGGCGAATCGGATAAATATCTGTGGGTAGCCGATAAAGACCCCCTCCCCTTGAACGGAAAAGAAGAGTTCGTTTATTTTAGCGGTACGCATATGAATACCGTGAGTGGTGAATTGTGAATGGCAACTGCCAAATAATTAAAATCTTACGAATCAGCTGGTAAGAGGGTCGGCAATTCCGGCTTCCGCGAAGCCCCGGCCGCGCAATAAACAACTGTCGCATTTTCCGCACGGTTTTTTCTTGCCCGCATAACAGGACCAGGTAAAGCGGAAGGGAACCTTTAGTTTTTTCCCCAGGCGGATGATATTAGCTTTGGAGAGATAGATTAACGGTGTAATAACCTGGATGCGCTGGCCTTCACAACCGGCTTTGGTGCCGATTTGGGCGAGACGGTTCAGGAGGCGGTAAAACTGGGGCCGACAATCAGGGTATCCGGAAAAATCAACGCTGTTAGCTCCGATTAAGACTAGGGAAGCATTAACCGACTCCGCGTAGGAAAAGGCAAAGGCAAGGAAAATAAGGTTTCGACCCGGAACATAGGTTGAAGGAATTGACCCGCCGACATCTTTTTCCGAAGAAACCTGCGGCAAGGGGAAATTTTTATCAATGAGACTGCTGCCTTTCCAGGGCAAACTGATTGGAATAACCTTTAAGTTTAATTCATTCAGACGGGCCAACTTTCTGGCGGCGCACAATTCTTTTTTACCGTGACGCTGTCCGTAGTCAAAGGCAAGCGGAAATATCTGGTAACGTCGTTTCTTTGCCCAGTAAAGAACCGTGGTGGAATCAAGACCGCCGGATAAAAGAATTACCGCCTTCTTCATTGTTTTTTGGTACCGTAAAAGCTTAACCGCAGAGAACGCGGAGTACGCGGAGAATTGCTTAAAGATTATTAATTGTTATCTTGTTTGAGTTTTTCTTCTTCCGTACCTCTTTGCGATCTCTGTGAACTCTGCGGTTCATCTGTTATCGTTTTGTTTTTGCAATACTTTTTTCGCGTTTTTACGGGTCTGAATAAACAGCTTTGGTTCTTTCGGATTCCCAAACCGCGACCGATTCCACTTTTACCTTCTTTTTTAAAATCAGGGAACGCGCGGAATCATGAACGTACCTGGCAATATTTTCGGAAGAAGGATTGGATTTTTGAAAGTACGGATGTTCATTTAAGAAGGCGTGGTCCAGTTTTTGCAGAATCTCGGACAGTATTTGTTTGACTTCGCCAAAATCGATTGCCAGGCCGACCGCATCAAGTTTTTTGGCAGAAAGCGTTATGGTTACCTTCCAATTATGGCCGTGAAGGTGTTCGCATTTTCCGTGGTAACCGCGCAACTGATGGGCGGCGCTGAAAGTATCCGTAACTTCTATCAGGTAAGCCATAAAATTTTTAGGACGCAGATGTACGCAGAAACAGCAGGATAATGCTTAATGATAATTTTTTAGAGTAATTCTATAAAGTAATTTTTAAATCTGTATCTGCGTTAATCTGCGAAAATCCGCGTCCAAATTATTTGTGTTCCTTATTTTTTAATTTTAGTATTGTTCCGGCGTAAATAAGGTCTTCCGGGTAGGTAATTTTGATATTGCTGCGTTCGCCTTCGATGATTTGCACCGGGAAACCGGCGGCTTCGGCCAACGCGGCATCATCCGTACCGATTGTTCCGAAACGTTTTGCTTGCCGGTAGGCGGTCAGAATAACTTCCCGCGGAAAAGCCTGAGGTGTTTGAACCGCATAAAAGTGCTGGCGGTCAAGTGTGCGTAAAACACATCCACCCTTCACTTCTTTGAGCGTATCGGAAACCGGTAGAACCGGGATAGTTGCCATCTTTTTCCCCATGGCGATTAATTGCATGATTTTATCCTTGGAAATCAGGGGCCGGGCGGCATCGTGAATTAAAACAGTCTGGACTGCGAAGGGGAGTGTTTCGAGACCGTTGGATACGGATTCCTGCCGAATGGCGCCGCCAACCACTATTTCGCCAACCTTATTTAAACCGCATCGGGTAACCAGAGCGGCGGCGTCGGCCATTCTTTCTCGGGAAACCACCAGAATTACTGACGAAATTTCCGTTATTTCTTCAAACAAAGATAGACTGTAAGAAACGATTGGCCGGCCTTTTAATTTGACAAATGGTTTGTCGACGCTGTCCGCCAACCGCTCTCCTTTGCCCGCGGCCACAATGATTGCTGTCACCATTATAACCCTATTCTTTCTGGAACGCGACGTTTTCGAAACGGGTGTATTCTTTAATGAAAGTAAGGTCAAAGTCACCGGTAGGTCCGTTGCGTTGTTTAGCCACAATTATCTTCGCTTTTCCCGCGTTCTCATCGGTTGGTTTATACTGTTCTTCGCGAATCAGGAGCAGAACCACGTCCGCGTCTTGTTCAATGGAACCGCTTTCCCGCAGGTCTGAAAGCCGGGGCTGGTGTTCTTCCCTCATTTCAACGGCTCGAGACAGCTGGGAAAGCGCCACTACGGGAACGTTCAATTCTTTGGCCATATTTTTCAAGCCGGATGAAATTTCGGTAATTTCCTGCTGACGGTTTTCGACTCTGCCCCGCCCCCTGATTAACTGGAGGTAATCAACAAAAACAATTTTAATTTTTTCTCGGGCAACCATCCGCCGCGCCCTCGCCCTGATTTCCAGGGCGGAAAGTCCGGGTGTATCATCAATGTAAAGCAATGATTCGCTTAATCTGCCGGCAGCTTGAGTGAGCTTTGGCCAATCCGGTTCTTTGGTAAATCCGCTTCGGAAATCACGAATATTTACCCGGGCTTCAGAACAGATCATCCGCTGCACTAACTGGTCGCAACTCATTTCCAAACTGAAGAAAAGCGCCGGAACCTTTTTTTCTACTACCAGAAAACGGGCGATCGAACAGGCCAGGGAAGTTTTACCCATCGACGGGCGGGAAGCAAGTACAATCAGGTCGGAATTTTGAAATCCGCCCGTAATCTTGTCCAGCTCTTCCAGACCGGTGCCCAATCCGGTAAGGTGTTCGCGGTTTTGATAAAGTTTGGATAGGGTTTCAAAGCTCTGATTTACCAGCTGGCGGATGGGAAGGATATCCTGTTTTTGCCTTTCCGAAACCTGGAAAATTGTTTTTTCGGAGTCATCAAGGAGGTCGTCCACGTCTTCGGCCATCTGGTAACTTTTGGAGATGATTTTAGAACAACCGTCAATCAGGGAACGGCGAATAAAATGTTCCTCGGTTATTCTGATATACTGACCGATGTTAGACGGGGTAGGAACCAGGTCAATCAGTCCGGCAAGATAGGCCGGACCGCCTAATTCTTTCAGGATATTTTCCCGGTTCAGGAGGTCGGTGAGAGTTACCAGGTCGCAGGGTTGGTTTGCTTCAAAAAGTTTGCAGATTGCCTCAAAAATACGGCTGTTTGCTTTTTTATAGAAGTAACCGGTTCGTACCTGTTCGATAGCCAGAAGGCGCGCTTCTTCCGAAAGGAGCATCGCACCTAAAAGCGCCATTTCCGCTTCCAGGTTATGAGGTGGAACGCGCTCTTCCAGTAAATTAAGGGTTTCCTTAGAACTTCTGCTATCCACTGTTCTTCACGACCCAAACGGTTATGGTGCTTTCTACCTCGGGGCTGAGTCGTACCGGCACCTTATAAACACCTAACTGTTTGATTGGTTCTTCTATCTTAATTGCTTTTGCTTCCAATTCAATTTGATACTCCGTAGCCAGGGCGGCTATGATGTCACGTTCGCTGACTGAACCGTACAGTTGCTCCTCGCTTCCAACCGTAACCTGCAGCGTAAGGGAAACATCTTTAAGTTTACTGGCCAGTTCCAATTTCGTCCGGTGTTCTTTTACGGTCCGGCGTTCTTTAGCCTGGTGTTCTTCCGCCACTTGTTTTTCCGCTGTTTTTGAAGCCGGGTAAGCCAGTTTTCGGGGCAGTAGAAAATTACGGGCAAATCCACCAGTCACTTCTTTTAAATCTCCGGCTTCACCTAAATTCGCAACCCCGGTTCTCAAAATTACTTTCATTATTGCTCCTTTTAATTTTTAAGCGAAGGTGTCTGATGAGAAAACGTTGCGGAGCGACACTAACAAAACAAGCAATACGAAGGAAAGAGTAGCCGGGGTTCGTCTGTTTTTTTAGACGAGAACACGGAGAGTCTCATTCCCGAGTTGCGTAGTTTTGTCTGGCGCGCAGCGTCATTTTACGAGGCAGACACCGGAACGCAATTTTCACGCCGGGAAAATCAAGCGACCCCGGAATGATTTTTCTTCAGCGTCCCTTGTTCCTATTAATCTTTACCGGACAATATAAGGCAAGAGAGACATGTAACGGCTGCGTTTAATAGCGTTGCCCAGTTTGCGCTGATGCCGGGCGCAGGTTCCGGTGTATCGCGCCGCGAGTATCTTGCCCCGACTGGAAAGATGCCGCCTCATAGCCCCGGCGTCTTTATAATCAATATCCAGGATACCGGCTTCGCAAAAACGGCATTTTTTGGCAATTAAAAAACGCTTGGCCTTTTTTGTTTTCTTACCCTTCTTTTTGTTCCGCTGGTTCGTCATATTCAAAGTTTTCTTCCCCGATTACCTGCTCTTCAGTTCGCCGGGTTAAAAAATGAACTCTTTCGGCGGTTACTTCCAGGGTGTTGCGTTTTTCTTTTTCCGCTGTTTCCCAGGAACGGCTTTGCAGTCTGCCTTCCACTAAAACGGAACTCCCCTTTTTGAGGTATTCCTGGCAACTCTGAGCCTGTTTTCCCCAGACAACGATCCTGATGAACGCCACTTCCTTTTTTTTCTCGCCTTCCTTGGTTGTGTATTCTCTATTTACCGCCAACCCCAGGTTGGTAACTGCCGTACCGGAAGGCGTAAAACGCATTTCCGGGTCGCGGGTTAGATTACCGGCCAGCATTACGCGATTTATGTTCACCGACATCTCTTACCTCCCTTGCCCGTCGTAGCGTAGACACCGAGTGGCGGCAAAGCCGTATCATAACGAGGCGTACGCATTGCGAAGGCGAGCTTTAGCTCTGTGCCTTCAAATCCTTTTTCTTCGGTCTCAGCGCCCGGATAATCAGGTATCGTAAAAGTGCCGGGTTACCGCGCAGCGTCTGCTCTAACTCCGTTTTTTTCTGGGCATCCGCGTTGAAATTACAGAGTAAATAATAACCTTGGGTCTGCTTCTTGATCGGATAGGCAAACTTTTTTCGACCCAGATTTTGACAGGTCGCCTTTCCTTCGGGAAAAGAAGCGGCTATTCTGATTGCTTCTTTTTCAACAGTTTCTTCGGAAAGGGTGGGGTCTAAAATCATAAATCCTTCGTAATCTCGTTCCATCGCACCCCCTTTTTAGAGGAGCTTAATCCGTCCCCTACAGTAATTGAAATTAATATTATAACCCATCTTCTGAATTTAATCAAAATCTAATCAGGGTGGAAACATCAAGGGGGAAAATCTTCTCTCTCCCCTTAAGTTAACCAATTCAATTAGAAAAACTGCTTTGAGAATACGGCCGCCTACTTTTTCCAGAAGCCGGGTAGCGGCTTCGGCGGTTCCTCCGGTAGCCAAAAGGTCATCAACCAGCACAACGTTTTTCTTTTTGGATAAAGAATCCCGATGAATTTCAAGGGTATCGGTACCGTACTCCAGGTCATAGGTAACCGTTTCCGTCCGGTGGGGAAGTTTTCCGGGTTTTCGAATCGGTACGAAACCAACTCCGAGCCGATTGGCGACCGCGGCGGCAAAAATAAAACCGCGTGCTTCAATGCCTGCTACCATTTCAGTTTCAGCCGGGCAGGCGTTTGCCAGACGGATTATAACGGAACGGAAGGCGTCTCCGTCACCTAATAAGGGAGTTATGTCACGGAAAATAATTCCTTTTCGGGGGAAATCCGGAATAATTCTAATCAGTTTTTCCCATTTTTCCTTCTTCATTTTATTTTTGCGCAATCTTTGAAGTCTCTTTTTTTCTCACGACCATTATTTTTTTAAGAGCCGCGCGGAATATCTGATGGACGCGCTGTCGGCTCAACGACTTCTTGAATCTTTTTTGTAAATTTTCCGCTATTTCCCGATAAGTCAACTGTGGTTGTTTTTGTAGTCCGAAACGAAGGTTCAGCACTGCTTTTTCCAGCGGGGTAAGCACGGAAAAATATTTTTCGATTAAAACACCCTGTTCCAGGTTTTTTTCGATGTTTTCCGTATTTTTTGCCGGAATAATGTCGGCCAGCGTACCACTTTCGTCATCGGTAAATATGTGTTCGTCCAGAGAGACTTCTTTCAGGGCGCGGCGTTGATTGACGCTTGCCAGTTGCTGTTCGGAAAGAACCAGGAGTTTTCCGACTTCCATTTCGGTTGGTTCCCGGCCGAAATTTTGGGTAAGAATTCCGGCGAAATGGTTATACCGGTGCGTCAGTTCCGAAACGCTTTCCGGAACGGAGAGGATTGATTGTTTCTTGACCAGAGCCCGGATGATATACCGCCGTATCCACCAGAAAGCGTAAGAACTGAATTTTACTTTTCCCGCTTTTGCTTTCTTCAGGTTAAATTTATTAATCGCTTGCAGAAGTCCGACGTATCCTTCCGCGATCATTTCTTCAACCGAAAGACTTGATTTTTTAGAATAACCCCAGGCTATTTTAGCAACCATCGCCTGGTGGGTTTTAAAAATTTCTTCCCTTGCCTTTTCGTCGCCCTTATGCAGTTTCGTGAATAATTTTATTTCGTCCATTCATTCGGGTTTTTCGGTCGTGCCGCCCTTAGTCATAATTTTTATCAGGATTTTTTCGATTTCTGCCAGGTTCACTTTCTTTTTCAAACCGGCCTGAGCAAAATCGGCTCGGCCCCCTGCCCCGCCGCCCAGCAGCCCGGCGGCCTGTCGTAAAATTTCATCGGCCTTCAAGTTCTTGGAAATAAGGTCGGGAGTTAAACCCATAAAAATTTGTGATTTTTCCGTTCCGGGAATCAGTACCAGTATGGCGCTTTCCGATGACTTGGTTTTAAGGTAATCAATCAGCGTTCTTGCTTCTTCCGGTGAAAGCAGCGATTGGGCCGTTGTCAGAACATTTATTCCGGCAGTGGATTTTTTGTCCGCAATCATTTTGTCGGCTTCCCGGTGCAGGTAAGCGGAAAAGAAGGCATCGGATTTTATTTTCAGCTTCCGGTATTCTTCCGCGCGCCGTTCTGTTTCCGGACGAATCAAGGCCGGTTCCACTTTTAAGTAGGCAGCCAATTCCGAAAGGTATCTTTCGCGCTCCTTTATCCGGAAATAGGCAGATTTTCCGGTAACCGCTTCAATCCGTTTTACTCCCTGACCGATGGAAGAAAAGCCGGTAATCAGGCAGAGACCAATACTACCGGTGGACTCAAGGTGGATTCCGCCGCACACTTCTTTGCTGAAATCGCCGGCAGTTACTACGCGGACTTTTTCGCCGTATTTTTCGGTAAATAAAGCGATGGCGCTTTCCGCTACCGCTTCTTTTAATTCTTTTTCCGCGATTGTCACCGGCAGGTTTGACCGTACTATTCCGTTAACCAATTCTTCAATGGTGCCAAGTTTTTCGGCATCTATTTCTCCGGAAAAGATGAAGTCAAAACGCAGGTAATCGGGCGTCACCAGAGAACCGGCTTGTTTTACTTCGGTACCCAGAATCCGGCGCAGGGCCGAGTGAAGAAGATGGGTAGCGGTATGGTTTGCCGCGGTCTGCCGCCGTATTTCTAAATCAACCTCTGCGGTTACAGCGGCGTTCTTGACCGCGGTTCCGTTTTGAAATAAGCCCAGATGGTGGATAAATCCGGATTCATCTACCCGGGTTTCCCGGACCAGAAACCGAAAACCGTCTCCGGTAATTATTCCGGTGTCTCCCTGTTGTCCGCCTCGTTCCGGGTAAAAAGAGGTTTCCGACAAAACCAGGGAATGTTGGTTGTTTTTAACCGGAATAACGGCCAGTACGGAAGACCGGGCGACCCCGGTTTGGTAACCGACGAATTTGGTGGGCGAAAGCCCGGCCAGATAACCGCGGTCGGCAATCAGTTCAAAAGAGGTGGTTTTACGGCCGGCCGCTCTTTGTCCGGCCATTTCCAGCTCAAAACCGGTTTCATCAAAAACAAGTTTCTTTTCGGCCGCGATTTCCCTGATTGTGTCCAACGGAAGGCCGTGGGTGTCATAAAGTTGGAAAGCGATTTTACCGGGCAGGATTTTATCCTTAAATTCCGCTTCGAATCTTTGAAAAAGGGTTCGGCTTTCCGAAAGAAGATTCAGGAAGCGTTCCTCTTCACCGGCAATCGTTTCCCGAACGAATGCCTCTCGTTCCGAGAGATACGGATAGTACGGACCCATTATCCGGATAACTTCGGGAACGAGTTCGGCCAGCAGCGGCTCTTTTACCTTTATGGCCTGCAGAAATTGGACGGCGCGTCTCAGGATTCGGCGGACCACGTATCCCCTTCCCTCGTTTCCGGGAATAATATTTTCCGCGATAATAAATGTTAAAGCGCGAACGTGGTCAACTATCGCGCGAAAAGCAGACCGGTTATCATTGTTTTTCCGGTAAAGAACGCCGGAAAGCGTTTCTAACTTTTTAATTATCGGCAAAAACAGGTCAGTATCAAAGTTTGATTCGGCTCCCTGACATAGGGTGGTAATTCGTTCCAGACCCATTCCGGTATCTATGCCGCGGCGTTTCAAAGGCAGGAATTCGCCGTTTTTGGTCTTATCGAATTGCGGAAAAACAAGGTTCCAGAATTCCAGGTATCTTTCACAATCACAGCCCGGGGCGCAGGAAACTTTACCGCAGGAAAAAGCCGGGCCGCGGTCGAAATATATTTCCGAACAGGGACCGCAAACGCCGGTTTCGCCGGCCGGTCCCCAGAAGTTATCTTTCGCGCCCAGCCGGACAATTCTTTTTTCCGGCAGATATTTTTTCCAGATTTCAACCGCTTCTTTGTCCTCGGTGTAAACCGATACCCAAAGATTGGTTTCCGGCAGGTTAAGGTGCTGCAGCAGGAATTCCCAGGCAAATTCAATCGCGCCTTCTTTAAAATAGTCTCCGAAGGAAAAGTTGCCCAGCATTTCCAGGAAAGTATTGTGGCGAAAATCAAAACCTACGTTATCCAGGTCGCTGTCCTTGCCGCCGGCCCGCAGGCACTTCTGGCAGGACGCGGCCCGGACATACGGGATTTCACCGGAACCGGCCCAGAAGTTTTTGAAGGGAACCATTCCGGCTGAAGTAAACAGCAGTGTCGGGTCTTCCGGTGGTATCAGGGGAATTCCCGGCACAACGGTGTGCCCTTTTCCTTTAAAGAAATCAAGGTATTTTTGCCGTATTTCGTAACTTTGTAAGAATTTTGTGGACATTAAATTTACTAGGGTCGTTTTTTTGTAGGGGCGGGGTTGCATCCCCGCCCGCGGGAGGGGCACAGCCCCTCCCCTACATTTTAAACTATACGTTTGAAAATTTACCCGCTATTTCCGACGAAAAACCCCGGTTTATCAAAAATTGGAAAATACGTCTTTTTCTGGCTATCGGTTCCAGATTTTTAAGAACCGCCGCCTTTTTTTTCGCCAGGTATTGCGCCGCGGCTTCTTCTGCCTCCGGTTCAATTTCACCAAGAACTTCCCTAATTGTGGTCGTTGAAATTCCTTTGGCTTTCAGCTTCATTTCCAGGAGCCGTTGTCCGGAAGGATGGTTGGCAATCCGGGATTGAATATAATTCCGGGCAAAAACCCGGTCGTCAAGATAGCCGGATTCGGTCAGTTGGTCTAAAACGGTTTCCACGTTTTCCGGCTCTCCTTTGCCGGACAGTTTCCGGGTCATTCCCAACCGGGTATAAGCCTGCCGGCTAAGAAGTTTATAGGCATACGCGAGCAAATCTTGTTCCATATCGTGCCACCAGTTAAATTATATTATCATTTACCGTATATTTCTTGCAAAAAAATATGTCATTCCCGCATGTATTAAACGGGAATCCAAAGTTTTTCAGTGTGGATACCCGCTTAATATCAGCCTTCGCACAAGGCTACGGCGGACACAGTCCGCGGGTATGACAGCGTTTATCAAGCCCCTGTTTTTTTCGTAATTTGAGGATTTCTCCTAAGAGGACGGCGGCCAGTTCTTTTTCCTTGATTTTAGCAACGGCTCTTCCCTTCGCGAAGAGAAAACCGGTTTTGCGGCCGGCGGCAATACCGATATCGGCGGCCGCGGCTTCTCCGGGACCGTTGACTTCACAGCCCATTACCGCGATTTTTAACCCCGCGTAATCCCGGGGATAACCGGGTAGACCCTTGATTCCGGCCTCCACTTTTTTTAAAATTCCAAAAAGATTGACCTGGCAACGGCCGCAGGTCGGACAGGAGATGATTTCCGGGTAAAAATATCTTAATCCCAACGCCTGAAGAATCTGGTGTCCGGCTTCAATCTCTTTCTCCGGCGGTTCGGAGAGCGATACCCGGATTGTATCGCCGATTCCTTCTTCCAGAAGAACGCCGATACCGATTGCGCTTTTAACCAGGGCCGGATTACCCCGGCCTGATTCGGTAATTCCCAGATGCAGGGGATAATCGAACCGTTGGCGAAAGACGCGGTTTGCCAAAATGGCGGTTTGGACCGAAGACGATTTAAGAGAAACGATTAGATTTTGGAAATTTTCGGCTTCAAAAACCCGCAGGTAACTTTCGGCTGTGGAGACCATATCTTGGGCACGGGCGAACTCGTCCCCCTCACCCTTTCCCTCTCCCCTCTGGGGAGAGGGTGGAAAAAGGGGAATCACGGGATTAAATTCCTCTTTTCTTCGGGGAAAGTTAAGGTGGGAGACCTCAATACTCCTCTCCCCTCCGGGGAGAGGATGAAGGTGAGGGGGAAGAGAACCGGAGTTAACCCCGATTCTTATGGCAATTCCTCGTTTTTTTGCCTCTTTGATGATTTTTTTCAGTTCTTCCGGTTTTTTGATGTTCCCGGGGTTAAGGCGGATTTTATCCGCGCCGGCTTTAATCGCGGCTAAAGCCATTTCGCTCCGGAAATGAATATCAGCCACCAGGGGCAGCTTGGTCTTTTTTCGAAGGGATTCAAACGCAGTTAAATCATCCTGGTCGCGTATAGCCAGGCGGATAATCTCCGCGCCGGCATCGCAAAGGGAACGGATTTGATTCAGTGTATTACAAAGGTCCGCGGTTTTTGTTTTGGTCATCCCCTGAACGGAAACAGGGGTATTGCCGCCGATAATCAGACCGCCTACTTTAACCGGCCGGGAAACCATTTTTCTTTTGGCCATTACTTTCTATCGGTTGTGGGTGGGGTAAGATTACTTGATTTTCGGGATTCTTAAAATATCGTTGTACGTAACGTAGAGCGCCAAAAGGATTATCAGGCCAAATCCGACTGTTTGGGAGATTTCCAAAAAGCGACGGCTGGGCTTGCGTTTTCGGATGTGCTCAATTAATACGCCGGCAGCGTGTCCGCCGTCAAGCATCGGGAAGGGAAACAAATTTACGATGGAAAGATTCACGCTCAAAAATGCCATAAAGTAAAGAAAACCGCTCCAACCGGTTTGAATAGCTTGTCCGGTCATCTGGGCGATGCCGACCGGTCCGGCCAGATCCCGGGGAGAAATTTCCCGGATAAATAGTTTGCCCAGGTAATAAAAGATAAGTCCGGTCATCCGAACCGTTTCTTTGCCGGCTCGGTCGAACGCTTGGATAACACCAAATTTTTCTTTGGTTGTGCCCGGTAGAATTCCAATCAAACCGACGGTCTCCTGTCCTTTTGCGGTTTTAATTGTTTCGGATTTAGGGATAACCTTGAGATTTAAAACCTCTTTTCCCCGGAGAACATCCAGCGTAATTTCCCGCCCCGGGTACCGGTGGATTTCTTTGGAGAGCATAAGCCAGTCGGTTACCTTCTTGCCGGCAACCTGGGTTATCAGGTCTCCGCTTTTGATTCCAACACTTTGAGCCGGAGAACCGGGTTGCGTTTCGCCCACCATCGGTTGCCGGAGATTTCCCGTTTGCACCCCCAGGATGAAAACAAGGACGAAAATCAGAAATCCCAGCACGAAATTGTGGACCGAACCCATGACAAGAATCAGGGCGCGCTGTCCGGCCGTTTTGGCGAAATATTCATCGCCTTTCGGTTTTTCCGTTCCGTAACCATCTTCTCCGGCCAGTTTTACCGCGCCGCCGAACGGAATCAGGGCAACTTGGTAGAGGGTGTCCCCCCGTTTAAAGCCAAAGAGTTTCGGTCCGAAACCAAAGGTAAACAACTCTACCCTTACCCCGCATTTCCGGGCGGTCCAGAAATGACCGAGTTCGTGAGAGATAATTAACACTCCGAAAATAAAGACAACCCCCAGAATATGGATTAGATGAGCTATCATGCTATTTATTTTACCACATTAAGCTATTTTTCGGGAATCAAAACAAAGATAAAACCTGATTCTCCCGCATTATTTTGGTAAGAAAAAGCGCTTTCAACCTGCACTCTTCGTACTCCCGCCCGGCATCGGAATCAAAGGTGATTCCGCCCCCAATTCCCATTTCACCCTCCTTCTCGTTAACGAGAAGGGTGCGGATAGCCACGTTAAAGACCGCGTCGCGGTTCGGGAAGAAAACCCCTACCGCTCCGGTATAGACGCCGCGTTCCTCTTTTTCCAGTTCCCGGATGATTTCCATTGTTCTGATTTTGGGCGCTCCGGTAACCGAACCGGAAGGGAAAATGGCTTCAAACATTTTTTCGAAAGAGAGATTCTCTTTAAGGGTACCGGAAATAGTGGAGGTCATTTGAAAGAGTGTTTCATATTCTTCGATATCAAAGAGCGAATCGGTTCGAACCGTACCTACCTTGGAAACCCGGCCTAAATCACTGCGCAAGAGGTCAACGATCATGACGTTTTCGGCGCGTTCTTTAGGGCTTTGTTTTAAAAGTTCTATCTGCTGTCTATCCCGGCAAGTATCTTTTCCCCGTCCGATGGTACCTTTCATCGGCCGGACGATAATTTTTCGACCGGATTTGCGGAAGAATAGTTCCGGAGAGAAAGAGAGCAGGGAAAAATCACGGTCTTTGATGAAAGCAGAATAAGGGATTGTTTGTCTTTCCCGTAATTCCCGGTAAAGGCCGAGGGCAGAACCGGAGAAATTAAACTTGCATTTCAGGGTATAATTGACCTGGTAAGTGTCTCCGGCCGCTATCAATTCTTTTATGCGCCTGATACTTTTCCGGTATTCTGTAGAACTAACGTTAAGACGGAGTTTTTTCAGAATGTAATTTTCAGGAAAGCCGGACTCCTTCGGTAGAGAACCGCCGGTAAAACGACCGGATTGATGGTTAAATATCAGCGGGTTTCGGAAAAGATAAAAACGGGCAAGGGGAACCGGGAGGGGGTGTAACCCCTCCCCTACCTTAAAAGATTTCTCCATCCCAAAGCCGGCCTCGTATGAAAAGAAACCAGCCAGGTAATAGCCTGCCTTTAAAAATGATTCTATTTGATTGAAGAACAGGGGTAGGTCCGAATAATTATTGATTTCAATTTTTCCGGCCGGTTCAAAAAAGACGTAGGAAAGAAAGTTTTTGGGGTCGTAACGGGTAGTCTCCAGAAGCGCAAAAGGTTCTTTATCGGCAAGAAAAGAGAGGGTATTTTGAATTGGTAAAAAGTGGTAAGGGGTCATTTCATTGTGAGAAAGAACCTGAAGTATTAGTGGGAATTCCCAAAAAGAATCGGGTAAGCTGCCGGGTTTCTTCGGAGATTTTCAGAATTTCGGCCAGAGTCAACCGGGAAGAAAGCGTTTCTTTTGTCATAACCTTTTTTATTAAAGGCAGAATTTTTTCAAATTCAATCAGCCCGTTCAGGAAAGCATTGACCGCCTCTTCGTTTACCGCCGAAAATATTGCCGGATAACTACCGCCCTTCTCCAAGATGCGGTAAGCAAGAGTCAAAGCCGGGAACCGGTGGTGAGTCGGCCGGTGAAAAGTGAGTTTACCTATGTCTTCCAGGCAAAGTGAACGCGATAGCGGATTGGCCGGTGGTTTTTCCGGCCAGAAAAGTCCGGAGGCGATTGATAGCCGCATGTCAGGAACGGACAGGTTGGCCATGATGAAGCCGTCGTCAAATTCAACCATCCCGTGAACCGCGACCTGCGGATGAATCAAGACTTTAATCTTTTCCGGTGGCAAACCGAAAAGATAATGCGCCTCAATTATTTCCAGGGCCTTATTTACCATTGTCGCACTGTCAACGGTAACCTTTCGGCCCATCTTCCAGACCGGGTGGGCCAAAACATTTTTCAAGCTCACCTTCCCTTTCTTTTTCTTCCAGAAGGGTCCGCCGCTGGCGGTAAGGTAAATTTTCTTAATGCTTCGTTCCGGAAAAGCCGAAACAATTTGAAAAATGGCATTATGTTCGCTGTCCAGGGGAATGATTTGAACCCCGGATTTTTTTGCTTTATCCGTCAGGAGACTACCGGCCATTACCAATGCTTCCTTGCTGGCCAACGCCAGGTTTGCGCCTGATTCTACGGTCCAGAAAGCCGGCATCAGAGAATCTGTGCCGGGAATCGCCAGTACCACCAGGTCTACTTCCGGCCAGAAAATCATCCGGCGCAATCCGTTGGTTCCGGAAAGTAATTTCGTTCCTTCGCCAACCCCTTTTTTCGTTAAATCAGCGCGGGCGGAAACGGATTCGTTGGTTAAAGTTACCACTTCCGGTTTGAATTCAGCTATCTGCTTTTTCAGCAATCCGACCCGGCTGTGACCGGAAAGGCCCACAACCTTAAATCGGTCCGGAAAACGCCGGATAACCGCCAGCGCGTTGCAGCCGATGGAACCGGTGGAGCCGAGAATTACAACCCTTTTTTTAGTAAACATTATTCCATGATGTTGTCGTTGCCCGGCAAGGCCGAGGCTTGCAGCCCGCGGGAGGGGACAGAGCCCCTCCCCTACACAAACAAGCGAGGCTAAAGCCTCGCCATACTAGACGTCTCCGAAGCGCCGTTTCCTTTCTTTGAAAGCGGCGAGCGCGGAAGTAAATTCCCGGAAGCTGAAATCCGGCCAGAGGGTTTGGGTGAAATGTAACTCCGCGTAGGCGGATTGAAAAAGAAGGAAATTGGACAACCGTAGTTCTCCGCTGGTACGGATAATTAAATCCGGCGGCGGCAATTCCCGGGTGTCAAGATATTCGCTGAAAAGATCTTCGGTAATTTGGGACGTTTTCAGTTTTCCCACTGACACGTCTTCGCTGATTTTTCGCGCCGCCCGCACTATTTCATCCCGGCTCCCGTAATTAAGGCAGAGGGCGACGGTAACTTTTCGGCAGGACGCGGTTTCGGATTCACAGCGCGCTATCAAGTCCTGCAGGGTTTTCGGAAAAGCGGTCCGGTCACCTAAAAAGAGGACGCGAACACCTTCTTTTTTCATTCCGGCGGTTTTGTTCTTTATCTTTTCCGCGAAAAGTTTGATCAGAAAATGGACTTCTTTTTCCGGTCGGTTCCAGTTCTCTGTGGAAAAAGCGTAAAGCGATAAATATTTGACGCCTAAATCCGGGCAGACGCGCACGATTTCATCAATCCGGTCCGCGCCGGCTTTATGGCCAAAAATCCTCGGCCGTCCGTGTTTTTTGGCCCAGCGGCCGTTTCCGTCCATGATAATTCCAATGTGCATACGCGCTCCGGTGTCTGGTTTTCGGAACAATCTGCGAGCCGGACAAGACTACGCAATTCCGGCACGAGCCTCGCCGTGTTTCTGCCAGAGGCAGATCCCGGCTATTCATGCCGTCATATTGCTTGTCTTGTTTCCGCCTCTACGCTAAGTTCCGTAAACCAGACATCCTCACTTGCTAAAGTAAAAAAGAGTACTTCGAAGTGTTAAGAAAAAGACATTTTTCGTTTAAGTGAAAAAATAAATTACTTGTCGATACCTGCATTTTGTATGTTTATTTTTACAAGGTAAATGTTTCCCCGAGGTAAAAACGTCTGGCTTCCGGATTGTTTACCAATTCTGTTCCGGAACCGGAAATCAGAATTTTTCCCTGAAAGACAAGATAGGAACGGTCTGTAATGGACAGGGTTTCACGGACGTTGTGGTCGGTAATTAAAATTCCGATGCCGGAGCGTGCCAGGTTACGAATAATCCCGCGGATATCATCGATGGTAATTGGGTCAATTCCGCTGAACGGTTCGTCCAAAAGCAGATACGCGGGGTTAAGCACAAGACTGCGGGCAATCTCAACTTTGCGGCGTTCTCCGCCGGAAAGGGTGCCGGCGATTTGTGACGAAAGCGAGGCCAAACCCATTTTTTCCAACACTTCCAGCCGCCGTTTTTCCTGTTCGTTGGCCGAAAGCGGTTGGAACTGAAGGACCGCGGTCAGATTATCTTCCACGGTCAACTTGCGGAAGACGGACGGTTCCTGCGGCAGATAACCCAGGCCCAATCTTGCCCGTCGGTACATCGGCAGCCGGGTTATCTCTTTATCGTTCAAACGGACGCTCCCCCGGTCCGGACGGAGCCATCCGACCAGAAGGTAAAATGTGGTTGTTTTTCCGGCGCCGTTTGGTCCCAGAAGTCCTACAATTTCACCCTTTTCTACCTTAAGGGAAAGACCGTTTACCGCCGGCTTGTCGTGATAACCCTTGAAAAGATTTTCGGCTGAGAGCATAGTATGTTACTGCGGTTGTAATCGCAAACCTTGGTTTGCATCGTTAAAAGAGCCCAGCAAGTTGGGCGACTACTTAAGATGAAACGTTGTGTTATGTATTGTTGAAAAGTTTAGACTGGTCAGACAATGACGTCGGAATTTTCAGGTTAAGATGTTGATAGGCGCGGGGTGTTGCTCGGCGTCCTTTTGGGGTCCGTTCCAGATATCCTTCTCTGACCAGAAACGGTTCGTAAATTTCTTCCAGGGTATCCACTTCTTCGCCGACCGCTACCGAAAGGGTTTTAACGCCCACCGGTCCTCCGGAAAATTTGTGGATGATAACCTCCAGAATGCGCTTATCCATTTCGTCCAGTCCGAACCGGTCAACGTCCATGCTGTCCAGTGCCGAAACAACTAATTCCTGTTGGATTATCTTCGCGCCGGAAACCTGGGCAAAATCCCGCACCCGGCGTAAAAGACGGTTGGCAATCCTGGGTGTGCCGCGACTGCGCCGCGCGATTTCTCCGGAGGCCCCTTCGGAAATTTCAACTTTGAGAATTCCGGCGGAACGCCGTACGATGGCCGCCAAATTGTCTGACGGATAATAGTCCAGCCGCAAATTAATGCCAAACCGGGACCGCAGGGGAGCGGTTAAAAGACCGGCGCGGGTAGTAGCGCCAATCAGGGTAAACGGTTCCAGGGTCAGCCGGATGGAATTAGCGCGCGGACCATCTCCGGTCATTATGTCGATGTGAAAATCCTCCATCGCTCCGTATAAATATTCTTCCACGGTGTGATTCAGACGGTGGATTTCGTCGATAAAAATAATATCGGACCGGCCGAGATTGGTCAACAATCCGGCCAGGTCTCCCGGTCGTTCAATCGCGGGACCGGAAGTGGCTTTGACTTTTACGCCCATTTCCGCGGCGATAATATGCGCCAGCGTTGTTTTACCCAGTCCCGGCGGACCAGAAAATAACGTATGGTCAAGCGGGTCTTTGCGTTCGGTCGCGGCCTGGATAAAAATCTTCAGGTTTCTTTTTAGTTTATCTTGACCGATAAAATCGTCCAGGCTGATTGGACGCAAGGCGATATCATATTTTGTGTCTTCGGGGAGAGTATCGGGCGCGGTAAGATCAATCCGTTTTTTTTCCATGAATTTAAAAATTGTAGTTGCCGAGCTTGCTCGGCGCTTTAAAAACGCCAACCAAGGTTGGCAACTACAGATCAGGGCGGATGAATCCGCCCCCTACGTCAAAATATATTAATTCGGTTACATTAAATACGCTTCAGGGCTTCCTTGATTAAAGGTTCCAATTTATCCGATTTTTTGGAATTTATCGCATCCTGAACCGCCTTGTATGCTTTAGCGCGGGAATAACCCAATGTTACCAGGGCTCCGATGGCTTCCTTTTCCAGAGAAGACTCCGCACCGGGAGAGAGCGATTCTTCCAGATTGACAATCTGGTCTTTTAATTCGGTAATTAGGCGCTGGCTCAGCTTCTTGCCGATACCGGAAATAGCGCAGAGCGTCTTATCGTCTCCGGAGATAACGGCGTCTCGAAAGTGGGCGGCGGTTGTGCCGGAAAGGATGGTCAGTCCGAGTTTTGGACCGACGCCGTTCACTCCCAAGAGGAGGTTAAAAAGCAGCTTTTCTTCTTTGCTGGCAAAACCGCAAAGGGTAACATTCTCCGGCCGGTAGCAGGGGTAAATATAAAGAAAAACTTCTCCGCCTACCTCGGGAAGATGGTCAAAGGTAGAGAGCGGTATGCTCACCTCATAACCCACTCCGGCCAAATCAAGGATTACCGAAGTCGGGTTCTTAACCGCCAATTTACCGCGTAGGTAAGCGTACATTTATTTTGCTTTCTGAAGTTGGCGCTCGTATTTTTGATGGTTGAGGTAACAAAGAGAAACGGCCAGGGCATCGGCGCTGTCTTCCGGGATTTCTTCCTTTATCCCCAAAATTCTGGAAACCAGAAAACCAACCTGGTCTTTAGTGGCGTTGCCTTTCCCGGTAACTGTCATTTTTACTTCCGCGGGTGAAAAGGAAACAATTTTAATCTGTTGTTCCAGGGCCGCGGCAAAGAGAAGGCCGCGGACAATTCCGATTTTAAGGGTAATCTGGGGATTGTTCGCAAAATAAATTTCTTCCACCGCGACTACGTCCGGAGCGTAATCTTTTAGAATCCGGCGGGCGCCGGCGTAAATTTCGGATAAACGTTCCGCGATAATCTTGTTTGCATGGGGCGCGATTACCCCAAAACCCAGAACCGAAAACGGTGTCGAGTCCTTAATAATTCCGAAGCCGGTTCGGTTTAGTCCCGGGTCAAATCCGGCTATTGTCATTCCGTTTGTAATTTTTCCAGAAGTTCGTCTGAGATTTCAAAATTGGAATAGACCGTTTGCACGTCGTCGTGGTCTTCCAGGGCGTCAAGTAGGCGCAAAAGTTGTTCCGCGTCTTTGCCTTCAATTCGAACCGTTGTTTTAGGCTGCATCGTAAGGAGCGCGGATTTTACCTTGACGCCGCCTTCCTCCACAGCTTTTCTTACCTTTTCCAGGTCTTCGGCCCGGGTGTATATCTGGAAAAAGTCCGGTTCCGAAGAAACGTCTTCCGCGCCGGATTCAATCGCCAGAGTGAAGAGCGCGTCTTCATCTACTCCGGCCCGGGGAATGGAAATCTGGCCCTTTCGTTCAAACATCCAGGAAACGCAGCCTACTTCGCCCAGGTTCCCGTTGTTTTTAGAAAAAACAGACCGCATTTCCGAGGCCGTTCGGCGTTTGTTATCGGTGACGGCATCAAGCTTAATTGCCACCCCGGCCGGGCCGTATCCTTCATAGGAAATTTCTTCCATCTGGTTCGCGCTACCTTCGCCGGTTCCTTTTTGAACCGCTCTTTTGATATTTTCGGCCGGCATGTTTTCTTCTTTCGCTTTTTCGATAGCCAGGCGCAGCCTGGGATTGGAATCCGGGCTCCCGCCTCCGTTGCGCGCCGCCATCATGACTTCACGGATAAGTTTGGTAAAAATCTTACCCTTTTTGGCGTCGGTTGCCGCTTTCTTATGCTTGATACTTGCCCACTTGGAATGTCCGCTCATAGTTCACCTCGTAGGATTTCGAAAAAATAACCCCATTATTCTTTTGTAATTCCCTTAGCCGCTTCCCGTTCTTTGACGATTTTTTCCGAGATGTGATAGGGAACAAATTCATAATGAGAGAAGTTTGCCTGATAACTGGCTTGTCCGCTGGTCAGGGAACGCAGTGAAGTAGCGTAATTGGCCATTTCGGCAAGGGGCAATTGGGCAACAACTTGCTGGTTTTCGCTGTCGGCCGTATCCATGCTTAAAACTTTACCCCGGCGTCCGTTTATGTCTCCGATTATATCCCCGACGTAATCCTTAGGTACGATAACTTCTACGCTCATAATCGGTTCCAGCAAAACGGATTTTGCTTCCGCCGCCACTTTTTTTAATGCCAGAGAACCGGCGAGCTGAAAAGCGATGTCGGAAGAATCCACCGGATGAAACGTTCCGTCGTAAAGAGTAACCCGGATGTCCGTCATCGGATAGCCGGCCAAAACGCCTTTGGTCATTGATTCCCGAACGCCTTTTTCGACCGAAGGTATGTATTGCCGGGGAATAGCTCCGCCGACAACCGCGTCCACGAATTCAAAACCCCCGCCCCGGGGAAGATGCTCGATCTTAAGCCAGCAGTCACCGTACTGGCCGTGACCGCCGGCCTGCCTTTTAAACTTTCCCTGGCCGCTGGCAGACGCGCTAACCGTTTCCCGATAGGCAATTCTGGGAACACCCTTGACTACCTCCACCCCAAAACGTTTTGCCAGACGGCTTACCCAGACGTCAAGTTGCAAATCACCGATACCGGAAAGAATTGTTTCTCCGGTTTCCGCGTCCCGGTGAATTTTAATGGTCGGGTCTTCTTCCAGTATCCGGTTGAAGGCAACCCCGAGCTTATCTTCGTTCCCCTTTTCTTTGGGCGATAATGATACCGAAATGGCGGAATGGGGAAAACTAAGCGGCGGGAAATTTCTTGTTTGACCACCAACGGATATTGTATCTCCGATATGAGTGTAATTTAATTTGGCTACTCCCAGGATATCGCCCGGCTCTCCTCTTTCCACCGCTTCCTGTTTCTTGCCCTGAATGAAGAAAAATTGTCCCAAACGTTCTTTTTCCGAGTGGTTAATATTCAGTAACGTTGTATTATGCGACAGGATGCCGGATTCAACTTTAAAGTAGGAAAGGCGGCCGACGTGCGGGTCGCTGGTTGTCTTGAAAATACGAAGGAAGAGCGGACTTGAATCAGAACGGACGCAGAAATCTTCCCCCTGAAACGGGACCGGCGGCAGTTCTGGGTATTCCGGCAGATAATCAACCGTAAAGTCAAGAAACTCCGCCAGGCCGTCTCCCTTAGTTGCCGAACCGGTAAAAAGCGGAAATACCTGACGGTTCATAACCGCTTTCTTCAGTCCGGATTTAAACTCTTCCGGGGAAAGAGCGCCTTCTTCCAGGTATTTACTGAGCGTTGCTTCATCTATTTCCGCGGCAATCTCCGTCAGCGCCTGCTGGTTGCCTGCCGGCACAATCCTGACCTGCCACTTTTGGCTCAATCTGGTTGCCAGTTCTTCGGCGGCATCCGGTTTAACGTCTGACTTGGTTACAAAAAAGATGGTTGGCAGGTTAAGGCTGGAAACTAATTTCCAGGCATGTTCCACACCGACTGCCGGACCGCTGTCCGCCGGGACGGTGATAACGGCAAAATCCGCCGCAACGGCTCCGGAAATCGCTTCTCCGCAAAAATCGGCGTAGCCGGGCGTATCAATCAGGTTGACCCGAACACCTTTCCAATCCAGATGGCCTAGAGCCAGGTTTACACTGAGCTGTCTTTTTATCTCTTCCGGATCGAAATCCATAGTTGTATTTCCATCCGCGACGCTTCCGGCTCGATTGACGGCTCCGGCTTTTAAAAGCAACGCTTCAATTAAGGTGGTTTTACCGCTTTTGCCCTGCCCAAAGAAACCGATGTTCCTTATTCTGCGCATCTTTTCTCCCGAATGGTTGCGAAAGAATAAAATTGGAAAAGCGCTGTTCGTGGAACTCCGATTTATTTATTATAACTCAATAACGGAAAGGACAGCAAGCAGGGGAAGATATTTGGGAAGCAATACCAATTCGCATTCAAAAATAGAGCAAGGCCGCCTTCGCCAAGTTTACCCGCCATAGCTTTAGCGTAGGCGGGGCTTCGGCGAGTCGAAGGCGGAGAGGAGACAGCAAGGAGGCGTACTGATAGTACGCCGAAGAAGATGGCGACGAAGCCAACGCAGCTATATGCATGAAGGCGAATCGGTATAAAAATGCCCCCGGTGACGACCTACTCTCCCGCACCGTTATCCAGTGCAGTACCATTGGCGCAGAAAGGCTTAACGACCGTATTCGGAATGGGAACGGGTGTGGCCCTTTCGCTATAGTCACCAGGGACGTTAATAATTTTACTACATCTTTGTTTGGTCTGTCAAACGCATACCGATTTTGATTGACACACAAAGGCAAAAAAGGGTAAATTATTAGCGGATAAAATTATGGATAAAATTCTACAGGTGGCATTGGATTTCGTTGATTTAAAACGCGCGCTCAAGGTTGCCGGTGAAGCGGTTGAGGGCGGAGCCGATTGGCTGGAAGCCGGCACCCCCCTAATCAAGAGCGAAGGTCTTGACGCGGTTAGAGCCCTCAAGAAACTCTTTCCGAAAAAAATCATTGTGGCGGACTTGAAGACATTCGATGCCGGACGGGCTGAAGTGGAAATGGCGGCTAAGGCCGGAGCGGATATTGTTTCGGTGATGGCGGCCGCGCCGATTGAAACCATTCGCGACAGTGTTTTGGCCGGCCGGAATTACGGCTGTCGTGTTATGGTTGATTTTCTCGGTGTGTCGGACGTCGAAAACCGGGCGCGGCAACTGGCCGAAACCGGTGTTGATTTTTTCAATATCCACCTGGGCATTGACCAGCAGATGAAGGGAAGGGTTTCTTTTGAAATCATCAAAAAATTAACCAGGATAACCAAAGTGCCGCTTGCCGCCTCCGGCGGCATAAACTCGGAAACCGCTCCGTTAGCCATTAAAGCCGGCGCGGCCATTGTGATTGTAGGCGGCGCAATCAACAAAAGCCCTGACGCCGTTTCCGCCACCCGGTTGATTAAAAAAGCGATGGCAAAACAAAAAAGTATTCCGACCACCCTTTATCGCCGGGCGGGAACCGAGGCTGAAATATTGAAGATTTTAAAAAGTGTCTCCACCGCTAACATATCCGACGCAATGCACCGTGCCTTCGGCCTCTCCGGCATTGTTCCGGTTACTCAATGGCCGAGAATGAAAATGGTGGGCGAAGCTTTTACGGTACGAACCTGTCCGGGCGACTGGGCTAAACCGGTAGAAGCGGTAGATTTGGCTCAACCGGGACAGGTAATTGTTATCAATGCCGGTGGAGTCCCGCCGGCTGTCTGGGGTGATTTGGCGACCAATAGTTCGGTTGTCCGGAAATTGGCAGGTGTGATTATTGACGGAGCCATCCGCGACGTTTCGGAAATCAGGAAGTTGAAGTTCCCGGCGTATAGTCGGCAAATTTGCCCCCAGGCCGGAGAACCCAAGGGTTTCGGCGAAATCGGCGTTCCCGTTTACGTGGGCGGACGCAAGGTATTTCCGGGCGACTGGGTAATCGGCGATGAAGACGGGGTTATGGTCATTCCCAAGGAAGAAGCGGTTGAGTTTGCCAACCGGGCGATGGATGTTCTGGAAAAAGAAAACCGTTTAAGAGCGGAGATTCGCAAGGGCGGAACTTTAGCGCAAATTACCGAATTATTGCGGTGGGAAAAGGTGTGATGCGTTTACCCGGGACGCAGATTTTCGCAGATTACCGCAGATTAAAAAATAATAAGAATTTCTTATAAGAGTTACTCTTGAGAATTATCATTTAGTATTATCCTGTTGTTTCTGCGTACATCTGCGTCCTAATTGGTCTTGAATTTCAGGGAATTCCAAGACGAATCAGGAATAGGGTTATCGCGATAATTACCGCCGACAGTAAAATCGCCCAAGCCAGCCGGTTAATTGAATGTTCCAATTCCCGCGTAGCTCCCTCCAGTTCCCGGTGGATAAATTGAATTTTGAAATTACCGCTCTCCGCCTTTCGCAGGATAGAGAAAAGAATATTAGGCAGTTCTGAAATAATCTGACCGGCATTTCTGGTTTTACGTAAAAACTGGGGTATGAAGTAGGCGGGATTAATTTTCTGCTCCCGGATTGTTTTAATAACCGGCTGGGCCGCGGATAAAGGCTCAAATTCAGGGTCCAGCGAGGCGCAAAGGCTTTCCACCATTATCAGTGTTTTACCAAGCAGGGCCAGGTCAGCCGGAAAAGAGATATGAAAGCGCCGACCGACGCGGATACTATCTACCAGGAATTGACCCAGGCGTATTCTTCGGGACGGTAAACCGCGATACCGTTCGAAAAGGTCAGCCATTTCACGGCGGAAAAGACGTTCGTTTATTTCCGGTGAAATCAAGCGGAAACGGTAAAACGCCGCAATCAGCGAATCCAAGTCCTCTTCCACCAGACTTAAAACGATATCCAGGATTACTTCCCGGTCCGATTCGGTCAGAATACCGACAATACCGAAATCAACCAGGCAGATTCGGCTCCCACACAAGCAGATATTGCCTGGATGGGGGTCGGCGTGAAAGGAACCGAATTCAAAGACTTCCTTCAGAAACGTCCGGAAGATTTGAGCGGAAGTTTCCCGCGGTGAAATACCGCTCGCTTTAACCTGTTCCGGATAAGGACTCGGCCCTTTGACCTTTTCCATAACCAGTACCTTTTCCGTCGTATAATCCCAAAAAACTTTGGGAATATACAAGTCCTGGTCGTCCTTGAAATGGGAACGGAACCTTTCAATCCGCATTGCCTCTAACTGAAAATCCAATTCCCGTGTTAACTGGTGTTCAAACTCGGTTACCAAATCTTCCGGATTGAATATCCGGGATTCCGGTATGCGCTGGTTGACCAGAGAAGCAATTTCCGCAAGGATAGCAAGGTCTGCCCGAATAATTTGCTTTATTCCCGGACGTTGAACCTTTATCGCAACATCCTCACCGGTTAATAAAACAGCTGAATGCACCTGAGCCAATGATGCCGCGGCAAGGGGAACGGCGGAAAATTCCCGGAAGATTTTTTGGGGCGGCTTGCCTAATTCTTCTTGAATTACGGATTCAACTTCGGCAAGTGTTATCGGTTTTACTTTTTCGTGTAACCGATTCAAGGCAGTGATGATTGGCGGAGAAAAAATGTCGGGCCTCATGCTTAAAAATTGGCCTAATTTGATATAAGTGGGACCTAATTCCTCCAAAGCCGAAACCAGTCTTTCACCGGCCGCGTTTTCCGGAAGAACATAACTTTTGCGTTTTTTCAAAAAGCGGAAAAAAGGTTCGGACAGGAGACGGTCGGTCAGATAACCCAGGCCGTTCCTGGTTACCACAGTCAAGACCTGCCGGACCCGCCCGATGTTACGAATAGGAAGCATATAAGCCAAAACGAATGGGACGCAGATATACGCAGAAATTACAGGATAAATGATTAACAACAGTTTTCGGTAAGTTGCTTAATTCCAAAAGGTAATATTGTAATCTTTATCCAGAATAATCTGCGAAAATCAGCGTCAAAATTAATTCGTACTTTGTATCTAAAATCTATTCTTTTATCTTGGATTCCAGTTTATCAATCCGTTTTTTTAACGCGGCAACTTCTTTTACGGTTGCCAAATTCATTTTTTTGAGCGCGCCTTCAACTTCTTTGTTGACTCTCCGGACAAATTCCTTACGCAGGGATTCACTCTTTTTCTTGAACTCTTTTTTCATCTTTTCCACATCACCGCGTTTCGTTTCGCCTTTGGCGGTTACATCCTTTACGAAACCCGCTACCTTTTCCTCGCCGTAAGCGGCAATTCCCAAGCCAAGTTCCAACATCCTATCTACAATTTTCTTTTCCGCCATTTGTCCTCCTTCGCCCGCCATAGCAAGGACGCCGAGCGGCGGCGAAGCCGCCTGACAACGAGGCGTCCGCAATGCGAAAGCGGGCCATCTTCCATTATACCCTTAAATTTCCTTTTTCGACAATTTAGGACGGTTTTTTAAACAAGAATATCTTTCAGTTTCAGGGCAACATTTTCGGGAATGCCTGATTTTATCAGTTCAGATACCGGGGCGGATTTAATTTCTTCCAGAGACGAAAATTTACGCCAGAGGAGCGCTTTTCGCCTGGGACCGATACCCGGTATGGAATCGAGTGAAGAAGCGGTTACTTTTTTCCGCTGAAGATTTCGGTGGTAAGAGACCGCGAAACGGTGCGCTTCATTTCTGATACGTTGTAAAAACAGGCTCTCCGGTGAAGATGGAGAAACCGGCAGCGGTCTTTTTTTGCCCGGCGCGAAAATTCGTTCCTCTTCTTTTGCCAGCCCCACCAGCGGAATTTCGAAGTGGTTATCCCTTAAGACGCGGTTGGCGGTCTCTATCTGCCCCCTGCCTCCGTCAATCAAGATAAGGTCCGGTAGCGGCCATTCCTTTTCCCGGAACCGCCTCCGTAAAATTTCAGCCGTCATCGCGCAATCATCAATACCTTCGACTTCTTTTATTCGAAACCGTCGGTACATTTTCCGGCAGGGTTCTCCGGCCAGAAAGGTAACCATGCTCCCCACAGCTTCCTGGCCGAAAAGATTAGAGATATCGTAAGCTTCAATCCGCACCGGTTCCTTCAATAATCCCAGACTGTCTTTAAGATTTAAAACTGTTTTTTGGGCAGGCCGTTCCCTTCCTAAATCTTTTGGATGTTTTTGTACCCGTCGCAATACGTCTATTTCGTCGCGTATCCGGGCCGCCTCTTCGAAATCAAGTTCTCCGGCGGCTTTTTCCATCGCGCTTTTCAACTCCGAAATAATCCGTTGGTTTTTACCTTCAAAAAAAGCCAGGAGGGCGCGGGCGGTGCGGTTATATTCTTCTTTCGTGGATTTACCGGCGCACGGTGCCAGGCAGCGTTTCAGGTTATAGTCAAAACAGGGCCGGACCGGGTTTTCGGGATTAATCCGGCGCCGGCAACTGGCCAGCGGGAATATCCGGCGTAGATTACGCACCGCCCGGCGCAGAGCCCAGGCTTCGGTAAAAGGTCCGAAATAGTAAGCGTCTTTTTCTTTTCTGCCCCGGATAATTTCAATCCGCGGAAAATCACTTTTGGTAATGCGCACCAAGGGGAAAGTTTTATCGTCACGGAGGTCTACGTTGTAATGCGGCTGATAGGTTTTGATGAAGCGGCTTTCCAGAAAGAATGCTTCGGCTTCGCTGGTAACGGAATAGTGTTCAATATCCGATATTTCGTTGACCAGAAGTTCGGTCTTCGGGTCGAAAGACCGGCTGGCCTGAAAGTAGGAGCGGACCCGGTTGCGCAGGGAAAGGGCTTTCCCGGCGTAGATTATCCGTCCGGATTTGTTCCGAAAAAGATACACGCCCGGAAGGTCCGGCAGGTCGTTAATCTTCTTTCGCAGCTCCTTCTTTTTCGGCGGCACCGGTTTGCGGTTTTTCTTTTTCGGCGGCGTAGTTTAACTGCAGGTTTGCGATTGCGGCCGATAAATATTTTTCTTCATCCGGGGTAAGGTTGCCCTTGGATTTCTCTCTCAGCAGGATTAAAATTTCAATCGTGTTTTCCGCGGCCGGAAGGTTCAGTTCCGTTTTACCGGAAACCGGATTAGGAATTTTGCCCAGGGCCTGCCAGCCGGAAGCCTCAAAGATTGACACCAGAATTTCGAAATTCATAATTTACTCCTCATAAAGGTAAAGTTGTTCCGGTAACTAATTTTGTCAGGAAACTGATTACGGGAAACAATAAATCAAAAAAACCGAGAAAAAGAAGGGCGATAATAATGAACATTCCGTAACGTTCTATCCGGTAGTACTTTGCCTCTATCTTTAAGGGCAGTAAACTGCCCAAGATGCGGGACCCGTCCAGAGGCGGAATCGGAATGAGGTTGAAAAACGCCAGGAGAAAGTTAACAAAAACTCCAAAATAAAGTAAATATCCCACCCCGGGAATAGAGTTAGCTCCGGTAATTCGCAGAAGGAAGGCGAAAATTAGCGCCAGCAATATGTTTGATAGCGGCCCGGAAACGCCCACCTCAATCATGCCCCGGCGAAAATCACGGAACCGGTAAGGGTTGATTGGTACCGGTTTCGCCCAACCGATAATTATCGGCACGTTGGCCAGCAAAAGAAGGCCCGGTATGATAATCGTTCCAAAAATATCGATGTGGGGTAAAGGGTTCAGCGTCAGCCGTCCCATAACCCGGGCGGTGTCGTCTCCGTTACGTAGGGCAGCCACACCATGACTGCATTCGTGGATAATCACCGAAAATATGAGAATGAATAAACGACCGATTGCGATAGCCGGTTCCATATGTTTATTATACCACGTACCTCCTCACCTTCATCATCTCCGCGACGGGAAGATGATGAAGGTGAGGAACTTGTTTTAACCCTCCCCCCCCTATGGGGAGAGGCATGGTGAGGGGGATTACCGATAGTTTTTTCGCAGATAATTTATCCCAAAATAAAAGATACTACCGGCAATTAATGCGCTAAACAACGCTACGCCGGTTCCAAATCTTTCCGCCGTAAAATGGAAACAACCGAACGCCAGGAAGGTTGCCAGGCCTGACAAAATGATAAATTCCAGGCCGGATTTCAGAAGTTTCCAACCACCCAACAAACCGATTTTACGGCGCAGTAAAAAGAAAAGCAGGGCAAAGTTAAGAATCCCGACCAGGGAAGTGGATAAAGCGATGCCGCCCTGTTTTAACGGAACTATCAGGATAAGGTCCAGTATCAGGTTAGCGGCAATGCTTAAAATTCCAACCCTGACCGGTGTCGCGGTATCCTTTAGGGCATAAAACGCCCGGGTTAACACAATGTTGCCGCTGTATCCGAAAAGACCCAGGGAGAAAAAAAGGAGCGCGATACCGGTCGCCCGGGTAGATTGGCTGGTGAAAAGGCCTCGCTGGAAAAGGACTTGGATAATTGGTTCCCGGAAAAAAACAAAGACGAAACTGGCCGGAATAACCAGTAAAAAAGCCAATTTAAGAGAGTATGCTAATGTTTCTTTCATCTGTTTTAAATTTCCTTCGGATACCTGTCGGGACATTGAAGGAAGAGCAACTGTGCCCAGAGTCACCGCAAAAATACCCAACGGCAATTGCATTAGCCGGTTGGCGTACCAGAGGGAACTGACCATTCCGGAAGCAATAGCGCTTGCTAAAAAATAATCCACCATAAGGTTGATGGGCGTAACCGCCACGCCGATGATAATCGGCGTGAGTAATTTACCCATGCGTACCAGAGCAGGATTCTTCAGGTTAAAGGTCGGCTTAAGGGAAAAACCTCTGCGCCAAAGCGCCGGCACCGGTATGAAAAATTGAGCGGCTCCTCCTACTAACAGACCGATAATTAATCCGTAGGTTCTACCCTCAAGACCGGCGCCAAACAAAGGGGCAATGGTAACCAGACTTAATATCCAAAAAAGGTCAAGGCCCAGCGGTGCCAGGGCCGGTCCGGAAAAATGACCCAGGGAATTAAGAATACCCATTACCAGGGCAGCCATCGAAACAAAAACGAGGTAAAAAATGGTGAACCTCAGAAAAGAGAGTGTCAGGAGAACTTTCTGACTTAAAGGGAAAAATCCGGCCAGGTTTGACGCGATAAAGAAAAAAAAGGAAAGGAGTAGCGTAAAACAGAGACTGGCGCCTAGAGTATCACTGATAATTTGCTGAGCGTCTTTCTTTTTTTCGGGAGAGAGATATTCGGAAAAAATAGGTATGAAAGCGCTATTTAACCCGCCCTCTGCCAGGATTCCCCGAAAAAAGTTAGGAATCATGAAAGCCAGTAAAAAAGCATCGTAAACCAGGGTTGTTCCGAAGAAGTAGGCGCTGAACATCTCCCGGCCGAGTCCGGCGACACGAACTAAAATAGTAACCAGGCTGACTATGCCGACGGTTAGCATAATTCTTTTTTTGTCCATCTGCCCTTTATTATAGTGTTTTCGCCCCTGATTTGACAATTCGTTTGCGCGTCTGTCATAATTAAAGCGATGGTAACTAAAAGAATTATACCGTGTCTGGATGTTAAAGACGGCCGGGTGGTAAAAGGCGTCAATTTTTTGGATTTACGCGATGCCGGCGACCCGGTGGAAATCGGCGCCGCTTACAGCCGGGAAGGTGCCGACGAACTGGTCTTCCTGGATATTACCGCCTCGTTTGAAAAACGGGGAACCCTGCTGGAGATCGTGGAAAAAACCGCCGGTTCCGTCTTTATTCCGTTAACCGTCGGTGGCGGTATCCGGAAGATAAGCGATATCAAAGATATTTTACGGGCCGGCGCGGATAAAATTTCCATCAATACCAGCGCGGTTGAGAATCCGAAATTGATTACTGAAGGCGCGGATAAATTTGGCAATCAGTGTATTGTGGTTGCGATTGACGCCAAAAATATTGGTCCGGGGACCTGGGAAGTTTACACCTACGGCGGTCGAACACCAACTAAAATATCGGCGGTGGAGTGGGCGAAGAGAGCAGTCAAGATGGGCGCCGGAGAAATTCTCCTCACCAGCATGGACCGGGACGGTACCAAATCCGGTTACGATATTGAACTTACCCGAACTATTTCGGAAGCGGTAACGGTTCCGGTAATCGCTTCCGGCGGCGCCGGAAACCTGCAGCACCTTTTTGAAGTCCTGGATGAGGGAAAGGCGGACGCTGTCCTGGCCGCCAGCATTTTTCATTACGGGGAATACACCATTCATCAGGCCAAAGAATATCTTACCCAGAAAGGCATAGGAATTCGCCCAATTACATCGGACGCAGATTACCGCAGATAATCGCGGATACAGATTAAAGATTACTTTCAAGGAAGTGCTCTAAAATTACTCTAAATTATCTTTAATCTTTATCCCGTAGTTTCTGTGTATATCTGCGTCCCAAAAAAGAAATTTCTGTAAGTTCCAGTTGTAATGCGAAATCTATAAATGCGAAAATTCCGGGGCTACATTCTTTATAATCTCCTGCTGGTTTTATTCTTTCCGTTGTTTGCCTGCATCTCTTCCCGACGTCATTGTCGTCGGGGCGGCCAAAGGAATGATATCCTACAGCGTTTCGGGTTTAATCTGCGTCCCGACATTCCTTCGGACTGCGTCTGGATTCAGGCGCTCTCCGTGGGAGAGGTTACCATCGCCCGCGTCCTGATTGACCTACTCCGGAAAGAGTTTCCATTACCAGTTTTTCTCACCACCACCACGATTACCGGTTTCCGGACTGCGCGGCGGCTGCTCCCGGAAATTCCCGTAACCTATTTTCCGTTTGACCTGCCCTTTATCTGGCCGTCATTTTTGCGCCGGTGCAACCCCCGGATTTTTATCAGTTTGGAGACCGAATTCTGGCCTAACCTCCTCCTTGCTTTAACACGACGCAACATCCCGGCGGTTCTTATCAACGGACGGTTTTCACCAAATTCCTACCGCCGGTTCCGAAAAGTCGGTTTCATAACAGCGCCGGTTCTTGCCCAATTTCAAGAAATAGGCATGCGCAGCCGTCGTGAAGCAGACTGGATTATAAACCTGGGAGTTTTACCGGAGCGGGTAACCGTAACCGGTAACATCAAATATGACGTGGTTTTTCAACAGGCGGAAGGGATAAACCCGGAAGAAGTAAAGAGAGAATTTTTGCTGACCGGCCGCAGTATCGTCTTTGGCTCCATCCATCCGGAAGAAGAAGAAATGGCAGTTGAAGTTTCCCAAAGATTGTTGTCCGAATTTCCGGGCCTGAGGATAATATTTGCGCCCAGGCATCTGGAACGTAGTAAAATGGAAGCTATTTTTCAAAAAGAAGGATTAAAATACCAGAAGTTTTCTTCCCTTCGTTCGCCCTTTACCGAAGACTTCTTGCTGCTGAACGTTATGGGCCAACTCAACAAGGCTTACGCGATAAGCCGCGCGGCTTTTGTCGGCGGCAGCCTGACCGTTTTTGGTGACGGCGGACACAACCTGGTGGAACCGGCGGCTTTCGCAAAGCCGTTGGCGTTCGGACCGCACGCCTGGAATTTCAAGGAAGAAGCGGATATTTTGCAGAAATCCGGCGGCGGGGAATTGGTTCTTGATTCGGATGGTCTTTACGCCTTTTTTTTGCGCTGCCTTACCAAACCGGATTGGGCTGAAGAATCCGGCGCAAAGGCTTATCAGGCAATCAGCCGGGAAACCGGCGCCGCGGAACGTTCTTTGCGGATAATCAAAAAAGCGCTTTCTTCCAATTAGAACCATTTTGGTTTATAATATAAGGACGAATTGCGCTTGTAGCTCAATTGGATAGAGCGTTAGCCTCCGAAGCTAAAGGCTGAGAGTTCGAGTCTCTCCAAGCGCGCACTCCTTGACACAAGACTCGAAAGGAGCGAAGTCAGGGATTGCGACTAATTAAGGAGCAATACCAGCGGGGGGCCGACCCGAGGCGTACCGAAAGCCGAGGGCGCCGAGTCTCTCCAAGCGCGCACTCTCTGATCAAGGGAGTTGATGTTATCCAAAGCGAGGTATTTATGGACCTGTTAATTAAAAACGGAAGGGTAATTGATCCGGCTCAGGGAATTGACAAAGTCATGGATGTTGCCTGCGCAAACGGCAAGATTGAAAAAGTGGCTAAGGGTATAAAACCACAGGGAAAACCCCTTATTATCGACGCCTCCGACAAAATTGTCTGTCCTGGTTTTATTGACAGCCACTGTCACTTGCGGGAACCGGGACGAGAAGATGAAGAGACGATTAAGACCGGCGCGACGGCTGCCGCGGCCGGCGGTTACACCACAATTATGACGATGCCCAATACCGACCCCTGCCTGGATACCGGTCCCCTGGTCGCCTTCGTTTTCAATAAGGGAAAGGAAACCGCCATTTCGGTCCTTCCGATTGGCGCCATAACTAAAAACCGGGAAGGAAAAGAGCTGACGGAGATGGCTGACCTGGCAGAAAACGGCGCGGTGGCTTTTTCGGACGACGGAAATTGCGTTGCGGACAACCGGGTTCTGCGCCGCGGATTGGAATACGCTAAGATAGCGGACCGGCCGCTCATAGACCATCCGGAAGAACTAACGCTGGCCCGGAACGGAGTGATGAACGAGGGGAAAATATCCACCCTCCTGGGCTTGCCCGGCATCCCCCGGGAAGCAGAGGAAATAGCGGTTTTTCGTGACATTGCCCTCGCTTCTTTGACGGAAAGCCGGATTCACCTTGCCCACCTTACGTCAGCCGGTTCAATCGCTCTTCTTCGGCAGGCAAAGAAAAAGGGCGTTCCGGTAACCGCGGAGGTCACCGTTCATCATCTTACTCTGACTGAAGAGTCGGTGAAAGGATATAACACCAACACCAAAGTTAGTCCGCCCCTGCGCACCAAAAATGATGTTAAGTCACTGAGGGACGGTATTAAGGACGGCACAATCGAAGTTATCGTAACCGATCACGCACCGCACAGCCGGGAAGAAAAAGAGACTGATTTTGAAAACGCAGCTTTCGGTATCATCGGTTTTGAAACCGCCCTGCCCCTTCTTTTGCGGTTAACCACCGTCATTCCCCTTTCACTTCTAATTGCCTGCCTGACATCAAATCCGGCCAGGATATTTCGTTTCAACGACCGGGGCATTCTTAAGGAAGGGTTACGGGCCGACATCACTATCTTTGACCCGAAAGAAGAATGGATGCTGACGCAGGCCGTAATTAAATCCCGCAGTAAAAACACACCGTTTTTGGGTGAAACGATGAAGGGAAGGGTTTGCCGCACAATCTGCAACGGAAAAGTTGTTTCAGGTTAGATTTTTACCAATCGAAATCAGGTTGGTGAGGTGTTTCTTTTCTTCCGCAACCAATTCTTCAACCATTCCTCTTTCTTTTTCGGTTACAAACCGCAGCAGTTCCGTATAGTAAAGAATGGCATTTTTTTCCACCTGAACCGCAAAATCAAGCGCTTCCTGGTCAGTAAGCCGCTTTTCCGTAACCAACTTTATTCCCCGTTTTTGTTGAATAATAGACGCATCCGCGATCGCGGAAAGATATTCATCCGGTTGGTTTGTTCCGTTGACCTCTTTGCAGGGAATAAGTTTTGCCAGTCCCTCAAAAAAAGTCTGGTGTTGAATCTCTTCCCGGGCAAGATTCTGGAAAAGTTCAGCCACCGAATTACTCCGGGTCAGTTTGGCGGCTTCCGTGTAAAACTGGTAGCCGTTTTTTTCAATTTCAATCGCGACCTTGATAATTTCACACGCCGAATAACTTATCAGAGCCATAATCTTCCTTTTCCGAAAAACGGATTAATTTTAGACTGCGGTTTTAACGAGGCCGTAACGCTCAATGTTCCGGTTGGCTATCGCCTGGATTTCTTTTAGGGCTGCTTCCGCGCCCGGTTTGAAAATATGCCGGAACCTTCCCTGTGGTTTCAGGTACTCTTCCACCGGTTTCGGTTTGGCGATTAGATACCGGCCCGAAAGTTTTCCGTTTTCAAATTCGATGAGCGGAAAAAGTCCAGTCTCCACGGCCAGCCGGGCTATCTGGTAAGTCTGTTCCGGTTCGTGGCGCCAACCCAGCGGACAGGGAACGTGAACGTGCAGGAATTTTGGTCCGCGAATTGCCAGCGCTTTTTTTACCTTTTTCTGCAGGTCGAGCGGAAATCCGGCTGATGCGGTTGCTACGTAGGGAATCCCGTGCGCTACGGCAATCTCTACCACATTCTTTTTTGGTCTCGGATTGCCGGTGGAAGTCTTGCTGGACGGGCTGGTAGTCGTAGAAGTATAGGTAGGCGTAAGGCCGCTGCGCTGAATTCCGGTGTTCATGTATGCTTCGTTATCATAGCAGATGGAAAGGATGTCGTGTCCCCGTTCCCACATTCCGGAAAGCGCTTGGAGTCCGATATCCGCGGTACCACCGTCTCCGGCCTGGGTGATTACCCTGACCTCTGATAATTTACCGTTTTGTCTTAAAGCCGCCTCTACTCCGGAAGCAACGGCCGCCGAATTTTCAAAAAGGGAGTGAATAAAGGGTACTTCCCAGGCGGTGTCCGGGTAGGCGGTGGAAAAAACTTCCAGGCATCCGGTATTATTAACGATAATGGTATTTGGTCCGGCCGCATCAATTACCAGGCGTGCCGCCAGAGATTGACCGCATCCGGCGCAGGCGGTATGACCGGGTGAAAGAAAATGTTCGGGCATAAGGGTTCTCCTCTTGTTAAAATGAAGACTTTAAACCGACAAACTGATTGCTTACCTCCGGTCCGGCAAGCTGTTTAAATATTTCCCTAATCGTGCCCGGCGTAATATCTCTGCCGCCAAGACCGGCGATGTAACCGCTGATTTTTTTAGCTGGTTTTCCCTGAAACGCCGCTTTCAGGTCCGCGTAAATTGGTCCGGTGGCGCCGAGCGAAACAGCTTTATCCAGAATCGCAACCATCGGAACCTTCGCCAGTGCCTGAAGAATTGCTTCTTCCGGAAAGGGTCGGTAGGTGATAATTCTCAAGAGACCGACCTTCTTCCCTTCCGCCCTTAAAGCATCCACGGTATCTTTAATCGTTCCGCAGACCGATCCGGCCGAAACTATCGCCATCTCCGCGTCTTCTAAGCGGTATGATTCTACCAGACCGCCGGAATCGCGTCCAAAAATACGCTTAAAATCGGCGGTAATTTCCGGAATCAGCGTTAAAGCGCCCTTAACCGCCTGGTGTAAATCATGTCTGATTTCCAGGTAATAGTCCGGTCCGGCCAAAAGTCCAAAACTCTTCGGGTGGGCCGTGTCCAATTTTTCCGCCGGATTAAAGGGTGGCAGAAACTGCGCCACTTTATCTTCTTCCGGAATATCAACTACCTCAAAGCCGTGACTCAAGACGTACCCGTCCAAACAGACCATAACCGGAATTAAGGCTCGGGAGTCCTCGGCCAGGCGATAGGCCTGAAAGATAAGGTCGGTGGCTTCCTGGTTGTTTTCCGCGTAAAGCTGCACCCAGCCGCTATCTCTCAATGTAATTGAATCTTGCAAATCGTTCCAGATATTGATGGGTGCGGATAATGACCGGTTGACGCACGCCAGAACTACCGGCATGCGCATTCCCGCAATGTTAAAAATAACCTCGCTCATCAGGATTAAACCCTGCGAGGAACTGGCCGTAAAAACACGTTCTCCGGCGGCCACCGCGCCCAAGACAACCGAAGCTGCGGAATGTTCGCTTTCCACGTTAACAAACTGGCTTTTTAAACGACCGTCGGCCACCATTTGAGCCAAACCTTCCACAATGTGGGTTTGAGGCGTGATGGGATAGGCCGAAATTACTCCGGGTTTACAGAGGCACACCGCCCGCGCAACTGCTTCGGAACCTTCGATGAAATCCTTCATTTTTTTCTCTCCATTTCTTCGGGAACCATCTCGATGTCTTTTTTTGGACAGACCGCGGCGCAAAGGCCGCAGCCTTTACAATAAAGGTAATCGGTTTTAAAATCATTCTTCTCTTTTCCGGAAACAATCCCTTCCGGGCAAACCAGGACGCACAGCCGGCAGGCGATGCAATTTTTTTGCAAAAATTTAGGCCGTCGTTCCACCCGCCAGGAACCGGTTTTGTTATTTCTGGCGCTTCCCGGTTCGGCCGTTATTTTTATCCGCATGCCACCTCCCAGCCTTCAGTAAGAGCCGCAGTGTTCTTTTCGGCGATTTCTCCGGAAAAACGACGCTTAATCACCTCTTTCAAACTTTCTAGTTTAACCGTTCCCGAAACGGCCGCAAACGCACCCAACAGGGCGGTATTACCCAGGGGGCGTCCCAAATGGCGCATGCCAATTTCCGTGGCCGGCACGTAAATAATTTTAACTCCGTCTGATTTAGGTTTAAGGGAAAGCGGTTCCTTAGAATTTATTACTATCAGAGCATTATCTTTCACCCCGGCCAGAACGTCTACGCTCCGCACAAGCGTCGGGTCAACTACTAATACATAATCCGGATTATAAATCTGGCTTCGGAGCCGGATGACCTGGTCGGAAATACGGATAAAAGCATTCATCGGCGCGCCCATGCGCGCGGCTCCAAAACTGGGAAAAGCGTAGGCGTATCCGCCTTCCACAAAAACAGCGGTTCCGAGCAGGGCGGCGGTGGTAATGGCGCCCTGCCCTGCTCGGGCGTGAATTCTCATCTCTTTAATCATCTTCGTCAGCCTTCCGTAATAGCATTAACGGGACAGTCCTGAATTGCCTGCTGCACGCATTCCTCGGTACTGACCGGAATCGGGTCAGATTTTACCTTGGCAATCTCACCTTCCAAAACAAAAACATCGGGACAACCGTCGACACAAAGTCCGCATCCGGTACAAATATCCGCATCCACTTTTACTTTCATTTTTGTCTCCTCCTTTGCCCGCCGTAGCATGGACGCCTAGTGGCGGCGAAACCGCACGGTAGACGAAGCATCCGTATTGCGAAGGTGGGCTTTGGTGAAAAAACCAAACTCTATTATTTTAACACAAGTTGCTCTTGCCGGGCAAAAAATTCTAAAGGCTTAATCCGTTATTTAGACGAATTCATTGCGGTTGTTTTAGAAAAGCAAACGGGGTTTGGAATGAAACCTTTACCGGCAATTTAGCGGGGTTATCTTTTACCGTAATTTTCGGTTCTTTTCCGGTCAGGTCATACTCAATCCGCACCACACCGCGTTGCCCGTTTTCGATAAATATCTTAAATTGACGCGTGACCAGATAACCGCACACCGTGAGAGTTCCTTTTTTCGGCAAGGATAAATCAGGTAGCGGTGCGAAGATTTCATTCACCAGGGTGTCGTCCGCTTTTTCGAGCATCGGGTTGTCGGTGCGGTAGCCGTGCCGCCACCGCGCGGCATCGCCTGCCCGGCTGATATGAACCGTAGCATTTTTCAAGCCGGCAGCGTGGTATGTCTCAAGAAACCGTTCATCCATGACAGGTGGACAGATGGTTTCGGCCTCGTCGTAAAATATATGCAATTTAGCTCCGCGATTATTTCCGGCCGCCGGACAAGTGTTGCGCGCGGCGTAATTAAGCGGTAATTCTTCCGGTGTGCCGCCCACCGCCTGTTTTAAAAGATCGTTGTACTGCGGCGTCAGATGATACCACTGCCCGTAATCGGTAACGCCAAAAAACGGCGCAACGACATGAAACAGGTCGGGAAACCTTACGAAAACACTGAAACAGTTTGCGCCGCCCCCGCTATAGCCAACGATGTTAATATTGCGCTTATCGATTTCGGCGGGGTATCTGCTGATAGCCGCGAGGAGTGCGTCTACGATATCGTAGACGTCTAATCCACCGCAATCAAATTTACCGGCCGATGTTCCGCGTCCCCGCATATCAGGTACGACGGCAAAGAGCCCGCGGGCGGCAAAATCACGGATATCTTTGGCGACGTCATTGCGGCCTCCGCCAAGTCCGTGCATTACAACGATAATCGGCTTGGGTTTTCCGTCGCCGGGGTAACAGATGTTTGCGCAAAGAGGCGCGGTGCCATCCACGGAACTGGCGTACGTCATTTCGTCTGCTTTGATATTCGTGGTTACTCGCGATACCGCGGATTGGTTCATTGTTGTCAAGATTACCGATACCAGCACAAGGATAAGAATGGTTTTCACAAGAAATCTTCGAAATATTTTTAGTTAAACTTTTTTCGGTTAATCATATCTCGTTTCCGGAAATGGTATCTTTAATTACGCCTACGGGAAATACCGCCTGCATCTTTTCTCGGATAAAATCAAGCGCTTGGACCGGCGCGCATCCCCAGTTAACCGGACAGGGCGAAAGAACTTCAATCAGGGAAAAACCCCGGCGCGCCAACTGGCACTCAAACCCTTTTTTTATCGCCGCTTTTATCTTGCGGACGGACCCGGGGTCAGTCAAAGCAACCCGTTCCAGGTAAGTGGTCCCGTCTAAAACGGCCAGAAGTTCGCAAACCTTAATCGGGTAACCGTGTATTTTGGGGTTGCGGCCAAAGGGAGTTGTGGTAGTTTTCTGGCCGATCATCGTGGTCGGCGCCATCTGTCCGCGCGTCATGCCGTAAACTGCGTTGTTGACAAAAATAGTGGTAATATTCTCACCGCGATTGGCGGCGTGAATAATTTCCGCGGTTCCGATGGCCGCGAGGTCTCCGTCTCCCTGGTAGGTGAAAACCAACCGGTCCGGCAAAACCCTTTTGATGCCGGTGGCAACCGCCGGCGGCCTTCCGTGGGCGGCTTCGGTTACGTCAAAATTCCAGTAATCGTAAGCGGTTACCGCGCATCCTACCGGAGCAATACCGATGGTTTTCTCCCGCATACCCATCTCCTCCACCAGTTCCGCCACCAACCGTATCAGGGTTCCGTGGCCGCAGCCGGGGCAAAAACTGTTCGCGGTATCCTGCAATCCCGCCGTTCTCTCAAAGATTGTCTTTTCCATGGAATTTTTTTAGGACGCAGATATACGCAGAAACTACCGGATAAAGATTAACCATAATTTTAGGGTATTTCTCTAAAAAATTTATAAGTTATTCTTTATCTGCGATAATCTGTGAAAATCAGCGTCCGATTAAGTTTTGCGCAATTTTTAATATCTCTTCCGGCGTCGGAACTCCACCGCCGGGACGTCCGTAAAAAGAGACCGGGGAGACGCCTTCTACGGCCAGGCGGACATCTTCAACCATCTGCCCCAGATTCATTTCCACCGTTAAAAATTTACGGGATTTTCCCGCTAATCGGCGCAAGGGTTGGTAAGGAAAAGGCCATAAGGAAACAGGCCGGAAGAGCCCGACTGAAATTCCTTTTTCCCGCCCGGCCAAAACCGCGGCTTTGGCGAGCCGGGCAACGCTGCCGAACGCCACGATAATTATTTCGGCGTCATCGGTTCGAAAGGTTTCCCAGCGTTGTTCTGATTTTTCAACCGCGGCATATTTTTTCGCCAGGCGCCAGTTGTGCTCCTCCAAGACGCCATGTTTAAGATACAACGAGAGAATTTTGTGCGGTGCCCGCCCGCGGCATCCGGTGAGCGCCCACGGCTTAGCCGGGAATTTTTTCTGAAACGGTTTCAAGGTAACCGGTTCCATCATTTGCGCCAGGATACCGTCTCCCAAAATCAAAACCGGATTCCGGTATTGGTCGGCCAGGTCAAAAGCCAGATAAGTCAAGTCGTAAAGTTCTTGAAGACTCTGCGGCCCGAATGTAATCGTGCGGTAATCGCCGTGACCTCCGCCCCGGGTGGATTGAAAATAATCCGCCTGGCTCGGAGTTACATCGCCCAGACCTGGTCCGGCGCGGTTCATGTTGATAATGACCGCCGGTAGTTCGCAGCCGGCCAGGTAGGAAATGCCTTCCTGCTTAAGAGAAATACCGGGGCTGGAAGAAGATGTCATCGCCCGAGCGCCGGCTACCGCGGCGCCAAAAACCATATTGATGGCCGCTATCTCGCTTTCGGCCTGAATAAAAGTTCCGCCCACCTCCGGAAGACGCCGTCCCATGTATTCAGTTAGCTGATTCTGGGGAGTAATGGGATATCCGGCGTAGAAACAACACCCGGCGTTAACGGCTGCTTCACCGGCGGTTTCGTTGCCCGAAAGCAGCACTCTCTTTTTTATTTTTTCCATATGTGGTCGAAAACCAGCCATTGACTTGGATAGGCGCCGATGTACTTTTCCAGATAAACAATTGTTTTCTCTGCCAAATCATTTACCGCGTCAGAACTGCTTTTTTGTGAATCAGGATAAATAGGTGGTTCGAAAAAAAGGATATATTTTTCATTTTTCCGCACCAAAAAGCCCGGTACTATCGGGCTGCCCAATTTTACCGCCAACTGAGCCGGCCCGGCCGGGAGAAGAGCTGTTTTGCCGAAGAATTTCAAATTCAGGTAAGGCGGTCCGAAAGCCCTGTCCCCGAGTAATGCCACCAGTTCATTCTGCCGCAGCGCCGTAATTAACCGTTTAGTTTGCTTTCCCAGCAGAATTACCTTTACACCCTTGGTCTTTCGCCTTTGCAGAAAAAAATGGTTCATCACCGAACCCCGGTGGGGCAGAGCCACCGCCGTAATGGGATAACCAAGCAGGGCGGTAAAGATGCCGGCTAATTCCCAATTACCCAGGTGCGCCGTAAGGCTGATTACTCCCCTGCCCTGCCGAAACGCCTGGTCCAGATTTTCCCTGCCTCTGATTTCTAAATGGAGTTTCAGGAAATTCTGGTCTATCCTGGGAACAAAATAAAGTTCATGCAGATATCGACCAAAATTCAGGTAACCTTCCCTGACCAAACTATCCAGTTCGGCTTGACTCCGACCGGTTTCCTTTAAGACCTGGCTTAAATTCGCGCGTAAACACCGTTTAAGGACCGGCGTCGTCCAATACTGATAAAGCGCCGAGTAACGAGCCAGAGAAAGCGTCGCCCTTTTCGGCAGATGCAGCACCAAAAAAGCAAAGAAATGGTAAAGAAGCCACATAGGCTAAACAATTCCTTAAAAACCCATGCCCGGCAGGTTGATACCCATCTGGCTGCTGACTACTTTAGAAACCTGGCTTTGCATCTGCCCGACGGCGTTGTTGATGGTTTCTAAAATCAGTTTTTCCAGATTTTGTTTTTGTTGGGCGGAAAGCAAATCCGGTGAAATTTCCAGGGAAATAATTTCCATTTTCCCGTTAACAATTCCTTTAACCCGACCGTCGCGACTGGAAAAGTCCATCCGCTCTTCGCGCAATTTTTTTTCCAAAACTTTTGCGTTTTGCCGCAGTTTGTTTATTTCCTTAAGCGATTGCATAAAATTAGCCATAGATTTAAGTCTCCTTTTTAATAGACGTTACTTCCCCGTCAAATATTCCCAGGACCCGTTGTACAAGCTCTTTTTCTTCGGGCATAAGACTGATTGGGGCGGGGTGTCCCGATTCCACGGAATCGATTTTTAAATGAGATGGCTGAAGATTCAAACCCTCTCTTTGGGGAATAGCCGCTCGCGGCTTAACCTGAATTTCGTCGGGGTCATTTCCTTTTTCAACGGTGGTTTCGAACGCTACCTTCCCGGAAGCAATTTTCCGGGACCAGATTTCAACCAGAATCGCTTGGTTACTTTTTAAGAGTCCTTCTTCAAACTGTCTTCGAAAACGCAGGCGCACTATCTTTTCGTTGCGACCCGTTTCTATTTTGTCCAAATGGCCGGTTTTTAAAGTCGGTAAAAGAAACGGCTTTTCCTTACCGACCTCTTCCAGAAATAACCGCCACAAGTCCGCTGCCTGGGTTTCCGCTATAATCCTGTCAGCATCTGGCCCGCTTCTATTCTCCGGCGTATGACAGGGAGACTGTAGTGTGTCAACCTCTTTTTTTACTTCTTCCTCTGTTCTAACTACTTCTCTAACAAGAGATGGTTTAAACTGATTTTTCGGAATAGGTTTTTCAATTGCCGGTTCTGCTTTTAAAACAACCGGTTTCGTAATTACTTTTTCTTTTACCGGCTCATAATTTGGTTTGCTCTGCAGCGGGGACTCAATTCCACCGGGTTTACCAAAAATTTCAGCCATCTTCAAGAAAATTGTTTCCAGGCGAACTCGAAGCAGGTCTTCATGTTTTAATTTATCGCGTTCTTCGGCAAGGTTTTCAAGCAAATTTAAAAGTTCCGGCATCGTAAACTGGCCGGCAAGTTCCGTCAGAGCCTGCGCCGATTCGGGGGTAACCGTGTCAGTTGCCAGGTCCCCTGCTCCGGCTTTGATTAAAACAAGGTAGCGCGCAAACTCCAACACACCGGAGGTAAACTGAAAAAGGTCATAACCGGATTGAGAAACCCGTGCCACCACCTCCAGGCAACCCCGTCTGTTTCCGGAACGCAACATCCGGATTATTTCCAAATAAATATTTTCCGGCACCAGACTTAACATTTTTTCCACGTCGGAAACGGCTATCTTCCCGCCAAAACGAAACGAAGCTAATTGGTCAAGAATTGAGAGTCCGTCCCGAAAAGAACCGGCCGCCGACTGGCTGATGCGCAACAAAGCGGCTGGTTCTATCTGAATCTTTTCCATTCCGGCAATTTCGGACAAATGGCGGCTGATTTCACCGGTCGAAACAAGGTGAAAGTCAAAACGCTGACAGCGGGAGATAATGGTCGGTAAAAGTTTGTCGGGGTGAGTGGTCGCGAAGATAAATTTGGCGTGTTCTGGTGGTTCCTCCAGGGTTTTTAGTATAGCGTTAAAAGCAAAATCAGTCAGCATGTGGACTTCATCAATCAAATAGATTTTGTACCGGTTCTTAATCGGCATAAAACGGGTATTTTCATTAATAGCCCTTATCTCGTCAATTCCCCGGTTGCTGGCGCCGTCAACTTCCAGAAAATCCAGACTGCGCCCCTCCAAAATTTCGCGGCAGTTTTCGCACTCGTTGCATGGTTCCGGAAGCGGTCCGTTGACGCAGTTAAGGCTGCGGGCCAAAATCCGGGCAACCGAGGTCTTCCCCACACCCCTTGGGCCGGAAAAGAGGTACGCGTTGGCAATACGCTTTTCCGCCAAACTTCTGGTCAGCGTGGTAGTAATCTGCTCCTGCCCGCGAACCTCTGAAAAGGTTCTGGGGCGGTATTTTAAGGCAAGGACTTGGTATCCCATAATAGCGTTCGGTTGTCTCTTTCGCACCACACGCTGCGTGCCAGACAAAACTACGCAACTCGGAAGTGAGGCTCTCCGTGTTCTCGCCTATACTTCAAGGCGAGCCACAGATACTCTCTTCCTCGTACTGCTTGTTTTGTTACTGTCACTCCGCGAAGTGTTGCAAAGAAACAAACCTCTCTTGAAGAAAAACGAATAATATAGTTTGCTCGAACGACCTTATTCGACCTCTTAAGTATTAGATGTTCTTCGAAACCGTTGTCGCATAGGGACTGAATCCCATTTTTTTCCAGAATGCGGTCGAAGTTTCATTCGACACGGCTACCCGAAGCTCGATCCGGTGAATTTCATGTTCGGCAAACCATACTTGAGCTACATGGTAAAGTTTCGCGCCGATGCCGCTTCTCCGGCATCGCTCAGTTACAGCAAGATCAAACACCGTTCCATAATCTTGCTTTTCGAACACAGGGGGATATTTCGCCAGTTTTGCCAAGCAATAACCGACGACCTTTCCGTCCTCTTCGGCAACGAGAACACGCGAGGTGTCCAATGTCATGTGCCCGGAGATGAATTCCTTGAACCGTTCATGACCGTCGGCTGACCGAGTAAAACGGGGATCTCGGCTCTTATGGAAATCCATAAACTCCTGCCAGAGATTCCCAATAGCGTTCAAGTCATCAACGCTGGCCTTCCGTATGGTTACTTTATTCATTATTCAGTTTAATTAATAAACAAAAAATACAAAGTGGCGGTGCGGGGATTCGAACCCCAGACATAGCGGGTATGAGCCGCTTGCTCTACCAGCTGAGCTACACCGCCGTAAATAGTAATACTAAGGTTGCGTTCAAAATTAATATTATACTCAAAAAATAGGTGCAAACACAAGAAATTATCGCATTGAAGCCATTGGTCTCGTTGCTATTAAAAGCGGGAAATAATCTTAACCGCATCACTCGAAAATCCCTTAAGGGTAAAGATTAAATAGACTTCGGTTTCATCCTGGTCCCGGTAAAGACCCAGGCGGCCTTCCCAGCAGTGAAGATCGCGCCAGATGCTTATTTCCCTTCCTTCGAAGTTATCATTTTTTAAATCATAAGCGGCGTAGGAATCGATTCTCCACTTTTTGCCAAGCGGTAAAGATACGCGCGGGGTAATGGTTTCGTCCGTATCCCTCTGGTAACCGTGGTCTAACTGAAAGCGAAAACCGTTTTTATGCCAATCGAAAGAGGTAGAGATTGTTTTCCATTTTCCCGTGTCTAAATCAAAATCGCCTTCGCTCCGGAGAGTCAGGTTCTTACGCGGGTCAAAAACAAACAGACTCCGTAACTCCCCGAAACGTTCTTTTTTAATGGAGTAGTCTGCTTCAAGGTTAAAACGCAACGCTTCAAAGCTACCGTTTGGCCGGTTAACCTCGAGACGGTTCAGTAACTGAAGACTTAACAGCTGGTCCGTTTGAATTTGGTCCAAATCGTCATACTGAAATAATTTTTCCGGTTCCAAAGAAACGTCCCGGTTAAGGAGGGTTATCCGCGGTTCCAGATAATGAACTACGTCTGAACCGTCTTTTTGTTTAAAAGTCCTGCCGAATTTCCAACCTAAATCCACCCCCTCCTCCGCAAGATAACGTGTCGTTTCATTACCCTCATTGTTCTGGGAATAGTAGGTCGCCCCTCCGGTTATAAACGGTCTGAGAACACCGCCGGCCATAGGGTAAAACCGGGAAACGCTTTCCGTGAAATTGAACCGGTTGGTCGTTTCCGTTTTTCCGGAAAATTCCTTGGAAAGATTGCTTAAAGCGGCTTCTTCCTGCCAGTAAAAACCGGCTGCTTTTCGGAAAGGCGCGAAGAAGGTTAATTCCGGCAGTCTTTGGGTCAAATTACGGTAGTTATCCAATTCCCCGTCCATCAAAAAACCAACGTAATAATTTTTTCTGTTTAAAGAATAAAGCAGAAAACTATTTCGTTCCACGTCCTGGTCGTATTCCCTCCAGAAATAATTTTTCAAAAAATCGGCGTCGGAAAACTTATGAATCTGCAGCAGAAAATTATCTTCTCCCGATTCTTTCGGAAAATTGGAACGGTGCCAGGTCTCCAGACGGTAACGGTCCCGCTCCTGTTTCAAATCCTGAATGAAATAGGTTTTGATGTCGGTTTGTCCCCATCGGCTGCTTTTCAGGCTTGGCCCAAACCCAAAACCTTGCGCGCCGCGATAATCAAGGTCCAGACTGTAGCGTTCCTGCGGGGTGTTATATTTCAAGGTTGTATAAAGCTGAAACCCATCAATGGAATTTATAACCGGAGTTATGCCGAGGGCAAATGCTTCCGAAGAACCCAGCGATTGGGAAAAAACCGGCAGGTGAAAAATCGGTACCTTTCCTACTCTAAAGGTCGCCGACTCAATTTTTATCCATTCGCCTTCTTTAACCGAAGCGGATTTCAAGGTAACCCGGTAATGGGGAGGTATAAGGTCACAGGTGGTAAGATATCCGTCCCGCAACCGGATGGTGTCCGCGCTTTCTATTTCAATCCGTTCTGCCTTTCCAAACCAGGGCGGGTTGGCAAAAATAGCCGGACCGGTAAATCCGGTCCCGTTCGCGAAGTTGTAAAAAGCCTTATCAGTATCAACCTTACCGGCCGGCAGTAAAAGCCGCACTTTTCCGGAAAGAACCGCTTCTTGCCTATCCGGAAAATAATGCCCTTCTTCGGCCGTAACGGTTCGGTCTCCCGAAACAAGGGAAACTTTTCCCGTCAGAATTATTTCGGAAACCGCACCGTCAGATGTAAGAACTGCTTCGGAGTTCTCCGCTTTCCAAAATACCGGCACAGAATCCGCGCTAAGAGCCCCCGGGAAAAAAGCGCAACCGGCCAGACAAACGGCAAGAAAAAAAAATAATGGCGTACGGCGAGAAACTAACATCATTCTTTATCAATGTTGGCAAAACGAAGCGTTTCCGCCAGAGACCGGATGCCGGCTGTAGCTCCTATCTTACTTGCGGCAAGGGCTCCAACGGCATTGGCAAATTGAGTTACTTGGCGCAACGGCCACTCTTTCAGGTACCCGGCTAGGAAACCGGCGACAAAAGCATCTCCGGCTCCGGTGGTATCTTTCACTTCAACCGGGTAAATTGGCACAAAGCCTTCCTCCCCAAGCGATGATTTGAAATATGAACCTTCATAACCCATCTTTAACGCCACCACTTTTACGCCTGTTTTCAGAAAAAAATTAGCAATTTTATCCGGATTTTTCAATCCGGAAAGCATTTTGGCTTCCTCTATGCTTGGAAGAAAGAGGTCGGTGTAAGGCAAGATTGGACCAACCGCTTCCAGCCATCGGCCGGTTGAATCCCAGGCGGTATCCAGCGAAGTAATCAGTCCCGCCTCTTTTGCCTGGCGCATAACGGATGCGGCCGGCTCTCCGTCAAAAGAAGGAGTTAGCAGGATTCCGGCCAGATGCAGGATTTGATAATCGCGGAATAATGAAAGGTCAAAATCCGCGGAACTGTAATTACGGTTTGCACCAAGAAAGTGAAGGAAAGAACGTTCGCCGGTCGGTGAAACCATTATGGCTGTAGCCGAAGTCCGTTCACCGGCAACCATTTTCAAACCGGTCGTAGAAACCCCTTCTTCGGTCAGGCGTTCCTTTAAAAAATTACCAAAACCATCTTGGCCTACCCGGCCGGAAATTCCGGATTTAATTCCAAGCCGGGACAGTCCGATTCCGGTATTAACCGCGCAACCGCCGCAGTGTAGTTCAATCTCATCCACCAACCGGAGTTTTCCCTCTTCCGGCAAGCCGGCTACCGGTTTTACCACCACATCCGCAACCGCGATACCGGCACAAAGCACTCCTTTAGTAATATTGGCCATAGTAATTAAGGAATTTTACCGCAAGGCCGCTTGAATGGTCAAATTTGACTTTCTGATATAAATAGGGATATAATTATTCGTTAAGGGATTCAACAGGTAATCAACAAAAGGGGGGTTCATGGCCCAGAAATCCGGTAAAGGCAAGGGGAAGAAACCGGTTAGCGCCATCAAAAAAAAGGTTATGCCGGTAAAAAAGACTGCGGCGAAAAAAAAGGAGAAAATGGGAAAAAAACCGGCTATTCTTAAAAAAGTCGTTAAAACAGTTAAAACAAAAGAAGTGAAAGAGATTAAAGAAGCAAAAAAAATAATAATTGTTCCCCAGGAATTTCGAATGAACATTCGTTGCCGGAGCTGCTCTTTCGTTGATGGTTATATCGGCGGGGAAAAAGCGTGCCACAACTGTAAAAACGAAATTTACGAAATTGATAAAATATAAGAACGTTTTAATCGAAGGGGGTGAACATCGTGGCTGGAGAAGTGAAACGAAGAAGCAGACCTGCTGGCGAAGATTTTGAAAAAATATTCAAACGTTTCAAACGCGAGGTAGAACGGGAAAAAATTCTCCAGGAGATTAAGGGCCGAGAATTTTTCGAACCGGCGAGTCGTCAACGCCGTTTGAAAAGAATTCGCAAAACGAAAACTCGTCTGTAATAACCCCCCTTAATTTAATGAATATTTACACGCTTACGGCTAACCCAAGCGTTGATTTTTGCCTGGAAGTTTCTAAAATTGTTCCGGAAGACATCAATCGGCTGACCGCAATCCGAAAAGACGCGGGCGGCAAAGGCATCAACGTAGTGTGCGCTCTAAACAGTTTCGGAATCAAAGGAACGGCCTTAGGCTTCATTGGCGGTGAAAACGGACAATGGATTAAAAATCGCCTGAAGGAGAAGAAAATAAGATATCGTTTTTTTGAAATAAACGGCGAAAGCCGGGCAATTTACAATATTCGGGAAAGAAAAACGGGCCGGATTTACCGGTTTAACGAATCCGGCCCTGAAATTAACCGAAAAGACTTGAAACGTCTCAAGGAATACGTTCTCTCCTACCCGTACCCGAAAGACTCCCTTTTTGCTATTTGCGGAAGCGCTCCCCCCGGTATTCCCGCTGGTTTTTACGCCACCCTTATTTCCTACCTTAAAAAAAGGGGGTTAACTGTTATTCTGGATAGCGACAACGAGCTTTTGGCTGAAGGTCTAAAGTCCGCTCCTGATATCCTGAAGCCAAACCTCTTTGAATTAAGCCGGTTAGCCGGGAAAAAGATTAACGAAAAGAGGTCGGAAATCATGCGGGCAGCTCAAAAGATTATCGCCGGAGGCGTAAAAACAGTCATCGTTTCCCTTGGTTTCAAAGGCGCCCTGGCCATAACCGAAAAAGAATCATTTCACGCCCGGCCGCCCGCGCTTAAAACGCGCAGCACTATCGGCGCCGGTGACGCGCTCCTGGCCGGACTGCTGGCCGAGCTTTCCCGCGGTAAAAAATTGGCCGATGCTTTAAGAATGGGTGTCGCGACCGGTTCCGCTTCGGTTCTTTACCCGGGCACTTCCTTTGCGCCCGCGGCTAAAATTTTCGAAATTTACCGCCGGGTACAGGTTTCAAAAATATGATGGTGGAAACAGCTGAAATCAGGGAAAATCACAAAATCGCTTCTCCGTCCTATTACCGCATGGTAATAGAAGTTCCGAAACATTTTCAAGCGCGGCCGGGTCAATTCCTGCAAATCCAAGTCGAGTCAAAGACAACCGACCCGCTCCTGCGCAGACCTTTTTCCATTGCCGGCCTTTCCGAAAACAAGGTAACTGTCTTTTATCAGATAAAAGGAAAAGGAACCGCCCTACTCAGCCGTCGGCAAGCCGGAGAGCAAATATCTTTTTTGGGTCCCCTGGGCAAACTTTACCCAATCGTACCGGGTCCCAAGATTATCCTGGCCGGAGGATTGGGCGCGGCCGGTCTTTTGTTTCTGGCTAAAAATTTGTCTGCTGATTCGGAAAACGAAAAACCGATTGCCATCCTGGGATGTAAAACTAAAGAAGACCTCTTCTTCCTTCGTGATTTTCAGGCTTTAGATATTCCGACTTATTGTGCCACTGAAGACGGTTCTTTTGAATTTAAGGGTTTGGCCACGTCGCTTCTCCGTAAGAAAATTAAAGAACGGTCAAAAAACGGCATTATTTACGCCTGCGGCCCAAACCCGATGCTGGCCGCCGCGGGCAAAATCGCAAAAGAATACGGGTGGTCCGCCTATTTTTCCATGGAAACAATGATGTCTTGCGGGACCGGTCTTTGCCGCGGTTGTGCCGTAGCAACCAGAAACGGTTACCGCCTGGCCTGTGTTGACGGACCGGTCTTCCCGGCCGAAGAGATTATGTGGGGAAAAAATGATTCCGAAAACGGGGTTTAATTTCGCCGGCATTAAACTGCGCAACCCCCTGATTCTTCTTTCCGGAACCGCGGGATACGGCAAAGAATTGAATGAGATGATTGACCTTTCCCGGCTCGGCGGGCTCATCTGTAAAACAATAACTCTCCTCCCCCGGGAAGGAAACCCGCCGCCCCGAACCGCCGAAACGCCTTCGGGACTGATTAACTCTATCGGACTGGAAAACCCCGGATTGAAAGCATTTATCAAAGAAGTGATACCTTATCTTAAAAATTTGTCTCTTCCGGTTATGGCCAGTATCGCCGGTGATAAAAAAGAGTTAGCGCTTATGGCGAAAAAACTGGAGGAAACAGGCTTGTCCGGGCTGGAACTGAACCTTTCCTGTCCCAACGTTTCCGGCAGCGCGTTTAATCCGGTTTCACCGGCTGATTTGCATAAAACAATAAAGGCAGTGCGCCAATCGGTAAAGATGCCTATCCTGGCCAAACTGCCGCCTGACCTTTTCCGGATTGAAAATCTGGTTACGGCAGCTGAAGATGCCGGTAGTAACGGACTGACTATCGCCAACACTTTTCCGGCTGTAATTTTTGACGTACAAAAAAGAAAACCGGTTCTGGGCGGAGTTACCGGCGGTCTTTCCGGACCAGCAATTTTGCCGCTTTCTCTTTACCTTGTGTTTAAAGCACGGCAGGTGACCAATCTTCCAATCCTTGGTTCCGGCGGCGTTTTTGACGGTCCAAGCGCCGTATCCATGCTTCTGGCCGGCGCCAACGCGGTCGGGCTGGGTACGGTTAACTTTTTCCGACCGGATGCCTATCGGGAAATTTTGATTGCTTTGGAAAAATATAATACATTGTAATTTTGTGTAGGGGAGGGGCTATGTCCCCTCCCGCAGTAGGACAGGCGTCTCGCCTGTCAAAACACGGGCGGGGATGTAACCCCGCCCCTACCTTTAAAAAATCAATGATAAAACGTTTCTTTCTCTTGTTTTTTGCTATCCTGCTCCTCATCCGGCCAATCAGCGACGGACTCACCTATCCTCTCGCCCAAAACTTATTTCAGTTCGCGGTATTAGCGGCCACAATTCTTTACCTAATTCTGTTGCTATCCGGAAAAGTAGCCTATCAAACTACCGGATTGGAATTGCCGGCTACATCATTTTTGCTGGTTTCTTTTGCCGCTGCCGTCGGCTCCGCTTCACCCTACCGCAGCGAGGTAATTTTCCTGCAATACCTATATTATTTCAGCCTCTTTTTCCTTCTTTTCCAAGTAATCGCTTGTCCACCGAGTAAAAAAACGGATATTAACGGCCGCCGCTTTATTCTGACTATTATTTTGATTACCGCCGTGTTGGTCAGCTTTTACGGAATTTGGCAATATTTCTGGGGATTCAAAGAAACGCTCAATTACATGACTCAACAGAATATGCTGAATAATATACCATCCGAAATGATGGCCCGCATTACCAGCAGCCGCGCTTTCTCCACCTTTGTTTACCCTAACATTTTTGCCGCTTTCTTAATTACCCTGATTCCCGTGAGCCTTGCGTTTGTTTTTTTTCCACCCCATTCCCTCTCCCCGCAGGGAAAAAAATTAGAGGTAAACGGGTATCTAAAAATATTCGGAATTCTGTTAACCATTCTTTTTGTAAGCGCCCTTTCTCTGACGAAATCCTCCGGCGCGATAATGATATTTCTCCTGGTTTGCCTGTTCTGGTTTGCAAACATCTGGACGCAACGGATTAAACCGCCCAAAACGCTTAAAACCCGTTGGCAATATTTGGCCGGGAAGTATTATCCGTACCTCATCCTGTTCGGCGGATTTTTACTTATCTTTCTGGTTCTTGGTTCGCTGAAGATGGTTCCCCATATCCTTTCCCTGCGGGACAGATTCTTTTACTGGGCAAGTTCCCTGGAAATTTTCAAACAGCGTCCGCTTCTGGGCTTCGGGCCCGGCAGCTTCGGAGTCCAATACTTCCGCTTTAAAATTCCGCTCGCCATGGAAACGCAGCACAGTCACAGTATCTTCTTTGAAATTCTGGCCGAAGACGGCTTGTTAGGCATAATAACCTTTCTCTGGTTTTGGATTATGTTGCTGCAAAAATCCTGGAAAGGAGCGACTACCGGTTTGCAAAAAGGAATCTTTTGGGGAATCCTGGTCCTTTTTCTGCACAGCCAGACAGACTTTGATTGGGCCGACCCTTCCCTGACCACCTATCTTTTTATCCTGCCGGCACTCATTCCATCGAGCGGATTCAACTCTAAAGGAAGCGTTTCTTTAAAAACAAATGTAAATCCAGTTGACCGGAAAACCGAACGCAGACACCGAAGTTTGACCCAAATCGCCGCAGGGCTTATAATATTGGTACTTCTGGTAGCCGGTTTTCGCCTGGCAAAAATCCACCGGGCCGAAAAAACTTATCAAAACGGCCTTGATTTACTTTCAGCCGGCAACGGCGGGCAAGGTTTAATGCTTCTAAACAAAGCAATTAAAATTAACCCGAAAAATCCGGCCTATTACGCGCAAATAGGCGCGCTTTTTTACCAAACCGGAAAAATCGGTAAAAACCAGACCTATTTACAGGAATCAGCCTACGCGTATCAAAAAGCCTGCGAAACAGAACCATACTCAGCCAGCTTTAGATTTAGATTGGGATTATCGGCGAAAAGCGTTGCCGAAATAACCGGCGACCGGCACTGGGCTCTTTTGGCGGAACAATCTTTTCGCGACGCGGTTTTTCTTTACCCAACCAATGAAGATTATCGGCAGAAATCGCAAAGCAAGAATTGAAAGATAAACGCAGCACTGTAGTTGCCGAGCTTGCTCGGCGCTGCTAAAGAGCCCGGCAAGCCGGGCGACTACAAATAACGTTATTTTACACCGAAGGATTTTACCCATGAAAATTATAGAATTGAGAATTCGCCGCCTGGACAAGGTGGAGATTTTTTCCGGGCCGGATGAGTTGGAAATCATTCCGGGTGACTACGTGATTATCGAATCGTCCAAAAGCGGTTCCGATTACGGAATCGTGCTTTCTATCCTCCCCGAACTCCCAACCGGACTGAACCGGGAGCATCTCTCCCGGGTTATCCGCAAGGTAACCCCTGAAGATGTAACGCAAATTGAAGAAAATTATCGCCACGATGAAGAGGCCTTTCGTATCTGTTCGGAAAAAATCGCCGAAAAAAACATCAAGAACATGAAACTGCTTGACGCGGAGTATTCATTCAGCCGGGCGGTGGTTACTTTCTACTATTACGTTGAAGAGCGGATTGATTTCCGGGACCTGGTCCGGGAACTGGCGAAAACATTCAACTGCCGGATTGAAATGCGGCAGGTGGGGCGCCGCGACGAAGCACGGATGCTGGGCGGGTACGGTGTATGCGGCCGCCAACTCTGCTGTTCCCTGTTTTTGCGTGAATTCAAGCCGATTACCATCCGGATGGTAAAAGAACAAAACCTCCCGTTGGACCCCGGCAAGGTCTCCGGTCTTTGCGGACGGCTGATGTGCTGCCTGGCTTACGAAAACCCGGATAAAAAACCTTGTTCGGACAAAAATACCTGCCCAGATAAAAAACCCTGCTGCGCCCCGGAAATTACAAAAACGCTTAAATCGGAAGACGAAAAGGAACTGGCGGAAACGGAAAAGAATGGATAAATATTATTTGACCACCGCAATTCACTATGTCAATGCCCAACCGCACGTCGGCCACGCTTATGAAATGGTGGCAGCCGATACCCTGGCCCGATGGGAAAGATTTTTAGGCAAGGAGGTCTTTTTTCTTACCGGCACAGATGAACACGGCAGCAAAATTGCCGCGGCAGCTGATGAAACCGGCCTCTCACCCAAAGAATTAGTTGACCAAACATCCCAGCGTTATATTGACCTATGGAAGATACTGGACATAAGTTACGATCGCTTCATCCGGACCACCGAACCGGCGCATGAAAAAACGGTACAATCGATATTTCTTTCTCTGCAGCAAAACGGCGACATTTACCCGGGAAATTACGAAGGATATTACTGTATCTTTTGCGAAAATTACCTAAAACCGTCCGAAGGAACGGTTTGCCCGGACTGCGGCAGGCAGGCCGAAAAATTATCCGAAGAAACCTATTTTTTCCGCCTTTCGCGATACCAGGAAAAATTAAGGGAGCACTTCGTAAAAAATCCGGAATTCATCCATCCGGAACGATTCCGCAGCGAAATAACCAATCTGCTCTCCGACCCACTGCCGGACCTTTCTCTGACCCGGCGCTGCCCATGGGGGGTACCCCTGCCGGAAGGTGTTGCCGGTTCCAAACTTACGATTTACGTCTGGCTTGACGCCCTGCTCAACTATCTTTCCGGAGTTAACTACCTCGCGGCCGAGGCGGAAAAAGAAAAAGGCGGGCTTTTCAAGCGTTTCTGGCCTCCGGACGTTCAGCTGGTCGGAAAAGACATAATCCGATTTCACTACATATTCTGGCCGGCAATTCTGATGGCCCTTAACCTGCCGCTTCCCAAAAAAATATCCACGCACGGCTGGTGGCTTTCCGGCGGCGAAAAGATGAGCAAATCAAAAGGCAACGTAATCGACCCGTTTGATTTTTGCAGCCGCTACGGTTCCGAAGCGCTCCGTTATTTTCTCCTGGCGGAAGTACCCTTCGGGATGGACGGAATTTTTACGGAAGAAGCCTTTCGGAAACGCTACAACAGCGACCTGGCCAACGACCTGGGAAATCTCATTCATCGTTTCAACCACCTGGTTCGAACAAATTTCGGAGGTAAAGTTCCGGCATCCCGGGACGGCGGAATCCTGGCCCAGAAAACAGTAGGGCTTCTCCCGATCCTGACGCAGAAGATGGAAAATCTCGATTTCTATGGTTTTCTGGAAACCTTACGCGAAATTATCAGCACGGGAAACCATTACCTAGATGAAGAAGCCCCCTGGCGGAAAGGCCCCAATTCCGGTCCGGTGCTTTACAACCTGACCGAAGCAAGCCGTATTTTAAGTATTTATCTGGAACCGGTTCTACCCCGCACCGCATTGCTTATCCGACAACAATTAGGCTTGATGAATCTGCCGATCGGCAAAAAAGCACTGACTTGGGGTCTTACGAAACCGGGTGCAATCGTAACCGAGGCTCCTCCTCTTTTTCCCAGAATTAAATGAATATTAACCAGACGCTGTCAAAAATTCTATGCAACCAGAAAAAGAATACCACGGAAGCACGGAGACACGGAATAATGAATTTAGAATATACATTAAGTCTTTTTCAGTGTTTCCGCAGTTTTCAGTGTTTCCGTGGTAGGGTTTTTGTGGTTGATTTTGACATTATACTTAACCACATACGGTGGAACCTATGAAAAATAAATATCAACGAATACTGGTGAAGGTTTCCGGAGAGGCATTTTCCGGAGAAAATGGTTTCGGAATTGAACCGGAACCACTGCGGAAACTAGGTGAAGAACTGAAATCGGCAATTGACCAGGGCGCCCAGATGGCCGTGGTGATAGGCGCCGGAAACCTGTTCCGGGGTGCGGTAGTAAGCAAGGACGGCATTGATAAAACAACCGCTGATTACATGGGCATGGTGGCAACGGTTATTAACGGTCTTGCCCTTCAGTCTGTTATGGAACGCCTGGGGGTTTCTACGCGGCTTCAAACCGCTCTGGAAATGAGGCAATTGGCGGAACCATACATCAGGCGGCGGGCAATTCGGCATCTGGAAAAAGGCCGGCTGGTCATTTTTGCCGGCGGGACAGGCAGTCCTTATTTCACCACCGACACCGCGGCAGCCTTGCGCGCCATTGAAATCCGGGCCCAAATTATCCTCAAAGGAACCAAGGTGGACGGTGTATACTCGGCTGACCCTAAAAAAGTAAAAAAAGCCAAACGATATCAGCGTCTTTCTTTCGGAGAAGTTCTCAAGAACGACCTGAATATAATGGATGCAACCGCAATCGCTTTGTGCCGGGAAAATAAGATTCCCATCATTGTTTTTAACCTTTTTCAAAAAGGAAACCTGAAAAAAGTTCTGGAAGGCTCCGAGATTGGAACTTTAATTTCTTAGAATCAATATTTCTGTCATTCCCGCGGACTTCGTCTCGCCATAGGCGGACTACGTCCAGCCGAAGGCGGATAGTAAGCGGGAATCCATAACATAACGTAGTGCGACCCTTTCAGGGTCGCCTGTAGGGGAGGGGTTACATCCCCTCCCAATGGGGGAACAATTATGAGAGAAAAAGTAAAAAACGCGGAAAATGATATGCGCAAGATTTTGGATTTTATCAAGCGTGAATACTTGTCCCTTAGAGCATCGCGGGCAAACGTCAGTCTTCTGGATGGAATCACTGTTTCGGCGTATGATTCCCGCCTTCCCCTCAACCAGGTTGCCACCCTCACTACTCCGCAACCAAACCTGATTATGGTTGCGCCCTGGGACAAGTCACTGGCCGGCGAAATATCCAAAGCTATTCTCGCCTCTAACCTGGGCCTGAATCCTATCGCCGACGCAACCGGAGTCCGGGTACCGATTCCGCCCCTAAGCGAGGAACGCCGTAAGGAAGTTGTCAAGGTTGCCCACAAAATCGCGGAACAGGGCCGCGTGGAAATCCGGGACGTTCGTCATAAAGCCAACGAAGAACTGAAAAAATCCGAGAAGGAAAAAAAGATTTCCGAGGACGACATGCACCACGGTATCAGCGAAATTCAGAAACTGACCGACCATTCCATCGCGGAGATAGACCATCTCCTGGCGGCTAAAGAAAAAGAAATTATGGAGTAAATGAACCTTTTTAACAGAAAGCGGTACTAAATATATAGATGGACAAGATGGAAACAAACGAACTGGAAAGGGAGATTCTCAACCTGGCCGGGGAAATCCGGCAGAAAAACTTGCCGGAAAGCGTGGTCCCGGCAACCCTGTCCATCTTGCAATATTTCTCTCCCCTGCGGGGAGAGGACAAAGGTGAGAGGGGAAACCGGCGCTCCCTTCTCCCAATCCTTGTTACCCTGCTCCTGCTTTTCCTCTTCATCCCCTTCTTCTCCTTCAATTCGGAACCGGCGCTAAACGTTATCCGGCTGGTTTTGCTCCTGTTTTCAATCGCGGCGGGAACCGCTCTCTTTTTTAAACCGGAAACAATGGTCGGGATAGACCGGAAAATTCTGGGCGGCCGGTTAAACCGCATCGGACCGGCCGCCACCCATTCCCAGGAAATTTTACTCTTTCGGCTTCAATCAATATACTTCATACTAATAGCTATTTTCATCTGTAAACTGTAGGGGTCGGATTCATCCGACCCGAACGCTGTCATTCCCGCATGCTTCGTCTCGCCATAGCCTTGGCGAAGGCGGATTTTAGGCGGGAATCCACACCGAAAAAACCGGAGGCTGAAAATGCGTAAAAAAAACGGTTTCACCTTAATCGAACTTCTGGTAGTTATTGCTATCATGGTTATCCTGGCAGCAATACTGATACCTGGCGTTACGACGGCAATGAAACAGGCAAAATCCAATCGTGCCGTTTCGGAAATGCAGCACCTGACAACCGTAATCACCCAGGTATATAGTGAGGTGGGGTATTATGTCCGGCTGGAAGATTTAGCTGAATCCAATCAAACAAATGTTAGAAGATGGATATCCAGTGATTATACAAATGGACTTAGTGACGGTGATGTCCCTGCTCTTAATACCTTAAGTTACACTGTGGATGCTAGTGATGTTTCGGCTATGTGGGCCGGACCTTACACAACCTATAAGTCTTACTGTGCAACTATCGCTGCTAATTCCACTACTCCTGGCGGTTTAAGACCACTTGACCCGTGGGGGACAATGGGTAATTCAGGCACCAATAATGGACAATACCGGATGTTTTGGATTACTAAAATTGCTTTTCCCAACCTGGTGCCAGCCGGCGCCAACGGCGCAATGGTTATCATTTCTGCCGGCGCCGACGGTATACTGCAATCCTGCGCTACAAACAAAACTACTCCGGCACTTACAAAATCCACCGCTCCATTCCCTGATGCAAGTATCAATTTCACATATTTTGAACCAACAAACACAAATATTACCGAAAAAGACCCTTATTACATCTTTAACGCCGGCATACAGTAATGGTTTAGCGTGTCATTCTGAGCGTAGCGAAGAATCTCATAACTATAGAGCCTTTACAACTACGGTTCAGGATGACAAATAATATAAATGGCCAAAATATTAAAAAATAATCGTGGTATGGCGTTGGTGGTGGCGCTTCTGACATCTTTTATACTCTTGGCATTAGTTGGCAGTCTTTTCTGGATAATTGCTTCCACTTCCAGGCAGGCTGAATACGCCAAAAATTCCGCCATCGCTCTGAATTTGGCCGAAGCCGGAACCGCGGATGCCATTTACCGGCTTAATCATTGCGGAACCGATGGCATCGGTAATTATCCATTTGCCCTCTCTACTAATCCTTTCGGAACTTCTAATTTTACTTCTTTACCGGTAGATATTCTTAATACCTCGTCTTATGCTGGTTTACAAGACCCTGTAATTTCCGGTACTCTTAATAATGGAAATTATTATGTTGGACTAATCGATAACGCCACCGAAACTGACACAATTATTGCCGTAGGTTTCTATAAAGGAGTTCGACGTATTTTGACTGTGCCGCTGAGAGGAAATAATGATATAACCTTTGCACGACAACCAATATCTCCGCCTACGGGTAGTGTTACCCAGGGAATATCTGAGGCATTTAATAAGCACGTCATTTATGCCGGAATCGTCGTTTACAACGCCGGAACAGTAAACGGAAACATTACTTCTACCAATGACATACTTACCGCAATTACTACTAATACAGGGGTAACCAAAACGAGGGTTTCAAGTATTGATAATACTTATTTTCCTATCCTTACTTCTCTTGCAGCTTTACCCGTTCCAAGTTGGACTCGTACATACACAGACGGTTTTCGTCCCGGTCCTGTAGCATTTACTGCTGATTATCCTGGTTCCACATATAACGCGACAACTGATACCTATACTTTTCCTACCGGTATTCTTATCGCTGGTACTAATCTTGAATTCATTACCGGATCTAATCCTGTTCCGGTAGTCGACATATCTTCCCTTACCGCAATAAATAGTTCCATAAAAACATCCGGCAATTTAACTTTAAGCGGCACAAAAACCATTGGAACCGGGGTTGTTTTCCAACCCTCCGGTACAATAACAGTCGACAATAACACAATTATTAACGGCGACCTCATCGTTGAAGGTGTACCCTTAACTTTAAATAACAACAACATCACCGTAAATGGAGCCGTTCTTTGTGATAATGCCATAATTATATCAAACAACACTACCATCTATGCTTCGACAAGCAATAGAGAAGCCGCCATTTTGATGGAATCTGTTACCGGTGATACCGTTACTATTTCTGTCAGTCCGGCTATTACGTTAGGCGCAAACCAAATAGCGGCAGTTATCGCTTACTCAAACGCGGGGGCGGTTGGAGTGAGCGTAAACGCGAATTTAACTCCCACGATGAATTCCAGCCAATCTAGTATCATTGCTTACGCTGGTTCGAATACCGCTAACATAAAAATAGGAGATAGTGCGGCGACAAATGTTAACGGTCTTGTTTATGCATATAGCATTGATGCTGTAAATGTAGGAAATATTACATTGGGCGCTTCTGCGGGTAATATCAACGGCGCATTGGTTGCCGACGGGACAGTCGCCTTAAGCGGCGGCGGCAACTTAATCTTAAGTTATGAAATTTCTTCATTCACCGGTGCGAGTTTAAGTAACGATATCTTCTCCGGTTTTTCCGGCGGGCGCAGGGCATACGTGCCGGTGTGGCAGGGATGGAAATTAAGATGAGAAAAGAGATTGCCGCGCTGAACTACGCTCGCAATGACAAACGAGCTGGATATACGCTGATTGAAGCAGTGTTGGCAGTGGTAGTTATAACCATAGCAGTTGCCGCCACCCTGGTTATTATGGCAAAAATGATGGGTTATACTGCTAACAAGGGCCAGGCGGTTGATATCTCTAACGCGATTACAATCAGCCAGATGGCGATAGATGGAATACGGGACCAGAAATTTCCCCCAACTTCTCAAATTGGAAACCTCAGCGAAATCACTGATGGCGACAGCATAATTTCCGGTATCCATTATACCTATTCAACCACAATTCAAGCATCTGATAATAGTAACCCATCTGCCACTGAATACGGAAGCGTTACCGGTGATTTGATGCCGGATTCACAGCATAACCTTTTAGAGGTTACAGTAACGGTTTATAAAAACGGAAAGCAGATTTTACATACGGTGACGTATAAAACAAGGAACGGGTATTATTAAAATGAAAAAGCGAGATTGCTGTAAAAACGAGATTGCCGCGCTGAACTACGCTCGCAATGACACTGCCCCCCCACCACGCCTCCCCCGCCAGGGGGGAGGATACAAAAAAGGGTTTACGCTGATTGAGATGCTGACAACAACCGCGATTATGGTTATTGTCTTCGGCTTATTGGCGCTTATCTTCGGCCGGGCAACCACTATCCATAAAGTCGTGCGCAGCGGCGGGGATGCGGAAAATTTCGGTATTTACCTGATAAATACAATAATTTACGGACCCGGAACAAATAGAGAAGAAGGTCTGATTGGCGTGGAAAACGTTATCCATCCAGAAAACAGCTTCGACGCTACTTTTACTGGGCTTGACCCAACAGTCGCCTCAGAAGCCGGTATTAATTACCCCCCAATAAATCCGCCAGACCAACGCTTCTGTGGTCCTTATCTCTATCTGGGATTTAAAACAAAAGGTAGTGCAAAAAACATTCTTTACCGGATGGCTATTGCCAACACTACTACCGCTTATTCAATTTACCGTGATAACGGAGTAAATTATGACTTTGCCGACATTGGCGCTAACTATTTTGACCTAAAACCAACTTGGGCAAAAGATAGACAATTACAGGTTTTAAACACATCCGGATTTTATTATTACAAAATAGATGCATCAGGAAATCCGCAACCGATTACTGATGCGATTAATGACCCGATATACTTTGTTGGTATTAAACTTGTGCTTAAAAGCATACTCCAAAATACCCAGGAAGCAGTGACGCTTTACCGATGCGTGCGGATTAGAAATCAGATAGATTTTTAGTTATTACTACCCCTCCATCCCCTCACCTCCCCTCTCCCCCAAGGAGAGAGGGATAAAAGATTTAAAATGAAAAATTATGAAATACATAATTGCGATTGACGGGCCGGCCGGCGCCGGGAAAAGCACGGTTGCCAAAGCCTTGGCCCAAAAATTAGGTTTTTTCTACCTGGATACCGGGGCGCTTTACCGCACCCTTACCTACAAAGCTCTGCAAAAAGGCCTTGACCTGGAAAATGAAAAAACACTGGCCGCGCTTGCCCACGCGACCAAAATTGACCTGCAGGATAAAGTGGACGGGCTGCACGTCTTTATGGACGACCAGGAAGTAACCGACCAAATACGCACTCCGGAAGTAACGCGAAGCACCTTCTACATCGCCCGCTCCCCGGAAGTACGCCAGGCCATCCTCCCGTTACAGCGAAAATTTGGCGAAAGGGCAAATCTGGTAGTTGAGGGCAGGGATACGACCACGGTGGTTTTTCCGAATGCAACGCTTAAGATTTATCTGGACGCAAACTTGGGAACGCGCGCAAAAAGGCGGGGCAAAGACCTGACCAAGGCAGGCGTGGAGCAATCAATTACCAAAATTGCGGAGGAGGTAGCGGAGCGAGACAACCATGACCGTTCCCGCTCCGTCGCCCCTTTGCGGCAGGCAGAAGATGCCTTCTACCTTGACACCACAAACCTTTCCATTACCGAGGTGGTTGAACGCCTGGCTTCGCTTTTTTATTCATCCGTTCCTTCATTTGTTCGCGAAACTGTGGATTCATCTTCATCCGCTGTTCGGCCATGCTGTAAAGACCCCGGCGAACTTCCTGAGTAAAATGCCGGTTAAAAAGGTAGTATTTTGCCTGTTTCTCCAAAGGCAGAATTTCCAGAACATTATTGGTTAACCCCTTTTCCTTTGCCTGATATTTATCATCCAAGGTCTTTATTCCGGCAACCGCCTTTTTTAATTCATTTCCCGACGTCCCTTTTTTAACCAATTCCGCAAGATTATCCAGCGCCTTGTCACGCGCTTGGAAATATTCCTTGCGTCCGGCGTCCCTTGCTTGAATGGCCGGCGCCAATTTATTCGCCTCTTCGGTTGTCAAGTCAAGAAACTCAATCAACTTGTAGAAACGTACCGAGGCCATTCGGTCTCCGGCCTTTCCATCCTTTTGGGACATCATGCAATTCGGCATCATTCCCCGGGACCCGATTCCCGGTCCCTTCCCTTCCGTCTGACCCGGTGCGCTGTAAGCCATAATCGGCCAGAACGCAACGGCGCAGATTAGAAGCAATGTTATCTTCTTCATTCGATATCACCTCCTCGGTATGGATTCCCGCCTACTATCCGCGGGAATGACAACATGTTTAATTTATATTTCATTCAAAATCTTGAAAAAGGTTTCCTGTTCTTCAACCGAAAGGTTTTCAATAAAATACTGATAATCCGTTGAATTCGGAAAGTTGACGTCAAAAAATTCACCCTCCGATACGCCGGCCAATAAATTAGCGCCGGAACTATTCGGAACCGGAACAGATAAAGAAGCGTTACGGAATTTAATAATCCCGATTGTCAGAAGCAGGCAAACCGCAAGCGCGGCCGGAGCCAAAATTGTCCGCCGCAAAACCGGGAATGCCATTTTCCTTTTTTCAGGCACGAACCGTTTGAATGCCGGTAGAACCGGAACCGGTTCCAAAGGCAGCGTGGAAAATAAATGCCTCACGTCCCGGTAATCTTCCAGTGCCTTCCGGCATCCGGCGCATTCTTCCAGGTGCGTTTGCAAAATATTTTCTTGTCTGGAAGTATTTTCACCCTCCAAACTTAAAACTATCAATCGTTCAAACTCTTTACAATTCATGGCTTGCCTTCATTTCCTTTCGTAAATTCTGCAAACCGAAAAAATAATGGGTACGGGCAGTGGCCGGCCTGCAGCCCAGCACCCGGGCAACCTCAATAAATGACAAATTTTCATAAAGCCGGAGGTGAACAACTGCCTTCTGCCTGGGCGGTAAAAAATCCAGTAACCGTTGGATGTCCGCTTCCTTTTCTTCCCGCTGAAAAATCTGAGCCGGATTTTCATCTTTTGACCTTATTGTTTCCGGTTTTTCCAATGTTTGCACCGGACGTTTCCGTTTTAACGCCCGAAAAGCGAAATTGAGCGCAATCCGGTAAATGTAAGTTGAAAAATTAGCTTCCCGCCGAAAACGACCTTGATGTTCATATGCCGCCAAAAAAGTTTCCTGGGTGATATCTTTTGCCTCTTCTTTATTACCGACTATTCTTAAAGCCAGTCGGTAAATACGTTCCTGATTTTCCCGCACAATGATTTCAAAATCCGCTTCATTCATAAACATTAGATACCCGGCCATGGAAAAATGTTTAATTAAAAAATAAGGGCGGGGTATTCCAACGAATACACCGCCCTTATTTTAAGCATTTTGTAGGGGCGGGGTTACATCCCCGCCCGGGAGGGGACGCAGCCCCTCCCCTACATTAAATTAGCGTACCTTCCGATTTAGTAAGCCGACGGAAAAGACTGATTAGTTTGCCGGTATACAAACCGGGCTTGCCGTCTGCGATACTGCGGCCGTCAATCTTGGTTATCGGCACTATCTCCGCGGCGGAACCGGTTAAAAATACTTCATCGGCGTTAAAAAGGTCGTGCCGGGTAAAAGGAATCTCCCGACTTATAAGACCGGCTTTGGAAGCCAACCCCATCACCACGTCCCGGGTGATTCCTTCCAGGATGCCCAGGTAAAGAGGCGGCGTAACTAATTCCTTACCGCGCACCAGGAAAATATTATCGCCGGTACATTCCAGAACCAGGCCTTCCTCATTCAACATTAACGCTTCGGAAACTCCGGCGTTATTCCCTTCAATCTTGGCCATGATGTTATTCAAGTAGTTAAGAGATTTGACGGCCGGACTCATCATTTCCACGCCGTTGCGCCGGGTTGGTACGGTAATGATGTCCATGCCTTTCCGGCATAATTCCTCAGGGTAAAGCTGAATCTTGTTGGTGATGATGAAATATGTCGGCCGCGGACATTTACGCGGGTCAAGCCCAAGGTCACCCTTACCCCGGGTAACCACCACCCGGATGTAAGCATCACGGAGCTTATTGGCTTTAAGGGTCTCCAGGATTTTCCGGGTCATCTCCTCCGGAGTTATCCCTATCTGAAGTAATATAGTCTTGGCCGAACGATAGAGCCGTCGGATATGCTCTTCCAAGCGAAAAACACGACCGTTATAGGCCCGGATTCCCTCGAAAACACCATCACCGTAAAGGAGACCGTGGTCAAAGACCGAAACAACGGCCTTTTCTTCCGGAACCAGCTTTCCGTTCAAACAGATTAACAACCCCATTGTTTTTCCTCCTCCAAAAGTATTTCAATTATTTTTCATTATCAACGAAGGTGTCGGTTTAGCAAAACTTGCGAAGCGACAGTGTAAAATAAGCAAAATGAGGAGATGAGTGGCCGGGGCTCACTTGTGTTTAAGTGAGAACACGGCGAGTCTCGTCTCCGAATTGCGTAGATTTTACCTGGTGCGCAGCGTCGTTTTGCAAAACTGATACCTGAGTATCTACTATCTTACCACTTTTCAAGCACACCGTACGAGCAGACATGGCTGCGGCGATATCCTGGTTGTGGGTTGCGATTATGAATCCGGTACCGCTCCGAACAATCATTTTCCGAAAAAGATTAAGGCATATTTCGGCGTTTTCCCGGTCAAGGTTTCCGGTTGGTTCGTCGGCGAAAACGAAACCCGGCCGGTTAATCAAGGCACGGCAGATAGCCACCCGCTGTTTCTCGCCGCCGGAGAGTTCGGATGGAAGAGCTTCGGTGCGGTCGCTCAGGCCTAATTCCGCCAGGAGATTTTTTGCTTCTTCCCGGGTTGTTTTAAAATCCCGGCCGCGTTTGCCGATTAAAGAAGGCAGCAGCGTATTTTCCAGAATCGTAAATTCCGGCAGAAGGTTAAAAAATTGAAAAATGAAACCAAAGGAACGGTTGCGCAAAAATGACTTCTTCCGGTCGGAAAGAAAAGAAAGGAGTTCTCCGTCAAGCAAAACCTCGCCTTCGCTGGGGACTTCAAGTCCGGAAAGCAGATTCAAAAGAGTGGTCTTGCCCGACCCGGAAGGACCCAAAAGGACCACCGTTTCTCCTGATTGGAGTGTTAAATCAACCCCGTCAAGCGCAACCACCCGATTGTTGGCATCAGTAAAAATCTTCGTTAAACCCCTGGCTGTTATTTCCATAGTTTAAAGTATTCCCGCCTACCATCCGCGGGAATGACAAAATTTTCGTAGGGGCGGGGTTACATCCCCGCCCGTGTTTTGACAGGCGGGACGCCGCCTGCCCTACTGTGGGAGGGGACACAGCCCCTCCCCTACATTACTGCGCCAAGCAAGCTTGGCAAATACAGTAACGTAATACTTCTCATCCAGCGTGTGTCGCAAAAGAGACAACCGAGCGCTTACTCCGAGCGCAGCGTAACTGCCGGCGCCACCCGGGCCGCTTCTCGAGCCGGAAAGATTGAGGCTGCGAGTGCAATGCCAAAAGAAACTACCGTAATCCAGATAATATCAAAAACTTGAACCTTAATCGGCAGATACGAGAGGTCGTAAACGTATCCCGGCAACTTTATCAATTGATAATGGTCTCCGATATAGGCCAGCGACAAACCGGTTGCCAGACCGATTCCTACGCCCCATAACGCGGTTAAAAAACCCATCCACAAGAAAATCGCCTGAATACCGCCCGCGCTCACACCCATAGACCGAAGAACTCCAATCTCCTTGCTCTTCCGCCAAACGGTAATCATCAGGCAGGTGGCGATGTTAAAACCAGCGACAAAAATTATCAAAATCAGAATAATCGCCATCGCGCGCCGTTCCAGCGCCAAAGCCGAAAAAAGAATCTCGTTTTTACTAATCCAGGATTCCACGCGAAAAGAAGGTCCTAATTCCCGGGCGACCTTCAGAGAGAAGTCTTTTGCTTTATAAATATCTTTTATCTTTATCCCTAGAGCTTCCGGTCGGACGCCGGTCGGGAAAAAACCCTGGCTCAGCGAAAGCGGAACAAACGCCATGGTAACATCAAAATGATAAAGCCCGGTCCGGAAAATTCCGACTACCGGCAGGGTACGGGTCTTTACGCCGAATCCGGTAATTATTTCCAGTTGGTCCCCGATATCTACCCGCAAATTTTGAGCAAGTTCCGAACCAAGCACTAATCCTCCCCCCCACCCTACTTCACCCGTTTCCCCCTCACTCTTTCCCTCTCCCCCGAGGGGAGATGGATTTTTGGAATCAGAGATGAGGAATTTTTGAAATCCGGTAACCGCGTCCTCTTTTTCCGGTTCAATCGCGCGCAGGAGACCGGCGGTCAGGAAACTCTTGGAACGAAAAATGGCCTGGGTTTCGGAAAACGGCGCCACGGCAACCACCTCCGGAAAAGAGTTAACCCGGCTTTCAACCTGAGAAAAATCAGAATCGGACGGAATTTGAATTTCCACCGGCGGAAAAACACCGATTATCTTTGTCTTCAGGTCCCGGTCAAACCCGTTCATTACGCCCAAAACCAGAATCAGGCTGGCCACACCCACCGCCACGCTGATAATCGCAAAAAGATTGGTCAGGAAAAGATAGCCGCCCCTGCCCCGACGGAAATAACGCCGCGCGATAAAAAATGGATAGTTCATTTACTTAGAAACTTCCTTTTGGGACGCAGATGTACGCCGAAACTACAGGATAAGGATTAAAGATAATTATTAAAGTATTTCTAAAAAAACTTTAAAGTTATTCTTTAATCCGCGGTAATCTGCGAAAATCAGCGTCCAATTAATTTATCTTGACTTTTATTATACAATATTTGACATCGAAAAGGAAGATGGATTATAATATCTGGCAAATGCTAACCGCGGAAAAAAAAGCAGAAGCGATACAGGTTTTTCGCCGGACCCCAATTGATACCGGCAGCCCGGAAGTTCAGATTTCCCTCCTGACGGCCCGAATTAACCGTTTAGAGGAACACTTCCAGTCTCACCTGAAGGACCGCAATTCCCGTCGCGGATTACTCACTATGATTGGCCACCGCCGGCGTCTGCTGGATTACCTGAAAAAGGAAGAACCTTCCAAATACGGACTGGTCATCTCCAAGTTAGGCCTGCGAAAATAATAAATTTCAAGTACGCGTACTTTGAACACCCCATAGGTACATTTCTATTCTTGTGCCTTTGAGGACACCCGGGGTTATTCTCACGTCACCCCTAACCTAAGGAAAAAATGAAGAAAGAAATTGAATTAGGAGGTCGTACGATTAGTTTTGATACCGACACGTTTGCCCAACAGGCCACCGCTTCGGTGATGGTCCGTTCCGGCGACACGATGGTGCTTACTTCAACCGTTTTCGGAAACGAACTGGCTACCCCGCGGGATTTTCTGCCGCTAACCGTAGAATACCGGGAACATATCTCGTCTTCCGGAAAAATTCCCGGCGGTTTCTTTAAACGGGAAGGCCGAAACAGCGAAAAAGAAACGGTAACCTGCCGTCTGATTGACCGGTCAGTCCGGCCTCTTCTACCAAAAACATTTAATCGCGAAATCCAGGTTGTTTCTTTTGTCTATTCTTTCGACCCGGAGGTAGACCCGGACATACTGGCAGTGTTGGGCGCTTCCGCCACCGTCGCCCTTTCTCCTTTTCCGGCCCAGGGACCGGTAGCCGCGGTTCGGGTAAGTCTGGTAGACGGTGTTTTTATCGTCAATCCGACTATCACCCAGACAACCGCCAGTGAACTGACGCTGGTTGTCTCCGCCGGAACAGAATCATTGCTCATGTTAGAAGGAATAGGCAAAAACGTGCCGGAAGAAAAAGTTATGGAAGGCATTGCCCTGGGATTCAGCGAAGCCCAACGGGTGGCCGCTTTCATTAAAGAAAACTTCTCCGGACCAAAAACCGCTTTCCCGGAAGCGAAGCAAACCACCTGTGACGAAGCGGTCAAAGCCATCTTTGACGCTAAGTTCAACCAGGTCAGCAACTACCCCGGTAAAAAAGAACGCAACGTCTTTTTTGACGAGATACACCAGGAAATATTAGCCGGATTTCCGGAAGCAGCTACGGACGGTGACCTCAAAAAAGAAATTAAAGGAGTTTTTGAAAAAGAACTTCGCGCCCGGGTACGCAAGCAGATTAACCAAACTAAAACCCGGCTGGACGGACGCAAGCCCAACGAGGTCCGAAAAATCACCTGCGACGTGGGTCTTCTTCCCCGAGTTCACGGCTCCGCTCTTTTTCACCGCGGAGAAACCCAGGCGCTTGCTTTAATAACGCTGGGAACCTGGGGTGACGAACAGCGGATTGAAGGTCTCCTGGAAGAAAGCAAAAAACGTTTTCTTCTCCACTATAATTTCCCGTCCTTCAGTGTCGGCGAATGCCGGCCGATGCGCGGTCCGGGCCGGAGAGAAATCGGACACGGATTGCTGGCGGAGAAATCGCTGATTAACAACTTACCATCCGGAGACGAATTTCCTTATACCATCCGAATAGTTTCCGATATTCTGGAATCACACGGTTCTTCTTCGATGGCCACTGTTTGCGCCGGTTCATTGGCTTTAATGGACGCGGGCGTCCCGATGAAAAACGCAATCGGCGGCGTAGCTTTGGGCTTGATTAAGGAGGGCGACGACTTTACAATCCTGACCGATATCGCCGGTGAAGAAGACCATTTTGGCGACCTCGACCTGAAGATTGCCGGAACCATGGAAGGCATTACCGCGCTCCAGATGGACGTTAAAACCACTCAACTGTCCCTGGATATTCTACGCCAGGCTTTTCTGCAGAGCCGGGAAGGCCGAATCAAAATTCTGGAAGTGATGAACCAAACACTTTCCGCGCCCAGAACCACGCTTTCCGAACACGCGCCTAAGATTTCGCTCATTAAGATTCCGGTGGAAAAAATCGGAGCGGTTATCGGGCCGGGCGGCAAGAATATTCGTAAGATAATTGAGGAGACCGGCGCCGACGTTGAAATTAATGACGACGGCGGCGTTCAAATCATCTCCAAAGATGAAGAATCACGGTCAAAGGCCATTGCCATCATCAAGGGAATGACCGAGGAACCGACTATCGGACAGGTTTATTCCAACGTAAAAGTAACCCGTATCCTGCCTTTTGGCGCTATGGTCGAGTACCTGCCGCGCCAGGAAGGACTGGTTCACGTTTCGGAACTTGACCATCGTTACGTCGGCAGAGTGGAAGACGTCGTCAATATCGGAGACGTAATTAACGTTAAAATTGTCGGCGTAGACGAACAACACCGGGTAAATTTAAGTCGGAAAGCCCTGTTGCCACCGCCACCGCCCGGAGAAGAAGGCAGCCGACCCGAAGGCAGTCGACCGTCATCCGGCAGCCGCGGCGATCATTCCGGGAGGTCTGGTTCCTCCGGCCGCCCGCAACCAAGATTAACACACCGTGCCCATCGTTCCGGTCCAAATAAATAAGAAAAACGCCGATATCCAAACTCCGGTTTACCATCGTTCCGGAGATGCCGGCCTTGACCTGCGCGCCAGTGAATCCGTAACCCTGGCGCCGGGCCAACGTCATCCGGTAAAAACCGGTTTGCATTTTGCCATTCCGGATGGGGTGGTCGGTATCATCAAAGACCGCAGCGGGCTGGCGCTGAAATTCGGCCTTCATACCCTAGCCGGCGTAATTGACAGCAATTACCGCGGTGAAATAATGGTTGTCCTGATAAACTTAGGTGAAGAAGAATATCAGGTCAATACCGGTGACCGGATTGCGCAACTAATTCTCCTGCCTTGTCTTCAAGCCGAACTTATCCCGGTATCGTCCCTTCCGGAAACAGAACGCAACGAAGCCGGGTTCGGCTCTTCCGGAAAAACATAAATAAAACGGTTTCGCTATCTGTAGTTGCCGAGCTTACTCGGCGCATTCAACAAAGCCAATCAAGGTTGGCGACTATCAAGAAAGCGTCATTAAAGCAATTAGACATCTAACCCCTCCCCATGCTTAATTCCATTATCACCGGAGTGAGAGCCGACGCTCGGAAAAGAGCGCAAAAGAAACCCCTGGTCGTTTTGGAAGATGAAATTGCGGGCCTGACCGAAACCCTTAACTTCACCGAGACCCTTTCCGCTAAAAAAAGAATAAACATTATCGCCGAAATCAAACGCGCCTCGCCTTCAGCCGGACCCTTAAGACCAAAACTTTCCCCCGGCACTCTTGCTCAAAGTTATCAAAAAGCCGGGGCAGCCGCTGTTTCGGTCCTGACCGAAAGAAATCATTTTCAGGGAAGTCTCGCTGACCTGGCCGCTGTCCGGAAATCAATCCAGATACCCATTCTCCAGAAAGATTTCATCCTCATCCCCTACCAAATTTACGAAGCCCGCGCCTGCGGAGCCGATGCCATTCTGCTAATTGTCGCGCTCCACAACCGTCAGACCCTGCGGGAACTGTTTTCGCTGGCGCTATCCTTGAAACTCTCCGCGCTGGTAGAAATTCACAGCGAACCGGAATTGGAAGACGCGCTTTCCGTCGGCGCAGACATCATCGGAATAAACAACCGGAATCTGACCACCTTAAAGACCGACCTTAATGTCAGCCGCCGCATTTTACCCCTGATACCAAAAGAAAAAATAGCGGTAGTGGAAAGCGGGCTGAAAACCAAGACAGAAATACAGGAACTTTCCCGGTTGGGGGCATCCGCCTTCCTGGTCGGAGAATCTCTTTTACGCCAGGACGACCCGGCATCCGTCCTCGCCTCCTTACTTAAATGAAGATTGCCTTGCTGGTTCCGGCGATGGACCTGGGCGGGGTGGAACAGGGAACCTTTGACTTAGCCCGCGGTTTTCAAAAATTAGGACACCGGGTTCTGATAATCTCCGGGCCCGGACGATTTACCCCCCTTCTCCAGCAGAATGGAATCCGTTGGTATCCGGTACCGATGGAACGAAAAAACCCGTTCAATTTTTGCCGCGCCTTAGGTAAAATAAAGCGGATATTCTCCGAAGAGAAACCGGACATCATCCACAGCCGCAGCCGTTTTCCGGCCTGGCTGGCTAATTTTGCCGCCGGTTCCTGCGCCGGACACCTGGTTACCAGCATCCACGGCTTTCACCATAACCGCCTATACAGCCGGATTATGGGCAGAGGGGAACGGGTCATCGTTGTCAGCGAAGGACTTAAAGATTACGCGGTCAAAGTACTGAGAACTAACCCGGAAAGAGTCAGGGTAGTCTATAACGGATTTGACTTTACCCCCTTCCTGAACCCCTCTCCTTCACTTTTTCCCGAAGAAAAAAAGGTTCGATACGAAGGAGAAAAAATCATTATCGGAGCGGTAGGCCGGCTAACTAATGTCCAGGGTTTTCATTACTTCCTTGAAGCCATCGCCCTTCTAAAAAGTGAATTTCCGGAGATACGAGGGATTTTGGTTGGCAGCGGCCCGGAAGAAACTGCTCTTAAAAATCTTGCGGCAAACCTTGGCATAAAGTCAAAAATATCGTTTTTGAAAGGAAAAACCGAGGAATACCTGGCTTCCTTTGACCTGATGGCGGTTCCCAACCTCAATCCGGAACCCAAACCCGGAAATGGTCCATTCTGGTCGCGCCGCACCGGAGCTGAAGCCCAAGTTGCCGGTATCCCGGTAGTAACAACCATGGCCGGTCTGTCCGCCGGTACTTTTGAAATCGGTGCCGCCAACATCTTTACCGCCGCCCGCGACCCGCTTGGCCTTTCCCGAGCAATCAAGTACCTCATTCTCCATCCGGACGAAGGCCGGGAGCTGGCGGAAAAAGCAAAAAAAATTGCCCTGGAACAATTCTCTTTAGCGCAGATGGTTAACCGCACCCTTTCCGTCTATAAAGAATTGTTAACCGGTTCGTAAAGGTGTGGATTCCCGATCTAAGCATTCGGGAATGACAGCAAAAATATGGTAAAATAACCCCAAGGACTGTAGTTGCCGAGCTTGCTCGGCGCCGTTATGTAGCGCGCGACCCGTTCAGGGTCGCTTATTGTTGGAGAGGCTAAAAGCCTCGCGCTACGAAGACCAAAACAACAGAGCCAACCAAGGTTGGCGACTACTATGGAAAATGATTTTGTTTTTCGGATGCCGTCAAAAGTAATTTTTGGAGCGGGAAAGTTTGACCTTCTGCCGGAAGAAGTCCGTTTTTTCCTGGCCCGGGGAAATGTCCTGGTAGTAATGGACCCGGCAATTAAAGCACAAATCCGGCCCCGCGTGGAAAAACTGCTGGCCGGTTGGAAAACAATCACCTGCGAGATTAAGCCCGGAGAACCAACCGTTCAAACGGTTGACGAAATGGCTGATTTCGCCCGAAAAGAAAAACCGGAACTGGTCATCGGTATCGGAGGCGGAAGCGCCATGGATACCGCCAAAGCGATTGCCGGGCTGATAACCAACCCGGGCAGTTCGGAAAAATACCGGGGTCAAAATCTTTTGACCCAGCCGGCGATACCCGGAATCATGATACCAACCACCGCCGGAACCGGAAGCGAATTAACCCAGACCGCGGTCCTGATTAACCAGGGACGCAAAGGTGGAATTAACAGCCCGCATATCATTCCGGCAGCAGCCATTCTTGACCCGGCTTTGCTCCTGGACCTGCCGGTAGAACCAACACGCGCAACCGGACTTGACGCACTGACCCACGCGATTGAATCCTTCCTGTCAAAAAACAGCAATCCCTTGACCGAGCCGATTTCTCTGCAGGCGGCAACACTGTTGGTTGCCGGACTCCCGGCTTCGGTAGCCGACGGCAAAGACCTGGAAGCACGGACTAAAACCATGATGGGCAGTCTTCTGGGAGGAATCAGCCTGGCAAACGCCGGTGTAATCGTAGGTCATTCCCTTTCTTATCCGTTGGGTGCCAGATACGGCATCAGCCACGGCGTCGCCAACGGACTCCTCTTGCCTTATGTCACCCAAGAAATTCTTCCTTTTGCTACCGAAAAACTGGCGCGGCTGGCTTCGGCTTTCGGAGTATCTAAAGGACGTTCCGCGCAAGAAGAGTCCGAAGAAGCAGTAAAATTTCTTTTTGCTTTTGAGAAAAAAATCGGCTTCCAAAAACGGCTGGCCGATTTCAAGGTTAAGCAGAGTGATTTTGAAAAAATGGTGGAAGAAGCCTGGGCCGTAGCGGTTCCGGTTGCCAATACGCCCAAACCCCTGACAAAAGAAGATTTGTTGCGGATTTACCAGGCCGCGTACTAACCCCCTCACCCCTCCCTCACCCCGATGGGGAGAGGATAAAAGTGAGGGGAAAATAAAATGCAGGTAAATAAAACTATTTTCCGGGAATACGATTTGCGCGGTCTGGCGAACACCGAACTGACCGCTGATTTTGCCTTTGGTCTGGGCCAGGCATTTGTCGTTTACCTTGAAAAAAAAGGCGCTGCCAAAAAAGTGCTGGTCGGCCACGACAACCGCTCCACCTCTCCCCTTTTCAGCGAACATTTAATGGCAGGACTGCGAAAAAGCGGAGCCGACGTAATCTTTCTCGAAGAAGTTCCCACGCCGACGTTCTATTTTGCCGGACGCACACTTTCCTTTCCGGCCGGAATTATGGTAACCGCCAGTCACAATCCCCCGGCCTATAACGGTTTCAAGCTTTTGGTTAATCACCAGAGTATATTCGGACCGCAAATACAGGAAATCCGGGAATTGATGGAAGCAGGAAAATTCCTTTTCGGAAACGGGAGTTTTAAACAGATAGAAGTTGTACCCGATTATCTCGCCGCAATTAAAAAAGCCTTTCGGTTAGACCGGTCGATAAAAGTGGTCCTGGACTGCGGAAACGGAACCGCGGGTCCGGTAGCCCTTCCGGCGCTGAACGGACTGGGAGCCGAAGTGGTTCCGCTTTACTGCGACAGCGATAATACTTTTCCCCACCACCTGGCCGACCCGGTTGTGCCGAAAAACATGGCTGACCTGGTAACGAAAGTTAAAGAAAGCGGCGCGGAATTAGGCATTGGCATCGACGGAGACGGAGACAGAATCGGACTTTGCGACGAACAGGGAAACCTGGTTTGGGGAGATAAAATCCTGGCGCTTCTTTCTGAAGAAATTATTTCGGAAAATCCGGGCGCAACCATTGTTTTTGACGTTAAGTGCAGTAAGGCGCTGGAAGAAGAAATTACCCGGCTGGGCGGAAAACCGTTAATGTGGAAAACCGGCCACTCCCTGATTGAAGATAAGATGCATGAAGTAGGCGCCAAGGTAGCCGGAGAACTATCCGGTCACCTCTACTTCGGCGACCACTGGTACGGTTTTGACGACGCCATCTACGCGGCCGGACGCATCCTGCAGTACTTATCCCGGCGCCAAGAAAACCTATCCACTCTCCTGGGGCGGCTCAAGCAATATTATGCCACCCCGGAAATTCGCGTGGAAATAGCGGATGAAAAAAAGTTCGGACTGGTGAAACAGTTGAAAGAAAAAATCTCCGGTAAATACAAAATATCGGACATTGACGGCGTGAAGGTTTATTTTGAAGACGGTTGGGGTCTGGTACGCGCTTCAAATACCCAACCGGCGCTGGTACTGCGTTTTGAAGCAGACACGGAAAAACGGCTCCACGAAATTCAAGCCTTCTTCACGGAATTGCTCGCCTCTTTAAAATAGGGTAAAATATAGCGTTAGGAATGCCCTTTAGGGCGAGTAGCTCAGTTGGCAGAGCATTCGGCTTACATCCGAAAGGTCACAGGTTCAAGTCCTGTCTCGCCCACTTGTAAGCATTCTAAAAAACAGGACTTGAAAGGAGCGAAGTCAGGTATTGCGACTGATTAAGGAGCAATACCAGCGGGGGGCCGACCCGAGGCGCGGTGAAAGCCGAGGGCGCCAAGTCCGCCTGTCTCGCCCACCTTCGCCAAGGCTTCGGCGGGCAAAGCCCACTTGTAGCGGTCGGATTCATCCGACGTCGTTACCGAATCGGCGGGACACTATAATATGTACGATCCGCCTTCGCCAAGTTTACCCGTCGTAGCTTTAGCGTAGGCGGGGCTACGGCGAGACGCAGTAAATTGCACCGCTACATTAAGATGTTTATTTTAAATTTGTTTATTTAAACAGGAGATAACTATGGCGACAAAAAAAGGCGGTGGGTCAGTTAAAAACGGGCGAGACAGCGACGGCAAGCGCCTGGGCGTCAAGCGTTACGGCGGACAGGTTGTATCGGCCGGAGAGATAATCGTACGGCAGCGCGGCAGCCATTTTAAACCTGGTTCAAACACCAAAATGGGCACCGATTTCACCATCTTTGCCCTGTCAGCCGGAAAGGTTTTGTTTGAAAAACGCCGCGGCAAAAAGTTGATTTCAATTCAAACTGCCTAAAAAGAACCTATGGTTTCCGGAATCGGCGTTGACATCGTTTCCATTGTTGATATGTCCGGAGCGCTAAAGCGTTTCGGCGGCCGTTTTAAAAACCGGCTCTTTACCGAAGCGGAACAGCAAATCTGCGAAGAAAAACACATTCCGTCGGTTCATTACAGCGGGAAATTTGCCGCCAAGGAATCGTTTTTAAAGGCATTGCAGCGGGAAAACCGGGGGGGGATACGCTGGCGGGAGATGGAAGTGCTCAACAGCCCGGGCGGCCAACCCTATTTCCGTTTCTCCGGAACAGCCGGAAAAACCCTGGAAAAAAATGGTTTGCGCGCATCTATTAGCCTTTCTCATTCCGGAGAATACGCCATCGCTTTTTGTTTGATACAAAAATCCTAAATCATGGATGGAGTTGAAATTCTGCGCAACCGTCCAAGAGATGCCCATAAAGGTAATTTTGGACATTTGTTGGTGGTTGCCGGTTCTCCCGGATTATCCGGAGCAGCCGGTTTAGCCGCAATTTCGGCTCTGCGGTCCGGCGCCGGATTGGTCACGCTGGCTATCGGTGCCAGTCTTTACCCTATTTTAGCCAGCCGTTTTACCGAACTGATGTTTTTGCTTCTTCTGGAAAAAAAAGGCGAGTTGTCCCCGCAAAACTTACCCCTGATTCAAAAATTTACCGCCAAAACCGACGGTCTGTTGATCGGACCGGGCTTGGGACGCAAAAAATCAACTACCGGATTCATAAAAAAACTGCTTGACGGGTTGGAAAAGCCAATTGTTTTGGACGCTGACGGACTTAACGCTCTGGAAGGAAAACCGGTAATTTTAAAAAAAGTAAAAGCGCCGGTGATTATAACGCCTCACCCCGGCGAGATGGCCGGATTGACCGGATTTAGGGTTGACGAAATACAAAAATCGCGAAGGGAAACCGCCTTGCGTTTCAGCCAAAAATACAACGTGGTTACGGTCTTAAAGGGGTACCGGACGGTGGTGACCGCGCCGGATGGCTCCACCTATCTCAACTTTACCGGAAACCCGGGGCTGGCAACCGCCGGAAGCGGTGACGTGCTGGCCGGACTAATAGCCGGGCTGTTGGTTCAGGGCTTACCGGCGTTTTCCGCCGCTTCTTTGGGAACCTATCTGCACGGTCTGGCCGGGGACATGTCAAGCCGGGAAAAAGGTGAGCCGTCACTTCTGGCCGGAGACTTATTGGAAAAAATACCTTCGGCCATCAGGTTTTTACTGGAACAGACCCGATAATTTTTTCGTCGTTAGTCGCGATAATCTTCTGCCCCGGTTCCGTCACCAAAAAATCCCCTTCCGGGTACGGTCCTTCAATCAGTTGTTTTAAAAGAGTGCCGTCTCCAACCATTTCCTCCCATTCCCAGCCCTTCTCTTTTGCCGCATCCCGGGAAAGGTCGCGATAATCCGGCAACTCCGATAAGGGTAAAGTGATATATAAAATCTTGTGATAGTTTTTCTCCGCATTCAGTACCTGGTGGAGGTAGCGTCCGTTTTCCTCTCCGTATTTAGCGATGTAATCTTCCAGGCTCTGCTGCGGTCCTAACTGAGAATCAAAGTTCCGACCTTGCGCCGCTCCTCTTTCCAGCCAGCCGATGGTATGAAAATAGGTCCCGGTATTGGTGAAAAAATATTCCTGGTATCGTTTCCGGGAACCCATGAACACGGTAATACAATCATGCGCTCTTGGGACAACCAGAGAAAAGCGTCTTCCGGTCAATCCGACAAGACCGTTATTGCAGAGCCCGTAACCAAGAATAATCCGGGAATAGTCCCTTTCCTGCATCTTGTCTATTTCCGCCTGAATGGTTTCGCGCACCTTGTCCCCGCCCAAATCGTGCAGACCTTTAGGCAAAAACACCGTGTCAATCACCCGCGGCCCCCTGGACGCGTAGTAGGCGATTTCCCGAAAAAAGATCTCGCAGGCAATCAATCCGATTCTTTTCTTTTCCATAGTACCGGAATATTTTACATCAGGCGGCCGGTAGAAGCAAAAAATGTAGAATAAAAAATATTTTTCCCACCGATATTTTTGTGCTATACTTTATATTATGAAAAAACGCGCTCAGGTATTTTTTGCCGATATTGCCGTAAAAACGATAGAACCCGAACACACCCTCCCGGCCCGATTTAAACGAATGCTTAAAAAAGTCATCCCCAAAAGCATCGCCGGGGAAAAAGTCGTTATCAAGATGCACTTGGGCAATGGGATCGGTTACACCACCATTCACCCTCTTTTCGTAAGAATCCTGGTCGGAGAATTAAAGACCGCCGGCGCCGCTTCCATTAAAGTTATGGACATCGACGCCGACAGCGGTATTGCCCGCGGTTATACCCCGGAAGTTCTTGGTTGTCCGGTTGTTTCCTGCCTGGGTAAAAACGGAAAACATTTTTACCGGAAGAATATCGGATTCAAAACGCTGGACAAAGCAGCCTTATCCCAAGAAGCGATTGACAGCGATTTCTTTATCGACCTGTCTCACGTTAAGGGCCACGGTGACTGCGGTTTCGGGGGAGCAATTAAAAACATCTCCATGGGCCTGGTAGACGGAGAAACAAGAGGCAAGATACACCGGTTGGAAGGCGGTTTGGTCGTAGATAAAAACAAATGCGTCTTCTGCCAAAAATGCTTCCGTAACTGCCCGCGCAAAGCCATCCTCGTAAACAAAGAAAAAAGAGAGATAAGCGTTTTCTTCCATCATTGTACCTACTGTCAACACTGCGTGATAGTCTGCCCAAAAGGCGCCATTGCCATGACGGACCGAAAATTTGAGGATTTTTCGGAAGGATTGGCCCTGGTAACTTCAGCGTTCCTGAAGAAGTTCCGGCCCGCAAATCTCCTCTTTATAAACTTTCTAACCAATATAACCATTTATTGCGACTGCTGGGGATTAAGTACCGCCTCCCTGGTTCCGGACATCGGCATCCTCTGTTCCCAAGACATAGCCGCCTGCGAACAGGCATCGCTGGACATGATTAAAACGGATAATCTGCTGCCCAACGGCTTGCCGGCAGACCGGAAGATTTTAAAAAAGGACGGGCACCTGTTCGAAAAAATTCACTCCAAAAACCCCTACCTGGTCATCAAATACCTTGAAAAAAATTATCCCTGCACTTCGAATTATGAAATTAAAAACGTGGCGTAACAATAAAACCAGGGAACAAATCCTGCGCCGCGGTGTCTAACCTTTGACAGTATTTTTAGCGACCAAAACCCACCTTCGCAATACGGACACCTCGTTAACAGGCGGCTTCGCCGCCACGAGGCGTCCTTGCTACGGCGGGCAAAGGGAGGGAGAGATGAAAAAGATAATGTTTGTTTTGGGAGTCTGTTTTGTCTTGTTCGGCAACAGCGTTGTTTTCGGCCAGGAAATGGAAAGAAAAGAGGTCAGCCTCACCATCTACAACCAGAACTTTGCGCTGGTACGCGACCTCCGGTTTCTGAATCTGAAAGAAGGCCTGAACCAGGTGCGTTTTTCCGATATCGCCTCCCAAATTGACGCAACCAGCGTCCACTTTAAGTCCCTGACCACGCCAACCGGATGCTCCATCCTGGAGCAGAACTTTGAGTATGACCTGGTCAACTCGGATAAACTGCTCCAAAAATATATTGATAAAGAAATAAAAATTATCACCCAAGACAACAACTCTTACCAGGGCTTCCTTTCCAGTTATGATTCCAACCAGTTGGTTCTGGTAAAAGATAAGGAAAAAGGACCGGTTTTCATGGTCAACCGGGAAAATATCAGAAACCTTGAATTCCCCCAACTACCGGAGGGATTGATTACCAAACCGACTCTGGTCTGGTCCCTGGCCAACACAAAGAGCGGCAAGCACCTGGTGGAATTGGGTTACCTGACCAACGGAATGAACTGGCGCGCGGATTACGTCGCCAGCGTTGCCAAAGACGATAAGAATATCTCCTTGAACGCCTGGGTAACGATTGATAATAACTCCGGCGTCGGGTACGAAAACGCCGGCCTGAAATTGATTGCCGGAGACGTGCACCGGGTAACTACACAACCTACTTTACGGAGAGAGGTTATGGTTGACGAAGTAAAGTCCATGGCAACCGGAGCGCAGTTTGAGGAAAAATCATTCTTTGAATATCACCTCTACACCCTGCAGCGAAAAACCGACCTGAAAAATAACCAGACAAAGCAGGTTACCCTCTTCGCCGCGCCGAAGGTTCCGGTGGAAAAAATTTATACCTATGACGGCGCCCTGTACCGCGGGTATTACTATGACAACTGGCGGAAGCAACCCTGCAACACAAAGGTGGAGGTAAAACTTAATTTCAAGAACAGCGATAAAAACGGACTGGGCATCCCGCTGCCCAAAGGAAAAATAAAGGTTTATAAAGCGGATTCCGATGACACCCTTCAGTTTATCGGTGAAGACCAGATTGACCACACCCCCAAGGATGAAAAAGTGTCTATTTTCCTGGGCAACGCCTTTGATATCGTCGGCGAACGGAAAATCACCGACCACAAAATTATCGCTTCCAACGTCTACCGGGACACCTACGAAATCACCCTGCGCAACCATAAAAAAGAACCGGTGACGGTCAAGGTGGTGGAACACCAGTGGGGCGACTGGAACATACTTCAGGCCAGTCAAAAATTCGAAAAACCGGACGCCTTCACCTCCGAGTTCAGCGTGCCGGTGGAAAAGGACGGCGAAGCCAAAATCACCTACACCGCTGAATATAAATTCTACTAAAAAAGTATTGACAAACGAATTAAATAGAGCTTCACGAAACAAGATCTCCCTCTACCCGATGGGGAGAGGGAAAAATAATGAAAAAGATAATCGCGGCGTTCGGGATTTTAGTAATTCTCGCGCTCACCGGCGCTTCGCTACAAGCGAGCGAAGAAGACGGCGCGACAATTACTAAAATCGAACTGACAGCAAAAACGACGGTCAATACTTTTGGCGAAGTCATGGTCTGCGCTGAAACAACTCAGGGTAAAAATGGCTTGGACTTGTCATCGCTGATTGTGACCGCAAAAGGCAAGCGGATGTCTGTTCCAAAGGAGACGCTGGCCCAGATATCCCGACCCCGGATTATGACCACGACCGTTTCATCGGAAGTGGGTTATCCCAGCCATAACCTCGGTCCCTTTCTTTACGTCTGTTTTTTAGGGGATGACGGTTCAATGCCCTGCCGGTTCCGTCTTGTGTTTGGCGCAAACGGATTTCGGGAACTGAAAAGAGAAGACTATTCAATGCCGAACAAGTTGCTTTTGGGGGATCTTCAAAAATCTGCTCTCGAGATGTACATCACCTATGTCAAAGCAGTGGATGCCGGAAAAGAAAAATCTGTAACTGAAATTCCACCGCGCTATTGGACCGACCCAATAAAGGTCATAAACCCTATCAAAGTGTACACGCACAGGGCCAATGTTGTGCTTGTCCAAAAGGTTACCAATGGTGTTGAATCCGGAAAGTACATTTACATTCCGTTTTCTTCGTACCTGCCGCAGAACGGAGACGATGGCTTCACTTTCACCCTAAAAGCGTTATCTAATGATCGTGTATACGATTACCAAAAAAGTCAGAAATGAAATCACGCAAGAAAATCTTCCCTTAAATCGTTTCCCGCAACAGGCATAGATTGCCGGAAGAATAATCCCTCCAATCCTGACCCCTAAATGACAACAATGGTATAATAATGAGTAATGTTGGAACTTACCGGGAAAAAAGTTCTGGTGGTAGGGCTGGGCCGGAGCGGAGAAGCAAGCGCCCTCTTCTTGCAAAAAAAAGGTGCGCTGGTCCGGCTGACCGAGGCGGCTGATAATCCGGAACTGAAAAAAAAGAAAGAAGCTTTGGAGGCATCCGGTATTGAGGTGGAATTGGGCCGCCACTCCGAAAAATTCATTGCCTCCGTCGACCTGGTGGTAACCAGCCCGGGCGTAGCGCCGAAAATCCCGCTTCTGTTGTACGCGATAAAAAATAAAGTGCCGGTCTGGAGCGAAATGGAATTGGCTTACCGTTTCTGCCCAGTTCCGATTCTGGCTGTTACCGGCACCAACGGCAAGAGCACCGCGGTCACGCTCCTTTTTGACATTCTGAAAGCCGCGGGTAAAAAAGTTGTTCTGGCCGGTAACATCGGAACTCCGTTTATTTCAATCGTGGAAGAGTTGACCCCAAAAGACGCGGTCGTGCTGGAAGTAAGCAGTTTCCAGTTGGAATGGGTCGAAAAGTTCCGGCCAAAGATTGCGGTCCTTCTTAACGTCACCGCGGACCACCTGGACCGTTACCCGGACTTCGAATCTTACCTTGCCGCCAAGGAGCGCCTGTTTGAAAATCAGAACGCGGAAGATGCCGCGATTATAAACTATGACGACCCGATTTGCCGGAAAATAGCCCAAAAAATAAAATCCAGGATTTATTATTACAGCCGTCTTGACCCGGATAAAAAGTTTTTTACGGACGGGAAAACCGTTTTTCTGCCTGACGGCAAACCCCTCCTGGAATTCCCCAAAAGCCTGCTTTTGGGCGGGCACAACCACGAGAATATGACCGCGGTTTGCGCCGTAGCCCATCTTTTTGGAATCGGACCAAACGCAATGGCGGAAGGCATCAGAAATTTCCAACCGCTCAAACACCGCCTGGAACTGGTCGCCGAAAAAAATGGCGTGAAATATATTGACGACTCCAAAGCCACCAACGTTGATTCAACCCTGCGCGCGTTACAGGCTTTCCCCGAAAAGGAAAAACACCTCATCCTCATTCTGGGCGGCAAAGACAAAGGCGGCTCCTACCTCCCACTGAAACCGGAGATAGAAAAAAAGGTGAAAGCGCTAATTCTTCTGGGTGAAGCAACCGACCGCATCGCCGAAGAACTGCGCGGATTATGCGAAATTCAAAAAATGAACAACCTGCCGGAATGCGTCCGGTCGGCTAAAGCACTGGCCACCGCGGGTGACGTCGTCCTTCTGTCACCGGCCTGTTCCAGTTTTGATATGTTTAAAAGTTATGGTGAACGGGGAGATACTTTTAAGAAAGCCGTCCTGGCCGCTCTATCGTAAACTAACCGCCCTTATCCTGGCGTTGACCGGTCTAGGCGTGGTAATGGTCGCCGACGCAACCTTCGTCTTTGCCGGACAGAAGTTTGGCAATTCCTATTTCTTTATAAATAAGGACATCCTCTGGGCGACACTCGGTTTCATCGCCTTTATTTTCGCCCAGAAAATAAATCTGAACGACCTGCGCCGCCTTTCCCGCCCGATACTCTTGTCCGCCTTAATCCTCCTGGTAGCGGTCTTGATTTTCGGCCGGGAAATCAACGGAGCCAAAAGGTGGTTGGGGATTGGGCCGTTCTCTTTTCAACCCTCGGAATTCGCCAAAATCGCGATTTTAATCTATCTCGCCGATTTTTTGGATCGGAAGAGCAACAAAATGCGAAACCCCCTCCGTGCTTTCATACCGCCCGGATTGTTAATCGGACTGGTAATAGTTTTAATTTATCTGGGACAGGACCTTGGAACCGTGTTACTCATCGCCGGAGCGGTAATCCTGCTCTACTTTACGGCCGGAGCGCCGCTAAAATATTTAGGTATTATGGTACTTACCGTACTGGCCGGAACCGGCCTGGCTATCTGGAAAGAACCATACCGCTGGACTCGGATAATTTCTTTTCTGCACCCCGGAAACGACCCGACCGGAAAAGGCTACCAAATAAACCAATCATTTCTCGGCGTGGGGAACGGCGGGCTCTTCGGTGTCGGCCCGGGTCAGGGATACCAGAAACTTTTTTACCTGCCGGAAGTACACACTGATTTTATCTTTGCCAACATCGCCGAAGAATTCGGCCTATTTGGTTCCGTATTCTTAATCGCGCTCTTTTTCTTTCTGGTTCACTGGGGTATCCAGACGGCAAAACGCAGCCCGGACCGCTTCCAGTCCTTTTTGGCCGCAGGCATAACCGGCCTCATCGGATTACAAACCATCATCCATGTCAGCGTGGTCATAGGCCTTATGCCCAACAAGGGAACCACCCTGCCTTTTATCAGTTACGGAGGAAGTTCTCTGCTCTTCACTCTTTTCGCGGCCGGACTCCTGGTTAACATCGCCCGCAACCTGCCGCCGGAGGATTTCCGGATATAACAAGAATAGTTGGACGCAGATTACCGCAGATACAGATTAAAAAATTGTTTAAAGAAGTGCCTTAAAATTATTTTTAAATCTTTAATCTTTATCCCGTAGTTTCTGTGTATATCTGCGTCCCATTTATATTATGAAAATAATCATTGCGGCCGGAGGCACCGGCGGACACCTTTTCCCGGCGCTGGCGCTTGCCCGGGAGTTTAAGTCCGTTGGTATCACAACCCTGGTAGTCGGCCAAATTAACGCGATATTTCAGGCTGAATTTCACAAATCCGGCATATCTTTTCTGGAAATACCCGTTGTCCGGCTGCCGAGAAAAAAACTCGGGATTATCCTGTTTCCGTTTCGTGCCTTGCGGGCTTTTTTTTCGGCCGCCGCCTGTTTATCACGGTTCCGACCGTCGGCGGTAATCGGAATGGGCGGATACGCTTGCGCCGCTCCGGCAACTGTTGCCGCGCTCTTTCACATACCACTCTATTTCTGCGAACAAAACCTCCTACCCGGTAAAGTAACCCGGACCTTCAGCCGGGTAAGTTCCGCGGTCTTCATCTCATTCCCTGATAGTTCCCGCTATCTCCGGACAAAAAGAACGATGGAATTCGGAAACCCTATCAGACTCTTCGCGGAAAAAAAAGAAAAAACAGCCGCGAGACAAAAACTCAAGATTGACGAGCACATATTTACGGTTCTCGTCCTGGGCGGAAGCCAGGGCGCCCACCGGATTAACCTGAATATCAGAGAAAGCCTTGATTATCTCCTCCCCCAAGAAGTTCAATTCATACACCTCACCGGAACCAATGACCTCAATGTAATGAAGGAGGCATACGGAAGGAAAAACTTTCGGAATTATACGGAAGGTTTCTTTTCGGAAATGGGATTGCTTTACTCGGCCGCGGATATGGTTATCTGCCGGGCCGGCGCGACCACGATCGCGGAACTAAATTTTTTCGGCCTGCCTTCAATCCTGATACCTTATCCTTTTGCCGCCGAGGACCACCAGCGTTTGAACGCAAACTACCTGGTCGAATGCGACGCCGCGATTTTACGGGAGGAATCATCCCTCAACGGCGAAAAACTCGCCCGGGAAATCAAGGCGCTGGCAAATAATCGTCAGAAATTGAATCTTATGGCCGAAGCCAGTCGTCGGCTTTTCCACCCGGAACCGGCCAAACACATCGTCTCTTTTATCCTTTCCGACCTTCCCTCTCACCCATCCCTCTCCCCGTCGGGGAGAGGATAAAGGTGAGGGGCGTTTTCTACTCTTCCGAAAATACCTCGGCTTGAAAGGTGCAAATTTCCGTAGCCTTATCTTTCCAGGCGTTGGCCGGCAAACCCGCTTTATTGGCGCAAAGAACCGACAGGAATTTTTCCTTGTCCCACCCGGTTTCCTCGGCCACCTGGGGTAAAAATACACCCTGACAATTGTTCCGTCGCACAATAACACCATCCCGCATCATTACGATTGCTTCCGGTCCGGAAACTTTAACCGGCTTAGTAAGAACCGAAATCTCAATCCGGAGACCGACAAGCTCGGAAAGAGAAACCGGCGGGAACCTGGGGTCGTTGACAGCCGATTCAACCGCCATCCGACAAATAGTATCGCACAAAGGTTGCCCGGATTCCAGGAGTCCGATACAACCGCGCAGTTCTTCCCCCTTGCGCAGAGTTACGAAAGCGCCCCGGCCTTCTTTCAGTAAAGGGTCTGCTGTTGGTATAGCCTCCGCTTTGCCGGTCTCAAGGTAGGTTTTAACCGCGTTCCGCGCCAACCTAAGTAAAAAATCCCGTTCTTTTTTATTCAACATTCGCGTTTCTCCCATACGATAAAAATAATACAGGCGGTTAATGCCGTAACACTACCGAAAATAAAGGGCGATCGCGGACTGACGTACGTCCACAAAAGACCGGCAAGCAGCGAAGCGAAAAATATGCACACCCCGGTTACAGTCTGGTAAAATCCAAAAGCGGTCCCGGCCTTGGCCGACGGAACCAGGCCGGCGATATACGCTTTGCCGATTCCTTCGGTGAAAGCCATGTAGATTCCGTATACCGGAAAGAGCAGCCAGAGAAAAAAAGACCGGGTGGCAATCCCGAAAAAGAGATAGACAACGCTAAAAATCAGAAAACCCGAAACCAACACCTTTTTGGGTCCGATACGGTCGGAAACAATCCCGGCCGGAAAAGAAAACAGGGCATAAGTCAGATTGTAAAGAACATAGGCGAGGATGGTTAAAATGGTTGATAAACCAAGATTTTTTGCCCTTAAAATCAGGAAAACATCCGAACTGTTTCCCAGGGCAAAGACAAAGCTGACCAGGAGAAATACCTTGAAAGAACGGTCCAGTTCCCGCCAGCGGAAGGTAAAAATAAAACGTTTTGTCTCTTTCTTTTTTTCCTTTACGAAAAAGAGTAAGAATAGAATACCGAGTAAAGCCGGAATGAACGCCAGAAAGAAGATCGGCCGCAGGTTATCTTTAAAATGTCTGAGCAAAAGAATCGTAAAAAGAGGTCCCAGCGTTGCGCCGGCGGTATCCATACCCCGGTGAAAACCAAAAGACCTTCCCTGTCCTTTCCCCACCTTGGTGCTCTCCACAATCAACGCGTCCCGGGCCGACGTTCTGATTCCTTTTCCGAAACGGTCAACGAACCGGGCAAGCAAAACCAGGGGCCAGCTGTAGGCCAGTCCCAGTAAAACCTTGGAAAGGGCCGAACAGGAATAACCGCCGACCAGAAAAGGTTTCCGGCTTCGGAAACGGTCCGAAAACCACCCGGAAACCACTTTCAGAATACTGGCGGTGGATTCCGCGATGCCCTCGATTAAACCGACAACGGCAACCGGCGCGCCCAGGACGGTCGTCAGGAAAATCGGTACAACCGGATAGAGCATTTCCGAGGCAATGTCATTAAAGAAACTGACGATACCCAGCGCGAAAACATTACGGCTGACTCCAACCTTCTTCCTGAAGAAATCCCTGATGGTCATTATGGGTATTATTTTAGCATAAATCAGGTTGACTCCTGACGCGCGAATATGTTAATCTAAATCCACCATGATAAACGGAGTAAAGGTAAAAAACCTTAAGGTTTTACCCGACGAACGGGGCCGGTTGATGGAAATTATGCGCCGGGACGATTCGTTATTTTCCCGCTTCGGCCAGGTTTACCTAACCACCGCCTATCCGGGCGTGGTCAAGGGATGGCATTACCACAAGAAACAGACAGACAACATGACCGTAGTCAAGGGGATGATGAAGGTTGTGCTTTACGATAACCGTAAGTCCTCAACCACCAAAGGCGAAATCAACGAATTCTTCGCCGGCGAGCAAAATCCCATTCTTATTCAAATCCCGCCCCTTATTTGCCACGGCTTTAAATGCATCAGCCCGGAAGAAGCCCTGGTTATTAACGTTCCCGACGAACCCTATAACTACAAGCAGCCCGACGAATTCCGGGTTGACCCGCACAGTCGAAAAATTCCTTACGCCTGGGAGCGCAAAGAACGATGAAAGGCGTAATCCTGGCCGGAGGAACCGGAAGTCGACTCTTTCCTCTAACCAAAATCACCAACAAGCACCTCCTGCCGGTATTCAATAAACCCATGGTCTATTACCCCCTGCAGACCCTGGTTGAAGCGGGAATAACGGAAATACTGATTGTAACCGGCGGCGTTTACGCCGGAGAATTTCTCCGGCTCCTGGGAAACGGCTCCGAATTCGGCTTGAAACACATCCACTACACTTACCAGGAAGGCGAAGGCGGTATCGCGGCCGCGCTGAAACTGGCCGAGGACTTTGCCGGAAACGACAAGTTAGCGGTAATACTCGGCGATAATATCGTTGAGGGTTCTATCCGCCAATTTGCCGCTGCTTACGAAAAACAGGGTGAGGGCGCCAAGATTATCCTGAAAAAAGTCCCGCATCCGGAACGGTTCGGCTGCGCTAAAATTCAGAACGGAGAATTGGTAAAAATTATTGAAAAACCAAAAACTCCGCCGAGCAACTACGCGGTTACCGGCCTCTATTTTTACGACCGACAGGTCTTTGAAATAATCCGTCACTTGAAACCTTCCGGACGCGGCGAAATGGAGATTACCGATGTAAACAACTGGTACCTGAACAAAGGACAATTGACTTTTGATTTCCTGAAAGGATGGTGGACCGACGCCGGCACCTTCGAATCCCTGCTTACCGCCAATAATCTGGTTGCCAAAAAAATACACTGTCATTCTGAGCGCAAGCGAAGAATCTCGTTGTTAAAAGAATAGATCCTTCGCAACTTCTGCTCAGGATGACATCGCAATGACATTACTAACATGAAAATTCTGGTTACCGGCGGCTGCGGTTTTATCGGCTCTAATTTCATAATCCATACCCTGCGAAAATACCCGGGTGATTCCATAATCAACCTGGACAAACTCACCTACGCCGGAAACCCGGTCAACCTCGCGGAAATTAACGGCAACCCTAACTATTCATTCGTCCGGGGCGATATCTGCGACCGAAAACTGGTTCCCAAGGTTATGGACAGCTGCGACGCGGTGGTCAATTTCGCCGCCGAAAGCCATGTTGACCGTAGCATTACCGGGCCGGAACCGTTTTTACAGACAAATTTTCTCGGGGTCGGCGTTATCCTGGAAGCCTGCCGACAATTGAAAATACCCCGTTTTATCCAAATCTCAACCGACGAATGCTACGGCAGCATTGCGCAGGATTCTGCCGACGAACAGGCGCCCCTGCGGCCCTCTTCCCCGTATTCCGCCAGCAAAGCGGCGGCAGACCTCCTGTGTCTCGCTTACCACACCACCTACCACCTGCCGGTTCTGATTACCCGCAGCACTAATAATTACGGACCCAGGCAGTATCCGGAAAAACTGATTCCGCTCTTCTTCTCTCTGGCTTTCTCCGGTAAACCGGTACCGCTTTACGGCAACGGCGAAAATCAGCGTGATTGGCTCTTTGTGGAAGATAATTGCCGGGCAATAGACCTGGTCTTACGCCAAGGCAAGGAAGGGCTGGTCTATAACATCGGGTCCGGTAATAATTTAACAAACACAGAAGTAGCAAAATCAATCCTCGCTCTTCTGGACGCGCCACTCTCCCTGATTCAACCTGTCACGGACCGGCTTGGACATGATTGGCGTTACGCGGTCAATTGGGATAGAATCAAAGCTCTCGGCTGGCAACCCGGCGTTAATTTCAAAGAAGGCCTGAAAGCCACCATCGACTGGTACCGAACCCACCCTAAATAACAGGAACTCCTGTGAAAAAACTGAAAATTCTGATAACGGGACACCGGGGAATGCTGGGTACCGACCTGATGGCATCCCTCATTCCTTCTTTTAACCCGATTGGCCTTGACCTGCCGGAATTTAATATTACGCAAAAAGAAAACACCCTTAACGCGATAACCGCCGTCCGACCGGACCTGGTTATCCACGCCGCCGCCTACACCGATGTAGATGGCTGCGAAAAGAGGCCGGAAAAAGCTTTCGCGGTCAATACCCAGGGAACGGCTAACGTGGTTGGCGCCTGCGCCGACTTGAAAATACCTCTGGTGTATATTTCAACCGATTTTGTATTCGACGGCAAAAAAAAATCACCCTACCGGGAATACGACCCGACTAACCCGATACAGGTTTACGGCCGCTCCAAACTGGCCGGGGAATTTTACGTCAGCCGCCTGCTCAAAAAATTCTTTATCGTCCGCACTTCCTGGCTTTTCGGAAAGCACGGCAAGAGTTTTCCGACGGCTATTCTGGACCAGGCGAAAAAGGGAGGGGAACTTCGAGTCGTCACCGACCAGACCGGCTCGCCGACCCTGACGACTGATTTATGCCGGGGAATAATAAAAATTATTTCCGAAGGCGAATACGGAATTTACCATGCCGCCAATCAGGGCGGTACTTCCTGGTTTGAGTTTGCAACCGCCATTTTAAGCGGGGCCGGAAAAAAGAACCTGATTCAACCGATTTATTCCAAAGAACTCAAGCGAGCGGCAACACGCCCCGCTTATTCCGTCTTGAAAAATTCAGTCCTGGAAAATTTCCTGAATTTTCAGATGCCGGACTGGCAGGATGCCCTGAAACGTTTTTTAACTAACTAATTAGGAGAGTGAACCATGCGCGTTCCTTTGTTAGACCTTAAAGCCCAATACCAGACTATCAAAACCGAAATAGACGCCGCCATCCAAGAAGTGGTGGAAAGCCAGTATTTTATTATGGGTCCGGCCGTAGCGGAATTAGAAACCCGGGTCGCCCAATACTGCGGATGCGCCCATGGTATCGGCGTCTCATCCGGAACCGATGCCCTGCTTGTTGCGCTAATGGCTTTAGGTGTTGGCGTCAACGACGAAGTAATCGTCCCCGCCTATACCTTTTTTGCCACCGCCGGGTCGGTCTCCCGCCTGGGCGCAAAACCGGTTTTCGTGGACATGGAACCGGATACCTATAATCTAAACCCTGACGCAATTGAAAGGAGCATCACCGCCAAAACCAAAGCCGTCATCCCGGTACACCTCTTCGGCCAATGCGCCGACATGGACCCCATCCTGTCCATCGCCCAAAAACATAATCTCCTGGTAATTGAGGACGCCGCCCAGGCAATCGGCGCAGTTTACCGGGATAAAAAAGCCGGAAGCATGGGAGATGCCGGATGTCTTTCATTCTACCCGAGCAAAAATCTGGGCGGATTCGGCGACGGCGGCATGGTACTGACCAACAACGCTGACCTGGCCGAAAAAATCCGGGTTTTACGCGACCACGGTTCTAAACCAACATACCACCACAAAATCATCGGCGGTAATTTCCGGCTGGATGCTCTGCAAGCCGCGGTTTTAACGGTAAAACTCAAACACCTGGATTCCTGGACTGCCGCCAGACAAAAAAACGCGGACGATTACGACGCCCTTTTCAAAGATGCCGGACTTGTACCGACTCGAATCAGAATACCGGTACGAAAACAAACCGGCCATATCTTTAACCAATACGTTATCCGCGCCGAACATCGGGATGCCCTTCAGACCTACCTGAAAGAAAAAGAAGTAAGCGCTGTAATATACTATCCGATCCCGTTGCACCTGCAGGAATGCTTCTCCGCTCTGGGATACAAGGAAGGAAATTATCCGGCCGCTGAAGAAGCGGCCCGGACATCGCTTGCCCTGCCTATTTATCCGGAACTCACCCTGGAACAAAAAGAGTACGTGGTAAACTGCGTCCGCACGTTCTATGAAAATCATTGACCCACCATCGGTTATCGTTGTATAATTACAAGATGAGTCTACTGAAAAAGATACAGGGAAAAACCGCGACAATCGGTATTATCGGAATGGGCTATGTCGGATTGCCCTTAACTATCAATTTTTTAAGAGCCGGGTTCAAGGTTGTCGGTTTTGATTCCGACGCAAACAAAGTTAAAGCTCTTAACCGGGGCCAATCATATATCAAACATATTCCGGCATCACTGTTAGCGCCCTACTCTTCCCGTTTTTCCGCCACCACCGATGCTTCCCGGCTTAAAGAACCGGACATTATTATTATCTGCGTACCGACTCCCCTGACCGAAAACCGGGAACCGGACATGCGATACGTAGAAAAAGCGGCCCGGGATATTTCGCAAAACTTTAAAGGCCAAAAACTCATTTCCTTGGAATCCACAACTTATCCCGGCACAACCGAAGAACTGATTTTGCCCATCATGCAGAAAAACGGCCGGGTAATCGGAAAGGATTTTTACCTGGTATTTTCGCCGGAAAGGGAAGACCCGGGCAACAGCATCTTTTCCGTTAAAAATATCCCCAAGGTTGTGGGCGGTATAACCGGCGCCTGTTTAAAACACGGGGTTGCTCTCTACTCGCAAATAGTGGAAAGAGTTATTCCGGTCTCATCCACCCAGACGGCGGAATCAACCAAACTCCTGGAAAATATTTACCGCAGCGTGAATATCGCTCTGGTCAACGAAATGAAGATGCTCTTTGACAGAATGGGCATAAATATCTGGGAAGTGATTGAAGCGTCGAAAACCAAACCTTTCGGGTTTCAACCGTTTTACCCGGGCCCGGGCCTTGGCGGGCACTGTATTCCGGTAGACCCTTTTTATCTTACCTGGAAAGCAAGGCAATACGATTTCGCAACCCGCTTTATCGAGTTGGCCGGAGAAATAAACACGTCAATGCCTTATTACGTAATATCGAAAACGATGGAGGCCCTCAATAAAAAAGGAAAGGGGCTCCACGGAGCAAAAGTACTGGTCCTGGGGGTTGCCTACAAAAAAGATATCGACGATTTAAGGGAATCTCCGGCCTTGAAGATTATCCGGCTCCTGCAGGAAAAAGGCGCGGTCGTAATCTACAACGACCCGTACATTCCGGAAATAGGTAAGCTGCGGCATTACAAATTTTCGCTTATTTCGCAAAAACTGACCGCGAAACTTCTCAAAAGTACGGACATAACCTTGATATTGACCAACCACACCGAATATGATTACGCCTTCATCGTCAAAAATGCCAGAATAGTCGTCGACACCAGAAATGCGGTGCCGAAACCGTACCCAAATGTTGTAAAAGCATAAAACAACTTTGTCATCCTGAGCCAAGATTGCGAAGGATATTATCCTTAACCACGAGATTCTTCGCTACGCTCAGAATGACATAATTTATGAAAAAAGCGCTGATTACCGGAATCACCGGACAGGACGGTTCGTATCTGGCGGAATTTTTATTATCCAAGAAATATCAGGTTCACGGTCTCATCCGACGCGCCAGCACCTTTAACACCGGGCGCATCGACCACCTGTACGCCGACCCTCATTTAAGCGGAACCAGGCTTTTCCTCCATTACGGAGACCTTTCCGATTCCGGGCAGATTACGGAAATCATGTACAACATCAAGCCCGACGAAATTTATCATCTGGGCGCGCAGAGTCATGTAAGGGTGAGTTTTGACCTGCCGGAATATACCGGGGACATAACCGCGTTAGGAACCACCCGGATTTTGGAGGCTATCCGTCGCAGCGGCATTAAGACCAGATTTTACCAGGCCAGCAGCAGCGAGATGTTCGGTTCGGCGCCGCCTCCGCAAAACGAAAAAACGCGTTTCCAACCTTGCAGCCCCTACGGCATCGCCAAGGTATACGCCTACTGGATGGCAGTCAATTACCGGGAATCATACCGGATTTTTGCCGCCAACGGCATTCTCTTTAATCACGAAAGCCCCAGACGGGGCGAAACCTTCGTCACCCGAAAAATAACCCGGGCAATCGCCAAAATTCTGGCCGGAGAACAGGATAAGCTTTTCCTGGGAAATTTAAAGGCAAAGCGGGACTGGGGCTACGCCCCGGAATACGTGGAATCGATGTGGCAAATCCTGCGGCAGGACAAACCCGGGGATTATGTCATCGGCACCGGTGAAAGCCATTCGGTGGCGGATTTTCTGGAAGAAGCCTTCGGTTACGCAAACCTTGACTGGCGCAAGTATGTGGGAATAGACCCGAGATACCAGCGGCCGACTGAAGTAAATTTCCTGCTGGCCGACGCCGCAAAAGCCAGAAAAGAACTGGGTTGGGAACCCCGGGTTACCTTTCACGAACTTACCCGAATAATGGTTGATTGTGACCTGGAATTGGCCGGGCTTAAATCACCCGGCGAAGGAAGAAAGATTCTGAAGAAAAAAGGCCTTTCCTGGACGCAAAACAAGATTACAAGCGGATAATGACTTCCTTCTGGAAAAATAAAAGGGTTTTAGTTACCGGCGGCAGCGGGTTTCTCGGTTCCTTTGTGGTTGACAAACTTAAAAAAAGGGGCTGCCGGAATATCTTTATCCCCAAAATTCAGGATTACAACCTGGTGGAGATGAAATCGGTTAAAAAAGTTTACCGGGATAGCCGGCCGGAAATAGTAATACATCTGGCCGCCCGAGTCGGCGGTATCGGCGCCAATCTGAAAAATCCGGGTTCTTTCTGCTACGATAATCTGATGATGGGCGTCCAGTTGATGGAAATAGGACGTCGATACAACCTCGAAAAATTTGTCGTGCTCGGTACTATTTGCGCTTACCCCAAATATACGCCGGTACCCTTCCGGGAAAAAGACCTCTGGAACGGTTATCCGGAAGAAACAAACGCACCTTATGGTCTGGCCAAAAAAATGCTTCTGGTACAAGCCCAGGCCTACCGGCAGCAGTACGAATTTAACGCCATCTACCTTTTACCGGTAAACCTTTATGGCCCCGGCGATAATTTCGACCCCGAATCTTCCCATGTAATTCCGGCCCTCATTCGTAAATGCTTTGAAGCTAAAAAAGAGAAGACAGGACAAATCACCGTCTGGGGCACCGGAAAACCGACTCGTGAATTCCTTTACGCGGAAGATGCCGCCGAAGCCATCATTCTCGCAGCCGAAAAATACAATAGGCCGGAACCAATCAATATCGGCGCCGGATTTGAAATCTCGATTAAAAACCTGACCTATCTAATCGTTAAACTGGTCGGATTTAAAGGTAAAATAATCTGGGATACATCCAAACCTGACGGCCAACCCCGGAGATGTCTTGACATTTCCCGGGCAAAAAAAGAGTTTAATTTTACCGCCCGAACACCTTTTACAAAAGGCCTGGCCAAAACCGTCGCCTGGTATGCGGGATTGCCGAAACAAACCACAACACCCACCTTCCCTTGACGGAAAACGTCTTTAGTGGTAAAATTTCCTGATTAAATTTAAAAAACAAAACGCAAGACAACCGGCTCAGAGATAAAAATGGATAAAAAAGAATTGGAAAAATACCGCAAGGCGCTTGAAAAAGAACATGGGCGCATTTTAAAAAGTCTTTCCGATTTAGAAGACAACGGGCTCTTGAACGCGGAAAGAAATTCCGACTTGGGCGGAATTACCACCCATCCGGCCGACCTGGGCACCGATAATTTCGAGCGGGATTTAAACCTGGGCCTAATTACCGAAGAAAATTCTTCCCTAAGAGAGGTGGAAGAGGCCCTGTCCAGAATCACTAAAGGAAGTTATGGGAAGTGCGAAAAATGCGGCGCGAAAATCGAAATCAAGCGCCTGACCGCCGTACCTCAAGCCAGGCACTGTTTCGGATGCCAGGCAAAAATGGAGTTTTAAGAGCGGTTGCCGTACAATCCCTATGTCTGTGCCACGCCAATCACTGCGGTTATCTTTCCGTTGGGCAATTTTAATTTTATTCTGCGACCAGGCAACCAAATTCTGGGGGGGGAAGTTTCTGCACCCCCAGATTATCATCCCCGGAATTTTAAAACTCACTCCTTTCTACAACTCCGGTTTCTTTTTTGGTTACTGGCACCCTAAATATCTCAAGGTTATTACCGCCGCATTATCCTGCCTGGTAATCTACGTCACGATTGACCTGTGGAAAAAGAGCCGGGGGAAAAACGGCCTTTTAGCGACAGGCATCGGCCTGGTCTGGGGCGGCATGCTTGGAAATCTCTTAGACCGCCTTACCACGGGAAGCGTTTTTGATTTTATCCTACTCTGGCGCATACCAACTTTCAACCTGGCCGATACCGCCTTAACCATCGGCGCCTCACTCATCATCGCCAACATTTTGTTTTGCGAAAAAGAGAAGAAATGAAGTAAAATAAAGATTTGCAACAAACCATTGTCACAAAAACGAGGGTGTTCGGTGAGCAAAACTTGCGTAGCGACAGAGACAAAACAAGCAAAATGAGGAGGTGAGTATCCGGGCTCGCTCTAATTTTGAGCGAGAACACGGAGAGCCTCACCTCCGAATTTCGTAGTTTTATCTGCCGCGTAGCACAATGTTTGCGAAACGAATACCGGAGAGTATGCACCCGATACTTTTTGAAATTAGGGGTTTTGCGGTTTACACTTACGGCCTGTTTGTGGCGAGCGGTATCGCCTTCGCCTTCCTCTTGGGTCTGCGCCGTTCCAAGAAACTGGGCATTCCGGAACAGGTTATTTATAACCTTATCTTTCTGGCCATTCTGGTCGGCATCATCGGAGCCCGGCTTATTCACGTCACGGCTGAATGGTCATACTATCAACACCACTTCTGGGAGATTTTTCTACTGCGACGGGGCGGCCTGGCAATTCAAGGCGGACTGCTCTTCGGGCTGGCCGGCGGCGTGTGGTATTTGCGCCGAAAAAAAATTGCCGCCCGCCCGGTCCTGGACAGTTTCCTCCTTTTCCTCCCGCTGGGCCAGGCAATCGGCCGGCTCGGCTGTTTCTTCAACGGCTGCTGTTACGGTAAAGCCTCAAGCCTTCCCTGGGCCGTAAAATTTCCTTTTCTGACCTGTCGCGTCCATCCAACCGAAATATACTATGTTCTGGCGGACGCCGCGCTCTTCTTTATCCTTTACATTTTCAGCCGCGCCAAAACAAAACCCGGCGAATTAACCGCCTGGTACCTTATTTTGTACGGTTTTACCCGGTCGGCAGTGGACAGCTTGCGCGGTGACTTGCTTCCGGGTTTTCTGGGACTTTACACCACGCAGTGGTATGCCCTTATATTTGCGCTCATCGGAATCGTCACCCTGTTTAAATGCAGACAACACCCATGACGATAATTGTTCAGAAATTTGGCGGTTCTTCTTTATCCAGCATTGAAAAAATTACTCAAGTCGCGGAAAAAATTAAAAACCGGCTGGAGTCAAAAACCAGAATTGCGGTTGTGGTGTCGGCGATGGGCAATAATACCGATAAGCTCATTGCGCTGGCGTCTAAAATCGGCAACCTTGTCCCCGGACCGGAGATGGACCTGCTTCTTTCCACCGGAGAAATGGTTTCGGCCGGTCTTTTGGCTATGGCTCTTCAAAACATAGGCGTGCCCAGCCGCACATTTACCGGCCGGGAAGCAGGCATCATAACCGATACCACCCACACTAAAGCGCGAATCAGATTTTTAAAAACTTCCCGGATAAAGGAAGCCCTGGAAAAAAATATAGTTGCGGTGGTAACCGGCTTTCAAGGTGTAACCGAGGAGGACCGGACAACCACCCTGGGAAGAGGCGGCAGCGACCTCTCCGCGGTTGCCCTGGCTAAAAGTCTAGGAGCCGCTGCCTGCGAAATATATACCGACGTACCCGGAATATTTACCGCCGACCCGAGGATAGAACCGAAGAGCCGTCTCATCCCGCTCATTTCCTACGAGGAAGCGCTGGAGATGGCTTCCGCGGGAGCGGCCGTAATGCAGGCACGGGCGGTTGAGTTCGGGCAGAAACATAAAGTACCTATTCTGGTAAAATCAACTTTTCAGGAAGGGAAGGGAACGATGATTACGGAGAAAACGAAAAAAAGAACAAAAAACAGCCTGGAAGAACCGTTAATTTCAGCAGTCACCGGAACCGACCAGGAAGCCAAATTATCCATCTTCGGCGTACCGGACCGGCCCGGGATAGCGGCCCGCATATTTACCGCGGTAGCCGAACAAAAAATTAACGTAGATATGATTATTCAAAACGTAAGCAAGAAGGGGAAAACCGACCTCTCTTTTACCGTCCCCTCGGGAGACTTGGAAACCGCCCGGAAAATTATCCGGGAAATCGCGAACGAGATCGGAGCGGAAACCACCAGCGACCATAACATCGCCAAAATCTCCATCATCGGCATCGGAATGCAGAGTCACCCGGGCGTAGCCGCCAAGATGTTTTCGGTCTTAAGTCAGGCGGGAATCAATATTGAAATGATCAGCACATCGGAGATTAAGATATCCTGCGTTATCCACAAAAAGGAACATCAGGAAGCGGTCCGCAGCCTGCATAAAGCATTCGGGCTGGGAAAAACGTAACTTTTTTGGACGCAGATTACCGCAGATACAGATTAAAGATTGCTCTAAAGAAGTACCTTGAAATTATCTTTAATCATTAATTTTTATCCCGTAGTTTCTGCGTACATCTGCGTCCTGTTAAGTTTTTATTTGCGCAGGATTTCAGCAGTGGCGTAAAGCAGCGGTTTTAAACCGTTACGAAGCATAGCCGAAATCGGAAATACCTGCTTGCCGAGTCTCCCCATCTCTTTCTGGAAAACGGTTAGCTTTTCTTTTGTTTCCGGCAAATCAATTTTATTGGCAACAATAATTTCCGGTTTCTCAGCCAAACCACAACCATACCCCACCAATTCTTCGCGAATTTTCCAATACCTTCCAACCGGGTCCGATTCGGAAAGGTCAACCAGATGTAAGATTACCCGGGTTCTTTCAATATGGCGCAGAAAACGGTCACCCAAACCTTTTCCTTTGTGAGCGCCCTCAATCAGCCCCGGGATATCCGCCGCCGTAAAACTATAACCGTCTTCCAGAAGCACCAGGCCCAGGCATGGCTCCAGGGTGGTAAAAGGATAAGGCGCAATTTTGGGTTTACTTCGGGAAATTACGGAAAGCAGCGTTGATTTTCCGCTGTTGGGATAGCCAACCAGTCCGGCGTCGGCAATCAACTTAAGTTCCAAAACAAGATGCGCTTCTTCGCTGGGGGTTCCCTTTTTGGCAAACCTGGGAGTTTGCATGGTTGCGGTGGAAAAATGGTCGTTTCCAAAACCCCCTTTACCTCCCTTTGCCACGATAACTTCCTGCCCCGGTTTCTTCAGGTCGGCAATGATGGTACCGTCTTGATTCTTAACCACCGTTCCCGGCGGAACCATTATTACAAGGTTCTCACCATCCGAACCTGTTCTTTGACTCTTCTGTCCGTTTCCCCCGGGCTGGGCACGAAAATGGTGCCGGTAACGAAAATCAATCAGGGTGTTCACGGAAGCATCACTCCGGATAATAACCGAACCACCGTCGCCGCCGTCGCCGCCGGAAGGTCCGCCGCGGGGAACATATTTTTCGCGACGGAACGCCACCGCCCCGTCGCCACCCTTGCCGGAAAAAACAAAAATGTCAACGTAATCAATCATAATAAAAGCCGTGAACGGTAAATGGTAAACAGCGAATGGTAACTGCTAAATAATTCACAATTTACTAATTTTTGGAATCGGTTAAGATACGGCGGGCGCCTAGACAGCGGCTTTTCAGGTAGGAAGACGACTCGAAACTGTCAACGATTACACGATGGGCGGCGCGGCTGGCGTGCAGAATCAAACCGTTGCCCAAATAGATGGCCACGTGTGACACAGACCGACTGGTCTTCGTCTTGGCAAAAAAGAGCAAATCACCGGGTGAAACCTCCGCGATGGGAACCGGTGTGCCTTCCAAAAACTGGGTCCGGGCTGTCCGGGGAAGATCGACTCCGACGGCACCAAAAGCCTTCTTAACCAAACCGGAACAGTCAATTCCTAAATTGCTGAATCCACCCAGACGGTACGGTACATCCAAGAAGGAGAACGCCCGGTCCAGAAGTTCCGCCGCAACGCCTTCCACTGAAATTCCTTTGGGCAACCTGGATTTCGTACCTTCATCCGGTACATTATTGGCAACTTCCAACCTGGGCTCTGTTACCTCGGGCACGCGAACCCGGTCAACCTTAACCAGGAGTCGGCTATTAATCTTAAGCCGATTATCCGAAACATTCTGATTGAGGCGTTTCAGTTCCGTAAGCGTAATTCCATACTTACGGGCAACCTTGGATAAGGTATCCCCGTTATGAATCCGGTGATATGTCTTTTTGGTGCTGTAAACCGAACCGACCTCAGATGCTTTACTCTCTTCGTCTTCCGTACTGCTGACTATCAGTTTCTGGCCCGTATTAATAAGGTTGCCGGAAAGGTTATTAAGCCGTTTTAAATCCGAAATAGAAATATTATGATTTTTAGCGATACGGTAAAGGCTTTCCCCTTTAGCGACGATGTACTCCTGTTGGGCATAAAGCAAAACCGGCAGAAGGAACAGAAAGGTTGAAATCAAAAGTAATTTTAAATATTTCATCTTTTTATACCGTTCCCGCCGGTAATGATCGGGAATCCATTTACGTACGTTTTCTTTATTGTATCTTCGAACTCTGTCATTGTCAAATGGTTATAACCTTATTACGGTAGCTGCCCAGGTCAGACCGGCGCCGAAAGCGAAAAGAAGCACCAGGTCACTGGCCTTTACCTGCCCGCCGGTAACCGCTTCATCCAAACCAACTGCCACCGAAGCCGCCGACATATTTCCGTAATTTTGAATGTTCAGAAAAACCTTTTCCATCGGCAAGGAAAGGTTCTTGACTACCGCCTGAATAATGCGCAGATTTGCCTGGTGCGGAATAACCAGGGAAATTTCCTCCGAGCTTACGTTTGCCCGTTCCAGCGCCTTGCGGGCCGCCTCGCTCATTGATTGCACCGCCACTTTAAAAAGCGCCTGACCTTCCATCTTCATGAAATGAAGACGCTTTTCCACCGTCTCGTGGCTTGCTGGATAACGTCCGCCTCCGGCCGGCATAAAAAGAAGGTCAGTATAGCTGCCGTCAGACGCCAGGTAACTGCCTAGAACGGCGTCTTTTTCGTCGGCCGCCAGAAGAACGGCTCCGGCCCCATCACCCAGCAGAACGCAGGTACCGCGGTCAGTATAATCGGTTACCCGGCTCATAGTCTCCGCGGCAACTAACAAAATGTTCCGACACTGACCGGAAAGAATCAACCCGCGGCCGCAAGCCAAACCGTAAAGAAAACCGGAACAGGCAGCGGATAAATCAAAAGCGAACGCGTTGCCGGCACCCAGCCCTTTCTGAATGATACAGGCGGTTGACGGAAAATGATAATCGCCGGTGATAGTTGCGGTAATTACCGCGTCAAGTTTTTCGGGTAAAAAATTAGCCCGTTCCAGCGCCAAACGGCCGGCGCGTATTCCCAAATCGGACGCAGCCTCTGTCGGCGCCGCTATCCTTCTTTCGGAAACACCGGTCCGGGTGCGAATCCACTCATCGGAAGTTTCAACCATCTTTTCCAGGTCCGCGTTAGTTAAAACTTTTTGAGGCAGGTATGACCCGGTACTGACTATTCTCATCCCCATTTTATGGTATATTATACTTTAAAACCAGCGTAATTGACAAACGCAATTCTTATTGATAAGATGTAACGGGGTATCATGATTGATGAAAATTTGTTTATTGCCGAGGCAAAAAATAGGGATTTAGAAGCATTCAGCCGGATTATTACCGCTCTGGAAACCCGGCTTTACCGCGTTGCCCTTTTCCTCTGCAGAGAACGGGAAGAGGCCAAAGACCTTCTACAGGAAACTTTCCTGGAACTTTACCGGAGTCTACCGAAGTTTAAAGGAAAAAGCGGAATTTATACCTATGCCTACCGCATCCTGCTTAATCTCCACCATAAAAGATTAAGGAAAAAGCGGAAGATAACAGTTTCTTTTAGTGAAGGTATAAAAATTATTTATCACGGCTTACCATCGGCAGCCGAATCGTTCGCGAAAACGGAAAAAAACGAAAAAATACAAAGATCTATCGCCAGATTACCCGCTTTATTCCAGGAAGTTATCGTCCTGCGCTACCTGGAAGAATTATCCTACCATGAAATCGCCGAGATGTTAAAAATTAATGAAGGAACAGTGAAATCACGACTCTTTAAAGCTAAACATCTCCTGCGGAAGATTTTTTTGTAGTTAACGGCGCCGAGCAAGCTCGGCAAATACAATATCTCTGGTATTATTTGTAGTCGCCAACCTTGGTTGGCTCTTTTAATTCTTATTTACCGGGGATAACCAGATATTCGTAATTACCGCCCGCATACACCCGTACCAGCGCCGGCTTGGAATCCGGAATTACTTTAATAACCCGGAAAAAGTCCGAAAGATTGTTAACCACTTGCCGGTTTACCTCTAAAATCACGCTTTGCGGAGACAGTTTTCCGGCCGCCGGGCTGGAAGCGGATACATCCACGATCACCACCCCGTAAGCGACCGAAAGCCCCAGTTCCTTTGCAATATCAGGGTTAATATCCGCAAGCTTCATGCCGCGCCATGATTTCTCCTCCGCGGGCTGAACCGCTCCCGGCCGGGGCGCATCCGCACTCATCTGCGCCGGCTGTTCCGCCAAACGAACAGATATCGGCGCCAGCAATTTTCCGTTGCGGATTACTTGGAGTACAACCGTATCGCCGGGTTTGGAGCTGCCGATTCTATTTTGAATATCATCGGTACCCTTGACCGGAACGTTATTGACGTTTACGATTACATCACCCGGCTTCAAGTTTGATTTTTCCGCCGGCGTGCCTGGGTTGACGTTGGTAATCAAAATTCCGCTGGTCTGTTTTAAACCCATCTCCTGCGCCATCTCAGGGGCAATCGGCTGCATTGAAATTCCCAGATAACCGCGCACAACTTTGCCGGAAGTTCTTATTTGCTCAAAAACGCTTTGAGCCATATTGGAGGGAATGGCAAAACCAATTCCCTGCCCGCTGGCAACAATAGCAGTGTTGATTCCAATCACCTCGCCCTTCAGGTTTACCAGCGGTCCGCCGCTGTTTCCCTGGTTAATCGAAGCGTCCGTCTGGATAAAACTCTCAATCGGGTTGAGACCCAGATGCTTGCCGGTTGCGCTGACCACTCCGACGGAAACCGAACCTTCAAGACCGAACGGATTCCCGATTGCCATTACCCACTGACCCGCCTTCATCTGCGCCGAATCACCGAAGACGGCATAAGGCAGGTTTTCCGCGTTAATTTTTGCCAGAGCAAGGTCGGTCTTTTCGTCCTTACCGACTATCTTGGCGTTAAACTCACGGCCATCCATAATTTTAATTTTAACTTCGGTAGAATTCTTAATCACGTGATTGTTGGTAAGAATATAACCATCGGACGAAACAATAACGCCGCTGCCCAGGGCCGGTAACAAATATTCCTTTGGCTGCTGCGGCTGCGCATCGCCGAAAAATCTCCGGAAAAACGGGTCGTTGAATAAATCCCCGAACTGATTCCCCGACCCTACCACTTTTTGGGTGGTGCGAATGGTGACTACGGCCGGCTTCAACATTTCAGCCACGCGGATAGACGCCTGTTCAAAAGAAGTAACCTCCGGACTAAGGGTGAGGGGCGCCGCGGCATTTCCGGACTGTTTGTCCGCCAACGCCTTACCTCCCCAGAAAGAAAAACCGGCCGTCAAGATAAAAAGAACCGTTACGGTAATCTTCCAAGCAATTGCCTTGCGTTCCATACCGCCTCCTCCGATATCAAACTTCATTACGAGCGTATTTCGCGCCGGCCAGACTTCGCCGCTATCCAGTTTGATGACTTTACAATATTAGATGCAAAAAGTTACTTAAGGGTTTATTTTGGCCCGCAATTCCGCCTCAATCTTATCCCTTACTTCCGTGTGTTCTTTAAGGTAAATCCGCGCCTGTTCCCGGCCCGGACCGATGTTCTGGCTTCCGTAATAAAAAGAATTACCCTTCTTTTCCAAAATCTTCTGGTCCACGCCTATATCGAGAATCGAACCTTCTTTGGATATTCCCTGGTTATAATAGATATCAAACAGCGCTTCCCGAAAAGGAGGAGCTACTTTATTTTTGACTACTTTAACCCGCACATGGTTACCAACGATGTTCTTGTCGCCTTTGGCGTTCTTTTCACCCTCAATGGAACCGATGCGCCGGATGTCAAGACGGACACTGGTGTAAAACTTAAGGGCGCGGCCTCCGGGAGTGGTTTCGGGGTTGCCGAAAAAAACGCCTATCTTCTCGCGTAACTGGTTTATAAAAAGAACCGCGGTTTTGCTGCGGTTAATGATGCCGGTCATTTTGCGCAGCGCCTGGCTCATAAGCCGCGCCTGCAAGCCCATCACGCTGTCACCCATCGCGCCTTCCAGTTCGGCCCGGGGCACAAGCGCGGCCACGGAATCAACCACAATTACATCAATGGCGTTGCTTTTAATAAGCCGGTCGGCAATCTCCAGGGCCTGTTCTCCGGAATCCGGCTGGGAAAGAAGCAAATCGTCAATATTAACGCCTATTTTCCGGGCATATTCCGGGTCAAGGGCGTGTTCCGCGTCTATAAACGCGACCTGGCCGCCTAATTTCTGGGCTTCGGCGATAATATGCAAAGACAAGGTGGTTTTTCCGGAAGATTCCGGACCGAAAATTTCTGTAACCCTGCCCCGCGGGATTCCGCCGACGCCCAGCGCATAATCAAGTGCGAGGGAACCGGTCGGAATGGCATCAACCTTTTCGTGGACGCGATCACCCAGGCGCATGATCGCGCCTTTACCAAACTCCTTTTCAATATCCTTAATCGCTTCCGTCAATCCGACTTTAGCCTTATTTTCCATCTAACACCTCCAGTGAAAAAGAATGGACCTTTTTATAAACTACGCCGGTTGACAAAAGCAATGATTCCATCAAGTAAAATTCATTTACCGAAAAAAAATTAAAATTCCTGGTTTTCCAGGACTCTAATTTTTGATATGGGATAGAACCAAAACCCGCTCCTACCTTAATTCGAGCTACGGTAAGATGAGGCAGGAAAGGACGCTCTTCGGGAAGAAACCCGATTTTGTTCAACGTTGCGGATAAGTTATTGGCCAGGAAAATAATTTTCTTTTCACCCTCGCCAACCCCAGCCCAGAATATCCTAGGCCTTTCCTCGTCCGGAAAGAAACCGGCGCCGGCGATGGCGAGCAAAAACGAATGATGCTTCTCGGCGGTTTCCTGACCGGCTGAAATCAATTCCGCCACCCTTCCCTTATCTGTTTCACCTAAAAATCGCAGGGTAAAATGCAGGTTATCCGGAGCAACCCAGCACAGGGAAGGCGCTGATATTTTCTTGCTCTCCGTAACAATTCCGCCGGTAACTTCCGGCGGAATTGTTACGGCAAAAAACAAACACATTCTATTTTTTCAGCCAAACCATCATGCCGCGGAGTTTCTTGCCGACAATCTCCAACGGATGGACTTCGTCTTGCTGGTTCAAGGCATGATAAACCGGCCGTCCCACTTTATTCTCCAAAATCCATTCCCGGGCAAACTCGCCGTTTTGAATCTCGGTCAGAATCTTGCGCATCTCATCCTTCACCCGACTATCAATAACCCTCGGACCGCGCGTTAAGTCACCATATTCGGCAGTGTCACTTACTCCTTTACGCATACCGGTAATACCCTTATCGTTAATCATGTCAACAATTAATTTTAACTCGTGGCAAGTCTCGTAATAGGCGATTTCCGGTTGATATCCCGCCTCAACCAACGTTTCAAAACCGGCCTTAATCAACGCGGACACACCTCCGCACAGTACCGCCTGTTCTCCGAAAAGGTCGGTTTCGGTCTCTTCCTTGAAAGTGGTCTCAATGATACCGGCTTTACTTCCGCCGAGAGCCTTGATATACGCCAAGGCAACTTTAAGCGCGTTGCCGGTGTATTCCTGCTCCACCGCCACCAAACAGGGAACACCCTTGCCCTGAACAAACATATCGCGTACCAAACTGCCGGGACCTTTGGGCGCAACCATTATCACATCAATTTCTTTGGGCGGAACAATCTGATGGAAAACGATGGAGAACCCGTGGGCAAAACCCAGCGTCTTTCCTTTTTTAAGCGCCGGCAAAACATCAGAGTGGTAAACCTGCGGCTGAAAGTTGTCCTGTACCAACATCATAACAATGTCGGCGGCTTCCGTGGCTTCCCGGGCGGAAACCGGCTTGAAACCGTCTTCCACGGCCTTAGCGTGGTTAGGTGTACCGGGCAGTTCCGCGACCACAACTTCTATTTTGGAATCACGCAAATTAAGGCTGTGGGCTCTACCCTGAATTCCGTAACCGACAATCGCCACCTTCTTGCCTTTCAGGTCTTTCAAATCAGCATCCTTATCATAGTAAATCTTGGCCATCTTCTGTTCCTCCGTTTTTATATTCCGACAGGCGAGATTGTATCCGCCGAAACCAGTTATTGGCGTAGGCGGACGCCTGTCCTACTGTCCCTATTCTCTGCCGATTGCCACCTTGCCGGTACGAACAACTTCTTTCAAACCATAAGGGCGCAGCGCAACCAAGAGCCCATCAATCTGGTGGCTTTCGCCCATCGCCTCCACCATCAGGTATTTTGACGTAACATCAATTACCATGCCCCGATAAAGTTCCACCAGTTTCAGGATTTCAGAACGTTTCTGGGTGTTATTGTCCACCTTAACCAAAAGCAGTTCCCGCTCCAGGTATTTGCCCTCGTTCAAATCAACGGTTTTAATTACACCGATTAATTTGTTCAACTGCTTCATTATCTGTTCGATGATGGGCTGGTCTCCGGAAACCGTAAGTACCAAACGGCTTACCGAAGGGTCCTCGGTCGTTGCCACAACCAGGCTGTTGATATTGTAGCCGCGCGCCGAAAAAAGACCGGAAATCCTGGCCAGCATGCCGAAACGGTCTTCAACCGTTAAACTGATAATATGTTCTTTCATTGTTTTAAGCCAAGCCACTAATCATTTCGTCTAAAGAGGCGCCGGCCGGAACCATTGGAAAAACGTTCTCTTCCTGCTCAATCCGAAAATCCATTACGAACGGAACCTCTGTTTCCTTTAAGGATTCTTTCAGCACCGGTTCAACCTCTTCCGGGCGTGTTATCCGGCGGCCCTTGGCACCAAACGCCTCGGCAATCCGGGCAAAATCAGGACAGGAGCCAAGGTGGGTCCCGGAATAACGCTTGCCGTAAAAAAGTTCCTGCCATTGCCGCACCATACCCAGATAGCAATTATTAAGGATTGCTATCTTAACCGGAATACGGTTAATTACCGCAGTAGTCAATTCCTGAATATTCATTTGAAAACTGCCGTCTCCGGAAATATCAAAAACGACGCGGTCCGGACACCCGAACTTTGCTCCGATGGCAGCCGGAAAACCAAAACCCATCGTCCCTAAACCGCCGGAAGAGAGAAGGGAATTGGGATGATTAAAACGGTAAAATTGAGCAACCCACATCTGGTGCTGGCCCACCTCGGTGGCAATCAACGCTTTGCCTTCGGTAATACGATTAATCTCTTCAATAATAAACTGAGGTCTCAGTTTCCCGTCGTCTTTCCGATAGGTAAGCGGATACTTATTCTTCCAATCCGCTATCTTAGCCTGCCATTCGCGACAATTTACCGAAGAAACCAAAGGTATTAATTCTTTTAAAACCTTCTTAACGTCACCGACAATCGGCACGTCGGCCGGAACTATTTTTCCGATGGAAGAAGGGTCAATATCAATATGAATAAACTTGGTGTTTGCCTTGAATGATTCCAGTTTTCCGGTCACCCGGTCATCAAAACGGGCGCCGACAGCTATGACCAAATCCGATTCTAAAACGCTGTAATTCGCGTATTTTGGCCCGTGCATTCCCGGCATACCGGCAAAAAGCGGGTCGTCGGCCGGAAAAGAACCCAGACCCATCAGGGTAAGAACTACGGGTATCCCGGTCTTGCGCGCGAATTCAGTCAGTTCCTGGCTGGCTTTACCGAGAATCACACCGCCCCCGGCATAAATTATCGGCCGTTTCGCGGACAAAATAAGTTCCGCCGCCTTTTTAATCTGCAGCGCGTGCCCTTCCGTCCTGGGCCGGTAAGTTTTCAGCTCTACTTTATGCGGATAAACAAATTCTGTCTCCGCTCTTTGAACGTCGGTGGGAAGATCGATTAAAACCGGACCCGGCCGACCGGAAGCAGCTACGTAAAACGCTTCCTTTATGGTTTTAGCCAATTCGCGCACATCTTTCACCAGATAATTATTTTTGGTAACCGGTCTGGTGATGCCGGTAATGTCGGCTTCCTGAAATGCATCGTTGCCGATAAGATGGGTGGCAACCTGACCGGTAATCGCAACCATCGGAATAGAATCCATGTAGGCGGTGGCAAGTCCGGTAACCAGGTTGGTGGCGCCGGGTCCGCTGGTTGCCACGCAGACCCCGACCTTACCGGTCGCCCGCGCATAACCATCAGCCATGTGGGCGGCCGCCTGTTCGTGTCTGGTGAGAATTAATTCTATATCCTTCTGCTGATAAAGTTCATCAAAAAAATGGATAATCATTCCACCGGGTATTCCGAAAAGGTGTTTTACCCCTTCTTTTTTTAAAGACTCAATTAGAATTTGGGAACCGTTCATAAGATTAGCATACCGTTTTTTTTAAGCTTCAATTATCTCACCGGCCACTGCGCTGGCGGCAACCGTAGCCGGTGAAGCCAGGTAGATTTCCGCTTTAGGGTTGCCCATCCGCCCCAAGAAATTGCGGTTGGCGGTGGAAACAACAACCTCTCCGTCAGCCGGAACACCGTTGTGGGTCCCCACGCAGGGTCCGCAACCGGGTGCAACCAATATGGCGCCCGCGGCCACCAAACGCGGGATTATACCCTCCGCTATCGCCTCAAGCAAAATTCGCCGACTACCCGGCGCAACAATCAACCGGCAGGCCGGATTAACCTTCCGGTTTCCGATAACCCGGTCGGCTATCCGCAAATCTTCCAGTCGGCCGTTGGTACACGTACCGATAAAAGCCTGGTTAATTTTTATACCCGCCTTCTCCCCAACCGGGCAAACGTTGTCAACTTTATGTGGAACCGCAATTTGGGGAGACAATTTCGAAAGGTCAAGGGAAATCTCAGTAAACTCCGAATCCGAGTCAGAGAAGACCGGCCGACATTCATCTTGGGAAACACCGTGAGCGCCCAACCACTGAAAGGTCTTTTTATCGGCCTCAAAAATACACGCTTTAGCGCCGGCTTCCATCGCCAGGTTGGCAATCGTAAAACGACCGTCTATGGAAAGTTCATCCACAACCGGGCCGGTTGGTTCCAGGCTTTTATAGTTACCACCGCCGGCTGTAAGACTTTTAATTAAAAAAAGCGCCACATCTTTGGCGTAAGTTCCTTCCGGCAGTCTGCCGGAAAGTTTGATGCAAATAGTCTCCGGCACCTTAAACCATAACTTACCGCTGATAATTGTTGCGGCCAAATCAGTGGAACCAACTCCGGTGGCAAATGCGTTAAGGGCGCCGCTGGTCGGCGTATGGCTGTCGGCGCCGACAATCAACCCACCACATTTTACGAAACCTTCCTCCGAAACCAAAATATGGCAAACACCGTTTCCGCCCTCGTAAAACCGGATGCCCTTTTCCGTGGCAAAACGCCGCATCATCTGATGCAGGTTGGAAACACCCAGGTTCGGACTGGGCGCGCTGTGGTCGATAAAAAAAGCGGTCCGGTCCGGACTGGACACCCCTTTACCGGACATCTTTTGAAACGCTTCAATCGCCAGAGGCGCGGTACCATCCTGCGCAAAAGCAAAATCCACTTCCGCCAGGCAGAGTTCGCCGGCAAACACCTTCCGTCCGCTTTTAGCGCTTAATATTTTTTCCGCAATTGTTTGTCCCATGATTTTTTGAATGACGAACCGTTACGGGGACATCGTCATCAGCAAAGTCGCCTCTTCCGGATGAGCGGCAATAAACTTCAGTTCGTCTTCCACCAGAGGTTTCTGTGTGTGGATGTTGGCGTAGCGGACCAGGTCTAAAATACGCCTGGCTTCTTCCTCGTCCTTGAACTCAATCTCCATCTTTCCGTAAACATTGCGAAAGCCTTTAATTCCGCTGTATTCGCCAACGGTAATCATCCGGCCGGTTTCAATTACTTCCGGCTCGCCCCGACCCAGTTCTTCGTAATGGTACAACTCATAGTTACGGTAGTCTTTAAGCGCACCGTCAACGTGAATACCGGATTCATGGGCAAAAGCATTAGCGCCGACTCCCACCTGGTTAATCGGGACGGGAATTCCAAAAGCATACGAAGCGTACTTTGTCAGTTTCCAGGCCATTTTTAAATCAATGGCTTCGTCTAATTGATATTTGTCGGAAAAACCGGAGGCTTTTTTGAGAGCCAGAATTACCGAAACCAAATCGGCGTTCCCGCAGCGTTCCCCCATTCCGTTAATGGTCGTATTGATGTAGGCGTCGACGCCGGCATCGACCGCGGCTTTCGCGCCGGCAATGCTGGCCGCAACCCCCAAGCCTAAATCATTGTGACAATGAAGTTCGATGGGAATTTTCGTCTTTTCGGCAATGTAGGTAATTCGGTCATAAATACTAAAGGGACTGTCGTAACCCATCGTATCGCAGTAACGAAGACGGTTTGCGCCATTTTCTTTAGCCGCGTTGGCAAAATCAACTAGGTAATCAAGGTCCGTTCGGGAAGCATCCTCAGCGTTTACGCCAATCGTTTTTATACCTCCTGATTTGGCGGTTTTCAAAGCCTCCACCATCGACTTGATAATATCCTGACGCGTAACCCTACCCATAAACTTTCCCTGAATCATCTGGTCAGACGTGGAAATGGAAATATTAATGTTTTCAATCGGAACGTTTTTCAGAGCTTCTTCCACGTCCTTTTTAACGGCGCGCATCCAGCCGGAAATAATCATCGGAGACAAAACTCCTTTTTTAACCAAAGAAAGGTTTGCTTTCAGATAATTTATCTCATGTCGGGTAATCGGAAAACCCATTTCACTCTGAAAAATACCCATCTTATTCAGAAAAATGTTGATGAGCGTTTTTTGGAGTTTCGCTAGAGCCAGACGCGACGTCTGAACTCCATCCCGGTTGGTTACGTCAATGATATAAATTTTAGCCATTTTAGCCATTGATATCTTCTTCCCTATGTTAACACCGTTGGGTTCTGGGATGCGTAAGGATGGTCGGAACCGGAATAAACTTTTAATTTCTTAAAAAGATTTTCGGCCAGCCGATTTTTGGGCAGCATCCCCTTAACCGCGAATTCGATAACCCTTTCCGGTTTCTTCGCCAATAAATTCTTCAGTTTAATCTCTTTAAGTCCGCCGAGATAACCGGTGTGTTTGCGGTAAAGTTTATCCTCCATCTTATTCCCGGTTACTTTTACCTTTTCCGCGTTAATCACCACTACAAAATCACCGCAATCCATGTTGGGACGATATTCCGGCTTCCCTTTTCCCATCAACAAAGTAGCAATTCTGGTTGCTATCCTTCCCAAAACCTTGCCTTCCGCATCAATCAGATACCAGCATCTTTCCATTTTTAATCTCCGTATTTTAGTGGTTATGTAAATCAAAAATTAATGTAATATAGTTTCTAAATTTTACCCGAAAACCGCTCAACTTGTCAAAAAGCATCGAAAAAAATTATAATTAAAGCGTGCCGACCTTAAAAGCAACAAGCCAAGGTGCCGCCGAAAAACTGGCTCGGGCCTTTCTGTCCGGAAAAGTGGCCATCTTCCCCACCGATACTGTTTACGGTTTGGGATGCATTCTTGACGAAAAAGCAGTCCGGAAAATATTTAAAATCAAAAACCGACGGCCGGACAAGCCCCTGCCTCTTTTAATAGCAGACCTGAATGAAGCCCTGTCTCTGGCTCATTTTTCACCAACCGCCCGGGAAGCGGCAGCCAACTTCTGGCCCGGCGCGACCACTCTGGTCTTAAATGCCAGGAAAAAATTACCGCCCGGGGTCTGCCAAAAAGGCAAGGTTGCCTTACGCATTCCAAACCACCCCTTCTTAAGGGAAGCAATCCGCAGGACCGGGCAGGCTATCGTCGGGACCAGCGCCAATTTCTCCGGAGAAGAACCGGCCGGCCGCATTTCTGGAATATCGAAAAAAATTGTTTCAGAAGTAGACCTGGTTGTCAACGGCGGCAAAATTCCGGGCAAAGCTTCGGTTGTATATGATTTCACCGGCCCGGAACCGACAATCATTAGAACGTAGTTGCCAACCTTGGTTGGCTCTTTGTCTTGGCCTTTCGTAGTGCAAGGCTTTCAGCCACGCTAACAAAATGGGGGAGGTATTATGAAGATTGCAATTGCCAGCGACCACGCCGGATTTAACCTCAAGGTTGAAATTAAGGAAAAATTAATTAAGGAAGGTTATGAAATCTTGGATTTCGGCACCGACTCCGAAAAAAGAGTGGATTATCCGGAATTCGGTCTGGCCGGCGCCAAAGCGGTTATCGCAAAAAAAGCTGATTGCGCCATCCTTTTTTGCGGAACAGGCCTGGGGATGGCTATCATGGCTAATAAGGTAAGAGGAATTCGCGCCGTACCCTGCAACGACCTTTTTTCCGTAAAACTAACCCGCAGCCATAATAATGCTAACGTTCTCTGCCTGGGCGGTCGAATCCTGGGACCGGACCTTGCCTGGGAAATAGTGCTAACTTTTTTGAACACGCCGTTTGCCGGCGGCCGTCACCTGCGCCGGGTCAACGAAATCAAACGCCTGGAAAAAACCTGCTGAATTTCGCCGGTCCGGTCCGCCGGATAGCACCTATTAGTATTTTTAAAAATAAGTGGAGAACCGCAAAAAATAAAGGTAATTTGACGCTTTCGGTGAATTTCGAGTAAGATATTGGCTCGGCCGGAGTGGTGGAATGGCAGACGCGCCGGACTCAAAATCCGGTGAGGGCAACCTCATGAGGGTTCAACTCCCTCCTCCGGCACCATCGTAACTCATTGTCCCGCAATGATTTCCGCGTTTTAAACCAACATGGTTGGATAATCGTTTTTTATTGATGTGTGACATAAGTTTGACGGAAATTAAGCTAAATTTCGAGGTTTATCGGCTAAGCAGTAAATTTTTCCAGAAATGCGAAATCCGTTGATACGCAAAGTGTTGCGGGAAATTATACTAAAAAATATCTCGGGTTAAAATCAAACTCACCGGATTCGCTATCCTGTAAGAATAACCTTCCAGACGCATTCTACCATTCCCTGATTTGCTATGTTTTAGCACGGTGTGACCTTACCCCGTCTTTAGGACCACCTTATTTAGAGTGCAAAGCACTCCCCGCCGGCCAAAATTTCCGCTTTCTGGGCAAATTCCCGGGGTGTTAAATTCCCCAGAGAACTGTGCGGTCTTTCCT
>JBAZEZ010000003.1:0-130101 GCA_041653615.1 Candidatus Ratteibacteria bacterium
CCGTGGCCGGCGACAACGCCGGAGCGCTCCTGCGCGGAGTGGAGAAGGATGAAGTCCGCCGCGGCCAGGTAGTGGCCGCCCCCGGTTCCATCACGCCCCATACCCGCTTCAACGCCCAGGTGTACGTTCTTTCCAAAGACGAGGGCGGCCGTCACACCCCGTTCTTTACCAACTACCGCCCCCAGTTCTTTTTCCGGACCACCGATGTCACCGGTTCCATCACCCTTTCACAGGGAGTGGAGATGATCATACCCGGGGATAACGCCAAACTTGAGGTAAAACTGATTGCCCCCATCGCGATGGAGAAGGGGCAGCGCTTCGCTATCCGGGAAGGCGGTCACACCGTCGGAGCGGGCGCGGTAACGGAAGTTTTGGAGTAATTAGTAATTGTTGTATGTTAAAAAATAACCGATGACAGGAGAGTGAATTATGGGTACAAAGTTAAGGATTAAGTTGCGGTCTTACGACCATCGCCTGCTGGATCAGTCGGTGACTGAAATAATTGAAATCAGCAAGCGGACGGGCGAAAATCTTGCCGGGCCGATTCCTTTGCCGACGAGAAAAGAGAAATATACGGTATTGCGGTCCCCTTTTGTGCACAAAAAAAGTCGGGAACAGTTTGAGATTCGCATTCATCGCCGTTTGATTGATATCATTAATCCGACGGGGAAAATCGTGGACGCGCTTACCAAATTGACGCTTCCGGCCGGGGTTGACGTAGAAATAAAATCTATGGTATAATTTTTATTTATGTAATACAAACGGTACAGAATTTGGACGCTGATTTTCGCAGATTATTGCCGGTAAGCATTTTTACTTAAAAGAACTGCTTCTAATCATTGTCCCGCTGTATCTGCGTTCCCTTAAATGTTTTGATAAAATCAGTGTTTTTTGTTTAACCTTAGCGCTACTTAATTATCCTTATGGCCCTTGGAATTTTAGGTGTAAAAATTGGCATGACCCGTGTTTTCACCGAAGCGGGGGCTCCGGTTCCGGTAACGGTAATCCAGGCCGGTCCTTGTCCGGTGGTGCAGCAGAAGCAGCCGGAAAAGGAAGGTTATCTTGCCCTGCAGATTGGTTTCGGAAAAGTACGGCGGCCGATAAAATCCATCGTTGGTCATTTTAAAAAATCAGGTTTAGAGCAAGCGTATCGTTTTCTTAAGGAATTTTTAGTCGATGCGCCGGAACTTCAGAAATTTCCGGTTGGTTCCCAGGTTAAGGTTGATATTTTTACGGTCGGCGAGAAAGTTTCCGTTTCCGGCGTTTCCATCGGAAAAGGTTTTCAGGGAGTTGTTAAACGCCATGGATTTGCGGGCGGCCCCGCTACCCACGGTTCCATGTCGCACCGGGCGCCCGGTTCCATCGGAGGCAGTAACCCGGACCGCGTACCCAAGGGCCGGAGAATGGGCGGCCGGATGGGCGGCAAAAGAATTACCGTTCATAACTTGGAAGTGGTGAGAGTTGATACGGAACGGAACCTGCTTCTGCTTAAGGGGGCAGTTCCCGGCGCGGAAGAAGGGCTTTTAGAAATAAAGAAAAGACGAATCGCGAAATCTTAAAATGCGCGTAAATTTATGGAAATAAAAATTCTTAATCTGTCCGGAGAAATCGTCGGTACGGAAAAGGTAGAAACCGAACCGTTGGGCCGGGTGAACAAGAAAATCCTTTACGACGCAGTTAACGCTTATCGGGCGAACCAGCGTCAGGGAAATGCTTCCACGAAAACAAAGAGCGAGGTTCGCGGCGGCGGCAAGAAACCCTGGCGGCAGAAGGGTACCGGTCGTGCCCGGGTCGGTTCGATTCGTTCGCCATTGTGGCGTGGCGGCGGCGTTATTTTTGGTCCCAAACCGCGGGATTACCGGGTGAATCTACCGGAAAAAGTCAGAAGGGCGGCTCTCAAGGAAGCGTTTAAGGATAAAATTCTTTCGGAAAAAATTTATTTGCTGTCGGAGTTTCAAATGCCCGAAGCAAAAACGAAAACGGTCAGCCAATTTTTGCAAAAATCTTTTTTATCTGGTAAAATACTTATTTCTCTTCCTAAGGAAGCGGAACTTTTTCGCCGGGCCGGAAGAAATATTCCCGGCGTAATGTTTTCCGACTGGAAATCGTTGAATTTTTACAATATTTTAAATTCCGATTGCCTCTTAATTTCCCGGGACATTTGGAATGAGGTTAAAGAAAGAGCGCAGATATAATTACTGTACCCGATATTACTTATGAATACGGCCGACATCATAAGATTTCCGTTAGTCACCGAAAAGGGCAGTTCTTTTTTGCAGCCGCAGAACAAGTACCTGTTTTCGGTTCTGCCTTCGGCCAATAAGCCGGAAATCAAAAAAGCGGTGGAAAAAATTTACAAGGTGAAGGTCATCGCGGTGCACATTTCTAATTTTACGGGTAAAAAACGACGGCATGGCAGGCAGGAAGGGAAAAAGCCCGATTGGAAAAAAGCTATTATTACTTTGAAGAAAGGGGAACGCATTGAGTTTGTCTAAAAGAAGGCCGGTAACACCGACCATGCGGCACGCTGTTTTGCCGGATTTTGCGGAAATAACCAAAACGGAGCCGGAAAAAAAGCTTCTGGTTTGCCGTCGTAGTAAAGGCGGACGGAATAATCAGGGTCGTTTGACATTGCGTCACCGGGGAGGCGGGCACCGCCACCATTACCGTATTATCGATTTTCGTGAGGATAAGTTGTTGGCGGGTAAGGTTATCGCTATCGAATATGATCCCAACCGGAGCGCGCGCTTGGCGCTGGTTCAGTATCCGGACGGTGAACGTCGTTATGTGCTGGCTACAGCCGGAATGAGCGTTTCCGGCCGGGTTGCGTCTACCCCCGAAGCTCCGGCCGCGGAAGGAAACCGGATTCCGTTAAGAACCATTCCCGAAGGAAGTAACGTCTGTTGTCTTGATTTGAATCCGGGCAGAGGCGCTCAGATTGTCCGGTCGGCGGGAGCTACTGCCGTTTTGATGTCCAAGACCGATAAATACGCCCAGGTAAAACTTCCTTCCGGTGAAATAAGATTTTTCCTGCTGGATTGCCGTGCTAAATTAGGAACAATCAGCAATGCGGAACATCGTTATGAATCGCTGGGCAAAGCCGGTCGTAACCGATGGCGCGGCCGTCGGCCGAAAGTACGCGGAGTGGTGATGAATCCGATTGACCATCCGTTGGGTGGCGGTGAAGGAAAGAGTTCCGGAGGCAGACCGCCGGTAAGCCCTCAGGGAAAGCCGGAAGGCGTAAAAACCCGGAATCGGAAAAGGTTTTCTCAGAAGTTAATCGTCAAACGCCGTAAATAACCATAACCATTTACGATTTGCTGTTCACTATTTACCGAGGTTAGAATGAGCCGTTCGTTAAAAAAAGGACCACTGATTGACCCGAAACTTCTAAAGAAGATTGAGAAAGTGAGGAAGAGCGGACGTAAGGAAGCGATTAAAACCTGGAGGCGTTCCAGCCAGATCAGCCCGGAATTCGTGGGGATGACTATCGCTATTCACAACGGCAAGGTTTTTATTCCGGTTTACATTACGGAAAACATGGTTGGGCATCGGCTGGGCGAATTTTCGCCCACGCGTACTTTCCGTCACCACGGGATGCATACCGAACGCTCAATTACTAAAAAATAATTATTTATCCGTAATTTAACAATATGGCTACGGTAACAGCGAAAACAAAGTACGTGAGAATCAGCCCTCAGAAAACGCGGGAAGTGCTTTATTTGGTTGAAGGCAAATCGTCGTTGGAGGCGATCGGAATTTTAAAAAATTTGCCGCAGAGACCGGCCGCGTATATTGCCAAGACTATCGTTTCCGCGTTGGCTAATGTTCGCAGCCGGAAACTTCCCGAAGAGAATTTTCGCTTGAAAAGTTTAGTCGTGGAACAGGGTCCGCGTCTTAAGCGTTTTCGACCGGCTTCCATGGGGAAGGCTGTTTCGGTAGTGCACCGCACCTCACACCTAAAAGTGGTTTTATCGGACGAATGGGACAAAAAGTAAATCCAATTTCATTTCGCTTAGGTTTTATTGAGAACTGGCGGTCCAACTGGTTTCAACATCGGAGACTCGGACCTTCCATTCTGGAAGATTATAAGATCCGGAAGTATCTGGCTAAACGTTTTCCGGATAGCGGGGTAACCCGGGTGGATATTGATCGTTTGGTCGATATTGTCCGCGTTAAAATTAAGGCAAATCGGCCCGGATTAATTATTGGACGTAAAGGAGCCGAAATCAACACCGTGAGCGCTGAATTGCGTAAGATTTGCGCAAAAGAGGTGACGATTGACGTTACGGAGACACAAAATTCGGCGACCGACGCCGCGTTTGTGAGCGGCAGTATCGCCACGCAATTAAGCCAAAAGGGTCGTTCTTTCCGGTATGTTTGTAAGCGGACAATTGAAACGGCTATGCAGCAGGGAGCCGGTGGGATTAAGATTAAGATATCCGGTCGGTTGGGGGGCGCGGAAATAAGCCGCTGTGAAACCTACAAACAAGGAAAGATACCGCTGCATACTCTTGTTGCCATAATTGATTATGCCAGCGCAACTGCTTTCACCACCTACGGAACCATCGGGGTGAAGGTGTGGGTTTATAAAGGGAACGCTAAGGAAAAAGTTTAACTGAATAATTTTAAAATATAACAATGGCTCTAATACCGAAGCGCGTTAAATTCAGGAATATGCACGGTGGTCGGACTACCGGGAAAGCCACTTCCGGGAATGAGCTTTCTTTCGGTGAGTGCGGTTTATTGGCGTTGAAACCCGGTTATTTTACCGAACGTCAGATTGAAGCGGCTCGAGTAGCCGCAACACACCACCTTAAGGGAAAAGGTAAGTTATGGATTCGCGTTTTTCCGGACCGGCCAACCACCAAGAAACCGGCGGAAGTTAGGATGGGCAAAGGGAAAGGCGATTTATTTCAGTGGACAGCACGCATTCTGCCGGGCCGGGTGATTATGGAATTGACCGGGGCCGGATTGGAAGACATGAAAGAAGCGCTGCGTCTGGCTTCCGGTAAATTTCCGTTGTCGACTCGTGTCATAACCCGATGAATAAAAAAGATTTTGACGGTTTAAAAAAATTGGGCGAACTCGAATTACGGGAAAAGCTCAGTGAATTAAAAAATAATCTTTATCGTCTGCGCATGCAGTTGCGTTTGGGTCAGACAAAGGATAACGCGGCTGTCAGCCGGACCAGGAAAGATGTTGCCCGCGTACTCACGCTTTTGAAACAGAAACCATAGAGTTTTTAAATAATCCAAGATGAAAAAGAAATTAGAAGGAATCGTAGTCGGCGACCAGATGGAGAAAACACGGGTTGCGGTGGTGGAGCGGTTTAGACGACACCATTTATACCATAAAGAGATACGAGTCCGGACCCGGTATAAGTTTCATGACCCTAAAAATGAAAGTCACACCGGTGACCGGGTTATAATTGAGGAATGCCGGCCTTTAAGCAAAGATAAAAGATGGCGTTTGATATCGATAATTAAACTGGCGGCCGGGTAGTTGCCGGCACTTAAAAGTGTGGCGTGATTGGTTACGAGTGTAAGGATAAAATATGGTTCAATTAAGAACGATTTTGGAGGTGGCCGACAATACCGGAGCGAAAAAGATTATGTGCTTCGGTATTCCGGGCGGCACCCGTAAGCGCACGGCCGGTATTGGGGATGTAATTGTGGCTACGGTTAAGGATGCTCTTCCCGTTGGCGCCGTAAAAAAGAAAGAAGTAGTCCGGGCGGTAGTGGTGCGTACCCGGAATCGTATTGCCCGGTCGGACGGTTCGTACCTTTCCTTTGACCATAACAGCGCGGTTATCGTTGACGCGGACAATAATCCCCGGGGTACCAGAGTTTTTGGGCCGGTTGCCCGGGAATTGCGGGACAAGAATTTCGCAAAAATCATTTCTTTGGCTCCGGAAGTGTTATAGGGGTTATGACAATAATAATATTATGAAATTACGCAAGGGCGATTTTGTGCAGGTGATGAAGGGTAAGGATTCCGGCAAAAAAGGTCGGATATTGAGAGTCTATCCCCAGAAAGATAAAGCTTTGGTGGAAGGCGTCAATTTTGTTAAACGGCACACTAAACCGGGTCGGGTTGACCGTCAGGGCGGTATAATTCAGAAAGAGGCGCCGGTTGCCTTGCCCGCGTTGAGTTATTTTTGTTTGAAATGCAATCATAACGCGCGGGTTGGATTTAAGTTTATCAGCGAGAATAAAATCAGATACTGCAAGAAGTGCGGTGAACTGATTGAAAATAGTCAGGGGAAACAATGACACGACTTTTTGAAAAATACAAGGCTGAAATTGTTCCGAAATTGCAGACTGAGTTTAAGCATAAGAACCGAATGGCGGTCGGCAAGTTGGTGAAGGTGGTTGTTAGCGTCGGTCTCGGAAAGATCAATAAAGAAGAAAAGGCGGTCGAGGAGATTTTGGTTACGCTTGGGGCGATTACCGGGCAGAAACCGGTTACCCGGCGTGCCCGAAAATCAATCGCTAATTTTAATTTGCGAGAAAACGATTTGGTCGGTGCTTTTGTAACCTTACGCGGGAAAAGAATGTATGAATTCTTTGACCGCCTGGTGACTTTTGCTCTGCCGCGGGTGAGAGATTTTCGGGGTTTGCCTATCTCCGGTTTCGATCGGGGCGGGAACTATAATTTCGGTATGGCCGAACAGACTGTTTTTCCGGAAGTGGATTACAATAAGGTAGAGAAGGTTTTTGGAATGAATGTAAATCTGGTTTGCAACGCTAAAAACAAGGAAGAGGCGAAAGCGTTGTTGATAGCCTTGGGTTTGCCCTTGGAGAAAGGATAAATGGCGAGAAAAGCGTTGTTGCAGAAAAATTTACACCCTAAATACCCGGTACGGCATCGAAACCGGTGTTTGATTTGCGGAAGGCCGCGCGGTTATCTGCGCCGGTTCGGTTTGTGTCGAATCTGTTTTCGCGAACTTGCCAGCCGGGGTGAGATTCCCGGTGTGGTGAAGTCCAGCTGGTAATAGGGTCGCTTTCGGAACAAGAGTCACTATAAAGAGAGGGGATAATGGTTAATGACCCAATTGGAGATTTATTGGTGCGCATCAAGAACGGGGGAAGCGTAAAGAAGGCGGAGATAAGTGTGCCTTGCTCCCGGATGAAAGAGGCGATTCTTAAGATTCTTTCCGGAGCAGGATATGTGGCCGGTTATGAATCCCGGGAAAAATCAGGCCGAAAAGAATTGGTGGTAAAATTGAAATACGATTCCCGTTCTGTTCATGCGATTAAAGGTGTCAAACGAATGAGCACGCCGGGCTGCCATATTTATCTTTCCAGTTCCGAAATCAATCAGCGGATTAGAGGGCGGGATAAGTTGGGAATTATTTCCACTTCCCGGGGTGTAGTTTCGCATTACGAAGCTAAAAAACAAGGACTGGGCGGCAAATTTCTAGCAATAATCTGGTAGTTGTCTGTGTCTTTCACGAAAACGAGGATTGTCTTTTTTGCACATTTCTCGGAGTGACAGTGACAAAACAAGCATTGCGAAGGAATGAGTAGCCGAGACTCGCTTTGATGTATAAGCGAGAACACGGCGAGGCTCGTTCCGGAGTTCTGTCACGCAGAGTATGAGCAAAAAAGACATCCGAGAGCCCTTATGGCTAAATTAGGCAAGAGACTGATTAAGGTTCCCGAAGGTGTAAAAATTTCCCTGGAGTCAGGCAGCCTGAATCTGGTGGGACCGGCGGGAAAACTGAGTGTAATTATTCCACCGACTCTTTCGGTGGTGGTGGATAAAGAGCAGATTAAGGTTAATTGTGCTGTTATGGGTCAGGGTCTGGCCAAGAAATCGGCGCGGAAACTGGAGGGAGTTCGGGGGCTTATCCGGTCTTTAATCAACAGCCGGTTGAATGCGGTTAAAAACGGCTGCCTCAAAAAGCTTGAGGTGATCGGGGTGGGCTATCAGGCCGAAGTGAAAGGAAAGGAATTGGTTCTCAAGGTTGGTTTTTCTCATCCGGTTCCGCTTCTTATTCCCGAAGGTGTAAAAGTAAAGGTTGAAAAGATTTTGGTTACCGTTTCCGGCTTTAACCCGGAAACGGTGGGTGATTTTGCCGCCAGGATAAGAGCGGTAAAGCCACCGGAACCTTACGGCGGTAAAGGTATTCGTTATCAGGGTGAGTATGTTCGGCATAAGGTCGGGAAGACCGCTGGAGCGGCCGGAGCCACGGGTGGCGGAGCCAAATAACGATAAACGCGTATGGGTTTTGACGTACCGAACCCGCGGGCGCCGAAAAATGGCACCCATAAATATTAAGGTAAAATAGAAAAATGATTAAGGATAAAAAAGAACGGCGTCACATGCGGCATCTACGGTTTATTAAACGGCTTGTACCCGGAAGCGGAAAGCCGCGGCTTCTAGTACGGAAAAGCTTAAAATATATCTACGCTCTTTTAATCGATGACGCAAAAGGAAAGGTGATATTAACTATTTCCAGTACGCCTAAGGCGTTGGCCGGAGATTTGAAAAAAAACAGCCGGAAGAATGTGGCGGCCGCGGAATTGGTAGGCAAAATGATGGCCGAGGCAGCTTTAAAAGCTGGTTACAAGGAAGTTGTTTTTGACCGCGGCGGATATCTTTACCACGGAAAAGTAAAGGCGCTTGCGGAAGCAGCCCGGGCAGCCGGACTTAAGTTCTGATACGAAGAACATAATCAATTGAATTGTCCAAAAAATGGTAGAAAAAAAACGGAAAAGAGGCGGAAATTTTAAGCGGAAAAAATTCGGAGACGACGGTTCTTATGAAAAGGTTGTGCGTATTAACCGAATCAGCAAGACGGTTGCCGGCGGACGCCGCATGCGTTTTAATGCCCTGGTAATCGTGGGAGATAAAAAGGGTAAAGTCGGCGTTGGGTTAGCCAAGGCGAAGGAAGTTTCTCTGGCGATTGATAAAGCCAGACGGTTAGCTTTGCGGCACATGGCTGTTGTTGTCATGGATGGGAACACCATACCTCATGAAATGCTGGTAAAATTTAAAGCGGTAAGAATTCTCTTGAAACCGGCCAGACGCGGTCGGGGGATTGTGGCGGGCCAGACTTTGCGTGCCGTTGCCGAAGCGGCCGGAATCAAGGACTTGGTAACAAAAATTATCGGAAGTACCAATCCGGTTAATGTGGCTAAAGCAGCCATGAAAGGGTTGACTGGTTATCTACCATGAAATTAAACGAAATCGGAAGACCGAAGGGAAGCAATCGTCCGGTAAAAAGACGGGGTCGGGGCGGTGCCAGCGGACACGGCGGTACGTCGACCCGCGGGCATAAAGGACAGAAATCGCGCACCGGTGGAGGCGTAAGGCCGGGTTTTGAAGGCGGGCAGATGCCCTTAATCCGCCGGATTCCCAAGCTTGGTTTCACTTCGCGGCGAAAAGACCGGTACCAAATTATAAACGTAAAAGACCTTTCCCGGTTTCCGGAAAACACTTTAGTGGACTACAAAGTCCTTTTTTCAGCCGGCCTGGTTAAGAAAAAGTTGCCGGTTAAAATTCTGGGCTCTGGCGATTTAAAAGTTTCCCTGAAGGTGGAGGCCGGATTTTTCAGCAAACAGGCTGAAAAAAAGATAACGGCAGCCAAGGGACAGGCAATCGTTATTACCATACCGGCGCTAAAGACGAAACCCGAAACCAAGAATTCGAAAGTAAAATCTGCAACTCCTGGCGTCCAAAAGCCGGCAGCGAAACCGAAAACGAAAGTATAAATGGCAAATTTATCCCCGTTCCGTGACAGCCTGAAGATTCCAGATCTCCGGAAGAAAATCCTGATTGCGCTGGGTTTGCTGTCTGTTTACCGATTCGGTTGTTATATACCGGTTCCCGGTATTGACGGCCAGGCGCTTTCTCAATTTTTTAGCCAGGCACAGGGTACTCTTTTCGGTGTGGCTGACCTTTTTTCCGGTGGCGCGCTTTCCCAGGCGACCATATTTGCGTTGGGCATTATGCCCTACATTTCCGTTTCCATTGTTCTGGAACTTTTGACTACGATGGTACCGGCTCTGGAGCAAATGGTCAAGAGCGGCGCGGACGGACGGCGACGACTCACTCAGCTGACCCGTCAGTTAACGGTGGTTTTATGTCTTTTCCAGGGTATGATGGTCAGTCTCTGGTTGGAAAACCCGGCCAGTTTTGGCGGGGTTAAAATGGTGGCTGACCCTGGATGGTCGTTCCGTATTATTTCCACTCTCACCCTGACCGCCGGTACAATATTTTTAATGTGGCTGGGGGAGCAGATTACGGAGAAGGGCATCGGTAACGGAATTTCTTTGATTATCAGTCTCGGTATTATTTCCCGTTATCCGACCGCGGTTAAACAGGTGATCGAGTTAACGCAACAAGGAACTCTTACCGGTTTAAGTATCATCTTGATGCTTATTTTGATTGTCGCGGTAGTTGGTGCCACTATTCTTTTGCTGGAGGGAGAACGCCGTGTTCCGGTTCAGTATGCCCGCAGGGTTGTAGGCCGGAAGCAGTACGGCGGACAAAATACTTATCTTCCGGTCAAGATTAACCAGGGTGGCGTTATCCCGCTTATTTTCGCGGTTTCCATCCTGATGTTTCCGGCCACCATTTTAAAATTTTATAAAGGCGCTTTTGCCGTTAAACTTTCCAGTATGCTGGACCGGGGTGGATTGTTGTATATTGTTCTTTACGCGGCCCTGACGATTTTTTTCTGTTATTTTTACGCCGCGGTAAGTTTTAAACCGGAAAAAGTTTCCGACGACCTTCGTAAATACGGCGGTTTTGTCGCCGGTATCAGGCCCGGTCGTGCCACCACGGAACATCTGGAAAAGATTTTGCTTTTTGTTACCTTGCCCGGCGCGCTTTTTCTGACTATAATCGCCCTTTTTCCCCAACTGATTGTAGGCGTTTTTAAGGTTCCGTATCTGGTCAGCAGTCTTTTTGGCGGAATCGGCCTGCTGATTGTGGTGGCGGTGCTGATTGAGACGATGCGTCAGATTGAGGCGCATCTTTTAATGCGTCACTACGAGGGATTTTTGAAGAAGGCCCGTATCCGATAAGGTGTTGATGAATTCAAACAAAGAACGCGTTTTAAAAAATAGAGTCGTCGTTTTTTTTGGTCCGCCCGGCGTAGGTAAAGGAACCATTACGACCCGATTGGCAAAAGAGTTCGGTTGCCGGACCATTTCTTCCGGAGACCTCCTGAGGGAGAACGTGAAGGGTGGAACGGACCTGGGCAACCAGGCAAAAAAGTTTATGGATTCGGGCGGCCTGGTTCCCGACCAGCTGGTTACCCGGATGGTAATGGCTGGCTTGGAGAAGACTGAAGGCTGCGTTTTTCTGGACGGTTTTCCGCGGACCATTGTTCAGGCTAAAGAACTGGCCGCTTATCTGGAAGAAAGAAATTGGAAACTCCTGGTAATTGACTTGGAAGCGGATGACGAGTTTCTGATGGCGCGTCTTACCGGTCGGCTTGTTTGCGGGAACTGCGGAGCTATCTATCATCAGGTTAATTTGCTCCCGAAAAAAGAAGGCGTTTGCGATGTTTGCGGCGGAGGTCTTTACCGGAGAGCGGATGACCATCCGGATGTTGTTGCTACGAGACTTTCGGTTTATCACCAGCAGTCGGCGCCGTTACGGGATTATTATCAAGAATTAGGTTTGATGGTAACGCTGCGCGGAGATAATTTTTTAGATAAAACGCTTGCCGCCGTGCGCGATGTTTTGGTAAATATTTCGTAAGCGCGGAGAGATAGATGCGGCATCAGGCGAAACTGATAAGGATGAAGGAAGCCGGCCGTATCGTCGGCTTAACCCGTCAGTATCTTGCGGGATTAATTGTACCGGGCATTACTACCGGCGAGTTGGATAAACGAGCCGGGGAGTTTATCGAGAAAGAAGGCGGGCGGGCCGCGTTTAAAGGATACTGTGGTTTTCCCGCGTCAATTTGTGTTTCACCCAACGAAGTTGTAATTCACGGGATTCCCGGGGAAAGACGGCTTCTAGAGGGAGATATCGTCGGCATTGATTTGGGCGTGGAGAAGGATGGTTTTTTTGCCGACGCCGCCGCGACTTTTCCAGTCGGGACGATTTCCGCGGAGAACGAAAGGTTGATTTCGGTGACCCGAGCATCTCTCTTGACGGCGCTTGGTCGGTTAAAATCCGGGTTGTTCGTAGACGATATCAGTTCCGTAATTGAAAAGTCGGTTAATAAAGCCGGATTTTCGGTAGTTAAATCTTTTTGTGGGCACGGCATCGGCCGTCGGTTACATCAGAGTCCGGAAGTGCCGAATTTTGTAAGCGGGAATACTTTTCGTTTATACCCCGGACTTGGCTTGGCGATCGAACCTATGGTAAACTATAGGGGAGGAGAAGTAAAAATTCTCCCTGACGGCTGGACGGTGGTAACTGTAGACGGAAGTCCATCCGCTCATTTTGAGGAAACAGTTGTCGTGCTGGAAAATGGTTGTGAGATCGTAACTCAAGCATGAAAAAGGAGAATAAATTAAAAGTTGAAGGCGTTGTTTTGATGGCGCTGCCTAATGCCAACTTTAAGGTAAAATTAAAGAACGGGCACGAAATTTTAGCTCACGTCAGCGGTAAGATGCGAATGCATTATATCAAAATTTTACCGAGCGATAAAGTGATTATGGAAATCAGCCCTTACGATTTAACGAAAGGCAGAATCATTCAACGGCAATAACGATAATTATGAAAGTACGAGCTTCGGTGAAAAAAATTTGTCCCCAGTGTCAGATTATTCGGCGGGGCGGTAAGGTCCGGGTTATCTGTAAAAATCCCCGGAAGGGACCAAAACACAAACAGGTTCAGGGATAGTTTAAAAGACTATGGCTAGAATAATCGGTGTGGAGATTCCAAACGCCAAGCGGGTAGAAACAGGACTTACTTATATTTACGGTATCGGCGTGAATTTAGCTCGGCGTTTATTGAAAGAGACCAAGATTGATGCGGATATCAGGGTAAAAGACCTTACGGAAGACCATATTAACCGTTTAACGATGGCGATTCAGCGCAGTTACCGGGTTGAAGGCGACTTGCGCCGGGAAGAAACGGCAAACACGAAGCGCTTGATAGAAATCGGTTGTTACCGAGGTGTTCGGCACAAGCGAGGTTTACCGGTTCGGGGACAAAGGACGCATACCAACGCCCGGACCCGCAAGGGTCCCCGGAAGACGGTTTCAACCATCCGCAGCAAGGATAAGCGGAGCGAAATAAAGTCCAAGGGACCGGAAACCAAAAAGAAATAGAGAGGGCAAAAGCGAATGGGTAAAAAGTACGAAAAGAAGAAAAAAAAGAGCACTGCTCCTTCCGGAGGCATCGCCCACGTGAAGGCGACATTCAACAATACTTTTGTCACGATAACTGATGACAAAGGCAATGTTTTGGTCCAGGCAAGCAGCGGCCAGGTTGGTTTCAAGGGGACCCGTAAGGGGACGCCGTACGCTGCCGGTTTGGTTGCCCGGGAGGTGGCTCGTCGCGCCCAGGATCTCGGGGTGAGAGAAGTGGAAGTTCGGGTAAAGGGACCGGGTCCGGGTCGGGAGACGGCTATTCGTTCTCTTCAGTCAGCCGGGCTGATGGTAACCCAGATTCACGATATGTCTCCGATTCCTCATAACGGTTGTCGGCCGCCCAAGGAGCGCCGAGTTTAAAAACAGCCGTAGCAGTGCGATTCATCGCACGTATTGCCGTAGAACAGGCGGAAGGCCTGTGAAAACACTATGAAAACAAGAGCGCCAGTTTGTAAAATCTGTCGTCGCGAAGACACGAAATTATTTCTAAAAGGCCAGCGGTGCTTAACGGCGAAATGCGCCATAGACAAAGGACGACCGACGCCTTCCGGAAACAGCCGGTATTCCAGCCCGAATTCCACCTATCGTCTCCAGCTGCGGGAAAAGGAGAAAGTCCGTTCTTTTTACGGCGTTTTGGAAAGACAGTTTCGACGTTATTTTGCCATGGCTCAGAAGAGCGGTCAGGCTCCCGGCGAAAAACTGCTTATTTTCTTGGAACGGCGGTTGGATAACGCTTTAGTTGTTGTCGGTTTGCTGCCTTCCAGGCGTTCTGCCCGTCAGTTAATCGGCAGCGGTCATATTCGGGTAAACGGTCGTCGCATGAGCATCCCTTCTTATTTGGTTGCTAACGGTGACGAAGTGGAATTCCGGTCCGGTTCCCGGGTTTTACCAAAGCTGAAGGAAATGATTCTGGCCGGCGGTGTGACAAAACAGTGTCCGACTTGGCTGAATCTGGATAAGGAAGCGGTCAAGATTAAAGTTCTGCGGGAACCTTCCCGGAGTGAAATTTCCGTCCCGGTGGAGGAGGGTCACATCGTTAACCTTTACTCACGGTAATTTACAGAAGGAAAAAATATGGAGCAATTTAAATACCCGACAAAGATTGAGTGGGAGAAGGATACATATCGTGAGACTTACGGCAAGGCTGTTGTAGAGCCGCTGGAACGCGGTTTTGCCATTACGGTTGGAAATTGTCTCCGCCGTGTCCTGCTTTCGGCGATTCCCGGCGTAGCGATTACCAGTGTCAAGATTGACGGTATCGCCCATGAATTTTCGGCGATTCCCGGCGTAAAAGAGGATGTTACTGATGTTGTTCTGAACCTTAAGCAGATAAACCTTAAGGCCAACATCACCGGACTTCCTAAAAAATTTTCCGTGACGATTGAAAAAAAGACAGAACTTTTAGCCGGCGATTTGTTTGCCGACGCGGAAATTAGCGTTGAGAATCCAAAATTGCATATTGCCACTCTTTCCAAAGGAGCTACGCTGAAGTTAGAGTTAACGGTCAGCCAGGGGTTTGGTTACGTGCCGGTCGGACGGATAGTCGAGGAAGGAGTACCTATCACTACTATTCCTTTGGCGGCTTCGTTCAGTCCGATTACCCGGGTTTCTTACCGTATCGAAAATACGCGGGTAGGACAACGGGTTGATTACGAAAGGCTGTTGTTGGAAATCTGGACAACCGGTTCTATTACACCTAAGGATGCGGTAAAGCACGCTACCGAGATTTTGAACAAGCATTTTAACCTGATTGCCGGAAACGGTGAGGCGGACGGAATAAAAACACCGAAAGAACCTTTAGTGAAAGCCAGTCTTTCGGAAAAACCTTCAGTCAAGAAGGCTGCTCCGAAAAAAACAAAAAAAAGTTGAGGGTAGATGCGACACCAACGAAGAAAAAGGGTTAATTTAAACCGAGGTCGCCGGGCCGGAGTTTTCAATTCTTTGCTTAAGGGGTTGATTATCCACGGAAAGGTTAAGGCTTCTACGGCCCGCGTCAAACAGATACAGGTTTTGGCGGAAAAGATAATTACCATGGCTAAAGAAGATTCGGTGGCCAGTCGGCGCCGGATATTTTCCTACCTGCAGGATGAAACCATGGTGAAGAAGTTGATGTCTGAAATCGCCCCGCGTTATCAGGGTCGCAACGGTGGCTATACTCAGTTATTTAAGCTTGGTCCCCGCCAGGGCGACGGATGCGAACTTTCCCAGCTAACCTTCCTGCCGTAAAGAAGATAAGTGGTGAATGGTAGGAATCGACCATTGCCGCACTGCTACCTGAATGCATGCCTAAAGCAGAAAACATTGATTTCCTGAGAGAGCATAATCAACACCATATTCTTCAACATTACCAACGCCTTAGTCCGGATAAACAGAACCGTTTCCGGAAAAACTTGGATGGGCTGGACCTTCCGCTGGTTTTTAAACTTCACCAGGAATTTTCCGTTAGAAATATCGTCGCGCATGTTTCTGGCGATATTCAACCGGCCCCGATTATTACCCTACCTAAAACACCCTCCGAGGCGGTTTTCCGGGAAAAGGCGTGCGCTGAAGGGGAGGCGCTTCTTCGCGAAAACAGGATTGCTGTTCTTGTTGTAGCCGGTGGCCAGGGTTCTCGTTTCGGGTTTGAAGGCCCCAAGGGTATTTTCCCTGTTTCCCCGGTCAAAAATAAATCTCTGTTTCAATTGTTTTCCGAAACGATTCTGGCTCTAAACCGCCGTTACCGGTCCGCTATTCCCCTGTTGGTTATGACCAGCACGGAAAACGACGGTTCAGTTAAAGATTTTTTTCGGGCGCATTCCTTTTTCGGATTGGATTCCGGCGCGGTCTTCTTTTTTAAGCAAGAGATGCTGCCTACGATTACTGCGGCCGGTAGTCTGATTTTGAAGGACGAGACGCATCTATTTACCAATCCCTCCGGACACGGCGGTTCTCTCAAGGCGCTTTACAAATCCGGACTTCTTTCCGGGCTTACGCAAAAGGGTTTCTCCGACCTTTTTTATTGTCAAATTGACAACCCGTTAGTGAAGATAGCCGAACCGGCTTTTCTGGGATATCACCGCCTGGCGGAATCAGAATTTTCTCTCAAGGTTTTGCGGCGGCGAAACGCGGCGGAAAAAATAGGCGTTTACGCGCTCGTAGACGGAAAGCCGGGTGTAATTGAATATAGCAACCTGGTGCCGGGGAGTGAGTGTCTGACCGAAGGGGAAGACATGCGTTTTTGGGCCGGGAGCATAGCTATTCATATTCTTTCCCTGCCTTTTGTGGAACGTTTGAATCGTCAGGGATTCAGTTTGCCTTATCATCGGGCGGTTAAGATTACCGAAGCGCCGGGTTTTGGCGGAAAATTGGAAAAGATGACTGTCTGGAAATTCGAAACATTTGTATTCGACGGTTTGCCGCTGGCCGCCAGGACTTGCTGCGTGGAAACGCTCCGGGAGGAAGAGTTTGCTCCGGTCAAGAATCGGCAGGGAGAAGATTCGGCCGATTCTGCCGCAAAGGCAATTTCTGTTCGCACCCGGCAATGGTTGGTTGAAACCGGCAGCGCGGCTGTGGCGCCGGGGGTGCGGGTTGAAATAAGCCCGGGTTATGCCTTGGATAAAGAAGAACTCGCCGAAAAACGGAAAGGAAATCCCCTGGTAATCAAAAAAGACACCTACCTGGAATAAGCATTTTGTACTGATGCCGTTTTGACTTAAACCCTGTATTTTTAGTAAAATAACAATTTAACGAAAAGATTTTGTACTTAACCCGGGGGAAATAAAAAAATGGATATCAGGTGGCTTTTATCATTTAAGATGACCGGCTGGTTTTGCGGCGGCGTGATCGTCGTTTTGGCCGTTCTTTCTATCGTTTCCTGGTCACTCATTTTTCAGAAAATGGCTGCTTTTCGCCGGGCGCGTCGCGCCAATTCCTTTTTCCGTTCAATGTCTGGTACGGAAATATCGGAGAAGTACACTGCTTTTTTTGCTTATTCCTGCCTATATCTGATTTCTTGGAAGGTAAATCAATTTCCGTTATTGGATGAAAAGAACCTTTTAAAATTAGAAGAGGAACTCAAAATTGAATTGAATGAGTATTTTGAGAATCTGAGCAGCGGACTTCCCATTCTCGGCAGTATTACCAGCGTGGCTCCTTTTGTGGGCCTGTTGGGCACGGTTTGGGGCATTATGGTTATTTTTGGAAGGATGCACGGTCAGGTGGCCGGTGTTTCGGAGATGGTGGCTCCGGGTGTGGCTCAGGCGCTTATCGCCACCGTAGCCGGTTTGATAACAGCCATACCGGCGCTCTTTTTCTATAACTATTTTACGATGATTTTGCGGAGTCTTTCCAGCGAAGCGGACACTTACGCGAGCCGGCTTATTTCTAAGAAATGAATAAAAGGATAAAATTCACACCGTCATTGCTGGACCAGATTAATATTACTCCGATGCTGGATACCATTTTGGTTCTGCTCGCCGTTTTTGTTATTATTTCCCCGTTGGTCGGGCCCGGCATTCCGGTCAAGCTTCCGACTGCCACCGGAGAAAAACTTTCGGTTAGCGCAACCATTCTCCTGACATTGAATAAGCAGGGTGAAGTATTTTTGAGCGGTAGGCAGGCAAATCCAATCTTTCTTTCGGTTGACCTCCAGAACTTAAAAAAGGCAGACCCGGGTTTGAAGGTTATTATCCAGGCGGACAAAGAAGTCTCTTATGAAGCTGTGGTTTCCCTGCTGGATATTGTGCGTCAGGCCGGAATTTCTTCGGTGGGTCTGGCCACCACCTCGAAGACCGTAAACGGTAAATGGTAATAACAGAATAAATAAAATATTTCACCGTTTAATGTTTTCACTATTCATAATTTAAAGCACTACGAATGAAAGCCTATCTTCTTTCTGTATTCTTCCACCTACTTTTCGCCGGCCTCCTTTTTTTTCTGGCGGTTTCACCCGGGAAAGCCCTGCCTTCGGGGAGGGTTGACCAGGTTTTTTTGGTAACTTCAATACCGGTGGCTCCGATATCTTCCGTGTCGGCGGATGCGCTCCCCGCGACGCCCTCGGGCTCGATGAGTCGAGTTCCTGCAATTAAGCCGGAGAATACGATTGAGCCGGTACCGGTAAAGCCGGAAAAAAGCCTGGCGGAAAAATTAGCAATGCGTTTGAACGGCGCAACGTCCGAAGTTTGGAATCACACGACGGCAAACCGGAGCGGAGAGCCCCGGGAACAATCCGGAACCGCAGCCGAGACAGGGACGGGAGTTCCCGTAAAAGAAGGATTATCACCCGGTCAGACGCAAAGTTTGCCGAGCCAGGCTTCGGTATCAACCGGTGAAGGCGCAACCCGGGTGAAACCGGAGGAGGGTTTTTCAGACGAATGGTATCTTACCCTGCTTTCCCGGCGGCTCACCGAAAGATGGAATCCGGTGCGCGAAGGGATTGCGGTGGTAGCGAGGGAGGTTACCGTATCCTTCACGATAACCCGGGATGGTCGGATAAAAGACGTGGGTCTTACCCGCGCCTCCGGTAACCAAAGATTTGACCGTTCCGGCGTTACTGCGGTGGTTGAAAGCGATTTTTTGCCGCCTCTGCCGACAAGTTGGGGGAAAAAAGAATTGCAAATTTCCGTTCGTTTCCGGGAAAAGTAGGAAAGTTTATTTGGACGTAGATTTACGCAGATAATCGCAGATACAGATTAAAGATTACTTTAATGTGGATATTTTCACGATATCACCAAGAAATAATTAGGAAGATAAAAGGCACGATACAGGCAAGGGCAATAAAGGTAAAACACGTCACACATAATTTTGAACCCCTACCATCCCAAAAGATATAATTTTTCATAATAGAATTACTTAAAAAAATACTCTTAAAAAATTATAGTTTAAGCTTTATCCCGTTGTTTCTGCGTACATCTGCGTCCCAATAGTAATTTATCTTGCGTCTTTAACACACCTGAATCCCAGATTTGGTTCCGGCATTGTTCCCTTGAATTGCGCGTAGGAGGAAAGCTCGTTGGCTCCGTCTTCAAAAGATCCGCCCTTTACTATTTTCCATCGTTTACTGTCGGAGGTGTAAGGAGTGGTTGTCCATTCCCGTACGTTTCCTACCATGTCAAATATGCCAAAAGGGCTGCGGTCATATGGAAAACTTCCTACCGGCGTCGTGGTTCCCTTCCCCTGTCGGTTACCGTTGGCGTAAGTCTGAATATAATTGTTTCCCCAGGGGTAGATGAAGCCTTCGTTACCTCGGCTGGCTCGTTCCCATTCTTCTTTAGTCGGCAGTCTTTTTCCTACCCATTCAGCAAATTCTTTTGCATCCTGGTAAGAAACATTAACGACCGGATGGTTGGCTAATTCATTCGGGTAGATTCCGTTTTTCCAAATATTATACTTCGGGCCTCTGGGGTCAGCCGGTGGCTTATGTTCGGTTGCCCTGACAAAATCGGCATACTGCCGATTGCTAATTTCGTATTTATCCATGAAAAAAGCCGGAACGTTGAGTTTAACCGACGTCCCATTTTCGTTCCAGCCCGCGATGTAATCTCCGGCCGGCACCAAGACCATACCTTCCGGAGAAGGCGCTTGTTCCGGATTTTTGGGCGCGTTACTCGAGGACGCGGAACCGCCTCCGCTGATACCGGGTAGCGCTAATCCCGGAGTCGGTTGCGGGACGGAAAGACCGTTTTCCGCGAGTTCGTTGGAACGGACGGAATTATGACCTAACCTCATTGTTTTTTTAGCTATGTTTTTGGCAATAATTATGATACCTAAAATAAGGCTCAAGGCAAGAATGATTAGAAGAAAAGAAGATATGATTGCGCGGAGCGGCGTTTTTTGTTTTTCGGAAGATTGGTTTGTTTTTGCGACCTTGGTTCCGTCTTCTTCGGAAATCAGGATTTTGGACATATACTTCACCTCCCTTTCTTTAGAGTGACCCGTGACAAAATTTATTTAATATTATATCATTAAAGCGGGGGAAAAAGTCAAGAGAGATTTGCTTTTTGATGTCGGCACGGTATAAAATTTAAAGAACGGCGGTGTTTTAAAAATACGTTTATTTAATTTACCGTTTTTAAAATGGCGGAAAAAGAACTGCTTCAAGAGCGGGAACGAAAACTGGGCGCGATTATTCAGCGCGGTACCTATCCTTACGGCGGTCGTTTTGTCCGAAGCGTCCCGGCTCGGGAAGTAACGGATGGTTCAGGCGATGTCCGGCTCGCCGGTAGAATTGTTACCATGCGTAATCACGGAAAGGCCGCTTTCGCGGACTTGGAGGACCTTTCCGGTCGTATTCAGGTCTATTTTCAGCAAGATATTCTCGGTGTTGCTTTTGACCTCTATCAGTTATTGGATATCGGAGATATCGTCGGTGTGTCCGGAGAGCCTTTTCGCACTAGAACCGGCCAATTAACCGTTAAGGCTAAGGAGTTAACGCTTCTTTCCAAATCAAACCGGCCCCTTCCGGAAAAATGGCATGGGCTGAAGGATGTCGAAACCAGATTTCGTCAACGATATCTTGATTTGATTGCCAACCCGGAAGTGCGGGAAGTTTTTATCGCCCGCAGTCTTATCGTCAGTCGCATACGGCAACGCCTGAATGAGAGATGTTTTTTGGAGGTGGAAACGCCGATGATGCATCCGATCGCGGGTGGAGCAGAGGCCCGACCATTTGTCACCCATCATAACACTTTGGGTACGGATCTTTATTTGCGCATCGCTCCGGAATTATACCTGAAGCGGCTTTTGGTCGGCGGTCTGGAAAAAGTTTACGAAATAAACCGCTCTTTTCGTAACGAAGGAATTTCACCGCTCCATAATCCTGAGTTTACGATGCTGGAACTTTACGCGGCCTATACTGATTACAAAGGGATGGCCGAAATTGCCGAAGGGCTGATTTTGTCTTTACTGGAGGCCAATATTCCGGGTGTGAACGGTTCCGGAAATAAGTTAAATTATCAGGGGGTGGAAATTGACCTGTCTCCTCCCTGGTGTCAGGCGACTTTATTCGATTTGATGAGAGAGCATGCCGGTATCAACGATTTGCGTAACCGGGGAGAATTGCTTGCCTGCCTTCAGAAAGAGAGGACCCCGCTCACCGGAACCGAAACAGCCTTTGACCTATTGGACACTCTTTTTAAAATAAGGGTTCAGCCGAAATTGGTATCGCCAGTTTTCGTGATGGATTACCCCCGGGAGATTTCACCTTTGGCCAAGAGTAAACCGGGGGAGGCGGAGACGGTTGAACGATTCGAACTTTTTATCGCTGGGATGGAGGTTGGTAATGCCTACTCGGAATTGAACGATCCGGAAGAGCAGCGCCGTCGTTTTTTGGAAGAGGTTAAGAATAATCGTCCGGACCGGCCCAAGGTGGTGGATGAGGATTATATTCTCGCTCTATCCTACGGAATGCCGCCGGCCGGTGGTCTGGGCATAGGTATCGACCGTCTGGTGATGCTGTTGACGAACCAGCCTTCCATCCGCGAAGTAATCCTTTTCCCGCTTCTGCGTTCCCAGGCGGTAATTTCTAAGTGATGGAAAAAAAACGAAGGGTACTTTGGCTGGAAAACGCTCTGATTATTATGGCGATTGCCGCTTTGTGGCCGGGTATTTTGCATTGGCCCGACCGGATAACCAGGCCGTTTCTTTACCTGGCGTTGGTTACGATGGTGGTGATTGCCCGACGCCGGTGGCGTCGGCTGATGAACCTGAAAACGGCCGAAAGAGACGAAGTTAGGCACAAAGGCACAAAGGTAGAAAGTTGAATGAGGCGGAAGATTGGTTCTTGGGCGAGAATCGTTTTTGTCTGCGGTTTTTTGATTTGGGTTGGTCTTTTTACCAATTTAATTCTTCGGCCGGGCGAGAATCGTCAGGCCAAAGAACAGGAAAAAAAAGGAGACGTTTTTTTCAATAACGGCAAACCAGAAACAGCTCTTGTTTATTGGCGCCGCGCCATAGCGTTGGCTCCAAAACAGCGGTCTCCTTACGAAAAGATTTCGGCTTATTATCTGTTGCAAGGTCAATGGTTAGAGGCGAGAAAAATTTTGGAAAGTGGTTTGACACAATTGCCTTCGTGTGCTAATCTTTACTTTAATTTAGGTTTGAGTTATTATTTTAGCGAAGATTATATTCGCGCAAGGGATAATTTTGGGCGCGTGACACAGCTTGATTTTTATTATCCCGACGCCCATTATTTTTTAGGGTTAATCTACCAAAAGGAAGGCAAGCCGGTAGAAGCGAATAAAGAATTTGTTCGAGAAGTGAACTTGGATCCGACCAGTCGTCGAGCTTGGAGTGAAATCCGAAAATAAAATAAATTTAATCGGACGCAGATAAATACAGAAACTATCTGATAATACTTATAAAATAATCTTTAAAGTATTTGTAATTTTCTAAAAATTAATCTTTTAATCTATATCCGCGGTAATCTGCGTCCGTAATAATCTTTTATGAATATTTTCAAAAAAGTCCGAACCATTTTTATTCTTTTCAGTTTTCTGTTTTTTTTCTCGGTTACCGCGCAATCCACGGTTACGGAAGACGTCGCCTATTTTTCTTCCCTGACGTCCCGGGTGCCCGGTTATCCGGGCAATAAAGCGGCGGCCGATTATATTTCGGCTCGGTTCCGGTCGCTTGGTCTTCAGGAAATAAAAAGGGAGGCCTATTCCGTAACTGTTCCGGTGGAAGAGTTTTCCACCCTGGAGTATCAGGGGAGGAAGATAAAAATTTCGGCTCTCTGGCCTAATCATGTGCGTACTTCCACTCTGCCGCCGGATGGAATTACCGGAAACCTGGTTTACGGCGGGGATGGTTCCCTGGTCAATTATTCGGGGAATGATCTGAAAGGCGCGGTTGTCCTGTTGGATTTTAACTGTGGATTTCGTTGGATGGACGCCGGTTTGCTGGGTGCCCAGGCGGTTATTTTTATTGCGCCGGAGGACACGACTTTTTTTGAAGCCCGTCGGAAATTTTTGAGTATACCGTTGGATTTACCCCGCTTTTATGTTACGCGCGAAGATGCGGATTTTTTGCTTTCCAAATTGAGGCGGGCTCAAAATACCAAGGCCGTTAACTCAGTACCGGTGAAACTTTCATGCCGGCAGAGCTGGCAGAAGGCGCCGACGGAAAATATTCTGGGTTATATAACCGGCACCGACCCTAAATTACGAAATGATATTATCTGCCTTTCAGCCTATTACGATTCGAATTCAGTAGTTCCTTCCCTGGCGCCCGGTGCGGATCAGGCCAGCAGCATCGCCGGACTACTTGATCTTGCCGCTTACTTCAGCCAGAATCCTCCCCGGCGGACCATTCTTTTTCTGGCTAACGGCAGTCATTTTCAGACCCTGCGGGGTATGGGTGATTTTGTTAAGCGGCACTACCGCAAAGAAAAAACTTTTTTAACCAAAGAGATGGAACCGATTAATCTGAAGCTATTAATCGGGCTTGAACTTTCCAGTCATTCCGACCTTTTGGCGACCTACCATAACAGCAGTGAATTATATGCCCAGCGATATTTTGCTCCGTTCGCCAAAAAATTCCTGGAATATGTCCCGGCTGCTTTTTCGGGCAAACTGCTTAACGGCGTCAGTCCGGAAAGAGGAGTGGCTTTTTCCGCTTTTCTTCCGGAAGGTATTAGCACCGACGGTTCCCTTTCTATCCGTTTCGGGTTGCCTTCCCTTTCTTTTGTAACCGTTTATGACAACCGGCGATATTTTGACACTCCGGTGGATATTGCTGCCCGCGTTGACATCGGAAAATTAACAACCCAGGTTGAACTATTGCGCCAGATGCTGTACCGGGCATTTAATGATTCGGAATTTTTTCCGGAGGCGGAGCTTGCGTTCAATGATTCCGTGCGCACCTTAAGGGGCCGCATCGTTTCTTTTGACCCGAAGACCAGTTTTGTTCCCAATCAGCCGGTGGCGAACGCGATTGTTTGCCCCAGATATCTTTATGTTTCTTATCAAAACCGTAAGAGTGCCTACGGAGTCCGGGGTGAATATTTGGAGTTGACTGATGCAAAGGGACGTTTTACCATTAACCAGATTTTTGCCAATTGGGGTATTCTTGAGGCTTTTTATCTAGACCCGGAAAACGGTCGGATTACGATGGCTCCGGACCGGGGCGTTAACGGCGCGGAAAATTATCCGATGAATTTTACTTTTGACGCGCCGGTCAAGGACTGGTCGATTGTCCTTTTTAACTGCGTCAGTACCAATCTCTACGATTTTATCGACCCCAGATATTTAATCGGATTGGATAAGATGGATGTTTTTAATTCCGCCAATTCTATTCCGTCCGCTTACGGTTTTTCATATCTGGAACTCCGTTCTTGGGAGTGGTCTTCCGAGGTGGAGCCGGCGGCGGTTATTTATTCCGAGCCGGGCATGGAGATTAAAGTTGCCGGAGAAACCGGTCCCCTGGGGAAAAGGATACTGCTCTTGAATTCTCCCGACAGCAAGACCAAGGCTGATTCGGAAGGCTTGGGTTATCCGTTGACTGACGATTCGTCTCTGCTTACGCTTACTCCCTACCGGGCCTGCCGGGATATGATTAACCTCAACGATTACCGGATCAATAATTTCAAGCAGTTCGGTATTTCCAACGAAAGGCTGCTCACCCTTCACGAAGAGGCAAAAAAATGGTTTTCCGTCGCATCCGAAAACCTGGCTCAGTTTAACTGGTATTCTTTTTTGACCAACAGCCGGCGAGCGGTTGGTCTGGAATCACGGGCTTATCCGGACGTGCAGGCTACAACCAATGATGTAATTAAAGGTCTTATTTTCTATTTTATTATTCTCCTGCCCTTCGCTTTTTTCAGCGAGAGGCTCTTTTTTGGTTTTACCGATATCCGGAAACAAATTGCCGGAATTTTTACCATATTTTTAGCCGTTTATTTAGCTTTGCGCTTTGTTCACCCCGGTTTTCGTTTGAGCAACAGTCCGGAGGTTATTTTACTGGCTTTTATCATTCTCGTTCTTTCCGTTTTGGTCATTTTTTTAATTGCCGGTAAGTTTGAAGAACAGATGCAGCGTCTGAAACGAGAGCGGGCCAAGGTTTACGAAACCGACGTGGGACGCATTGCCGCCACCGGAGTTGCTTTTAACCTTGGAATTGCCAATATGAAACGGCGGAAACTCCGTACCACGCTTACGGCGATTACCCTGATACTGTTAACTTTTACGGTCATCTCTTTTACTTCCATCAAGAGTTACCTTAGTTTTAATCAGGTGGCCAGAGGGTATTCGCCCGCCTATGAAGGGTTGATGATCCGGGACCGTGCTTGGTCTCCTTTGGAAGAACTCGGCTATGAGTATGTCAAAAATGAGTTTTCCGAAAAGGCGGTTGTGGCTTCCCGTTCCTGGTTGTTGAATCCGACTATTGAAGATAAGACTTTTACTCGCGTGGCCTACGGAAAACAGGAGACTTTTGTTTCAGGGTTGTTGGGTTTGACAGTCCAGGAACCGTTGGTTACCGGTTTCGACCGGTTACTAGTGGCCGGAAAATGGTTTGGAACTGATACGGAAAAATCGGTTATTATTTCGGAAAATATGGCCAAGAACCTTAACTTCCCTGTTTCGGAACTTGGTCAAGGCCAGGTAAATATTTTCGGAGAGGACCTGAAGGTCGTGGGGATTGTTTCGGATGCGAAACTTAACGATTACAGTGATTTGGACGGTGAGCGGTTGACGCCGGTTGATTTTGCGATGATGCCTAGCCAGGAGATGAGCAAATTCAAGATGGAACACGCCGCCAACGTGATGTCCGGAGGCGGAAACACCAAAACCTTTACTCATCAGGAAGCGGCCAACGTGGTCATCGTGCCGTTCCAGTTCCTGCGCCAGCGCGGAGGTACCGTCCAGTCAATGGCGGTTAAATTCAATCCCGGTTATGAAACTCGGAAAGAGATTGAGGATTTCGTTTCCCGGCTGGCAGTGACGATTTTTGCCGGGATTAACGGTAAGACTTCGGTTTATTCGTCTCTTGGATTAACTTCTTTTTCCGGAATAGGGAATCTCTTTATTCCCATCCTGATTGCCAGCTTGATTGTTCTCAATACCATGATGGGCGCGGTTTATGAACGTATCCGGGAAATCGGTATTTACAGCAGTGTCGGTTTGGCGCCCAGTCACATCGCCGCTCTTTTCTTCGCGGAAGCCTGCGTCTATTCGGTTCTGGGCGCGGTGGCCGGTTACCTGTTAGGCCAGGTGGTTTCCAAGGCCCTCCTGACGGCTGGTCTGCTGAAAGGTCTGACGCTGAACTATTCCTCTCTTTCCGCGGTTAGTTCTACCATCATTGTTATGGCCGTGGTTTTTATTTCCACTATTTTCCCGGCCCGTAAGGCTTCGCAGATGTCTGTTCCGGATGTTACGCGGCGGTGGGTTTTGCCTAAGCCGGACGGAGACGCCTGGGTTTTTGGTTTTCCATTTACGGTCGGAGAAGGCGAAGTCCTGGGTTTAATGACTTTTTTGCGTGATTATTTTTCTTCCTATTCGATTGAGGCGGTTGGTTATTTTTATACCGCTGATAACAAATTATTTGAAGAGACCGGTCCAAAGGGTAAGTCCTATGTGACTTCTTGCCGGGTGTATTTGGCGCCGTTCGATTTGGGCGTGAGCCAGCAGTTTAAACTTTCCGCGTTTCCGGCCGGGGAGTTTGGATTTTACGGAATAGAAGTCCGAATGGAACGGGAAAGCGGGGAGGGAAGTGACTGGCAACGGTTGAATCGGAGATTCCTCGACAGCATCAGGAAGCAATTTTTAGTCTGGCGGACGATAAGTAAGGAGATTAAAGAAGATTACCGGCAAGAAGGTGAAAAGGAATTGAAGAATGGATAAAAAAGAAAACATATTCCCGCAGCCGGATGGTTTCGAAAGCGGTTTTAATATCAAAACTTTGTTCGCGGCTCTTTTTGTCGGTTTTATTATGCTGCCGGCCGGTATTTATATGGGTTTGATTGCCGGAACCAGCTTGGGTGCCGCCGCCCAGTGGGTAACGCTCATCCTTTTTGTCGAAATAGCCAAAAGGTCTTTTGTTCAGTTGCGGCGTCAGGAGATTTACCTCATTTTTATCGTGGCAAATTCCCTGATGATGGTGGGCGCGGCCGGTATTACGAACGGCGGCGCGTTCAGTTCGTTAATCTGGGAACAGTATTTTGTTCAGTCGCCTTACGCTAAAGCTTTCGGACTTTCCAGTCAGATTCCGCTCTGGGCTGTTCCGCCGGCCGGCAGCGCCGCGCTCATCCAGCGCACCTTTTTGAGTAAAGTCTGGCTTGTTCCGATACTCATCCTTTTAGCAACCCAGATATTGAGCCGGGTCAATGCTTTTACGCTCGGATATTATTTTTTCCGGGTTACCAGTGATTTTGAGCGGCTGGAATTTCCGATGGCTCCGGTGGCGGCGGAAGGGGTTTGGGCGCTGACCGATCTTTCCGCTAAAAAAGATACCAATCGCTGGCGCACCTTTGTTACCGGAGGCATGATCGGCATTATTTACGGTGTTTTTTATGTTTTCATTCCCACTTTTACCGGGTTGGTAATGGCTAAGCCGTTTACGCTTATCCCGATTCCTTTTGTCGATTTCACCAGCCAGGTAAGCTCCATTTTTCCGGCTTCGGTTCTGGGTTTTATGACCGACCTGGGCAACGTTTTTGCCGGTTTTGTCCTGCCTTTCTGGGTAGTGCTGGGTACCTTTGTCGGTTCCGTCGGGGCGCAGACTATTGCCAACCCGATTTTGTACAAGCATACGGATTTTTTGAAAACCTGGCAGCCGGGAATGGGCGCTATCCCGGCCTATACGTCCACTACGATTGATTTTTGGATAAGCGTCGGAATCGGTCTGGGTATTACGGTTTTAATTTTGAGTATCATCTCGGTTATTTCCAAAATTAGACAGAGAGAAAAGAAAACTCAAGCCGCAACTAAAATACCGGCGAACCGGGGTGATTCTCCCCTGGTGGTTATGCTGGGAATTTGGGCTCTTTCCACCCTCGTCTACGTGGTTCTTTGCCACGTGCTGGTACCTAAGTTTCCGTTACCTTTGATATTGTTTTTCGGTTTTATCCTAACCCCGGTGCTCACGTATATTTCCGCCCGGATGTTCGGCATAACCGGGGTTGCCAGCGGAATTTCTTTCCCCTACCTGACGGAAGGAACCTATATCCTTTCCGGCTACAAAGGCGCGGATATCTGGTATATGCCCTTGCCTTATTTCAATCACGGAGGAATGGCTCAAGGTTTCAAGCAGATGGAGTTGCTTAAGGTGCGTTTTACGGATTGGTATAAGACCGAATTTATGGCTTTAGGGATAATGCTTTTTTGTAGTTTTCTTTTCTGGTCGGTCATCTGGAAGATGGGGCCGATTCCTTCGTCAACCTATCCTTTCGTTCAGCGGATGTGGCCGATGATGGCTATTCCGCGGGCGCTCTGGGTTTCCTCTACCGTTCATGGGGGCGCCACCTGGCTGCTGGATTCGATTAAGGGTTCAATAATCGGCTGGAGCGCGGTCGGAGGTTTGGCTACGGCGGGAATCTTAGCCCTCTGTAAAGTACCAATTTCATTTTTTTACGGGATAGTAGGCGGAATTCCAATGTTACCGCATTACACTATTCCGATGTTTTTCGGAGCTCTATTAGGCAAATTTTTCTTTGCCCGGCGCATCGGTGTTAAAGAATGGCAGAAGATGACGCCGCTGCTTCTGGCCGGTTACGGTTGCGGTATGGGATTGGCCGGGGCGGCTTCAGTTGCCGTTGCCCTGATCGCCAAAACGGTGTTTCAATTGGTTTATTAACATAACGGCATTAACATCATTATGTTATCCCGCGTCACAATGCTGTCATTCCCGCATGTATTAGGCGGGAATCCACACCCCTGAAGACTGGATTCCCACTTACTATCCGTGGGAATGACACCGAATATAGTGCGGTTTAAAAAAAGAGGAAACATCTACGTCTTTTCCGAACTTTCATCCACGCAGGATAAGGCCTGGGAACTTGTTTCCGATGGCGTTTCTTCCGGTTCCCTGATTATTGCCGGCGTTCAGACTGCCGGTAGAGGACGGCAAGGCAAAATTTGGTATTCCCCCAGGGGTAGTTTGTGTTTTTCCCTCGTTTTATTCCCGGTTTCCTCCGGGCAGTCCGGCGGGATTACGATTTCTGCCGCAAGGGCGCTTCAACTTGCTTTAAAATCCGCGCTGAATTTAGAAACCCGGCTTAAACTTCCCAACGACCTCTATTTTCAAGAAAAAAAATTGGCCGGAATTATTTTGGAGGTGAAACAGAAAAAAGCGGTTTTAGGCGTCGGACTTAATGTTAATTGTCCGGCCAATTCCTGGCCCGTCGGAGTTCAGGCAGTTAGTTTAAAAGAGATTCTAAACAGGCGGGTCAGTCGTTGCGCCATTCTCTTCGCTTTTCTGAACAATTTTCAAAAAGAAACTTTGACATTTACTCTCTTTGAAGATAAAATATTGTAGTGGTGTGATTTGTCGTACAAATCGTCAATACCAAAAGGGGGTGAAATAGCATGAGAAAAAATGGATTTACCCCGTTTAGAGGTTTATCGCTAATGGGGTTTACGCTGATTGAACTTTTAGTTGTTATTGCCATCATTGCCATTTTGGCGGCTATGATTTTACCGGCGCTCTCGCGAACGCGGGAAAGCGCCCGGCGCACCACCTGTCTCAATAATTTAAAACAGTTAGGATTGGCTGTAAATATGTATATTCAGGACAACAGCGAATGTTTACCGGGTATGCAAGAATGGGTTACTACGCTTGGCTCTTATGTTTCGGATAATGACCAGGTTTTTTCTTGCCCCAGCGATCCGGATAAAACCAGTTCCACCTCTTACGCCATAAACAGTTATGCGTCCGGTGAGAAGATTTCCGCGATTAGCCATTCCTCAACTTTTCCGGTCTTTTTTGACCGCAACACAACCGGCGCAAGTTCATCCTATTTTACCGGATGTCCGCCAACCGCGCCGAGTGGCCCCAGCGATCCATTTTATTATGTTTTTTGTTCCAACCGGCATACCAATGGCGCGAATTTTTTGTTTCTGGACAGTCACGCAACCTGGCTTTCGAATCCGGAAAGCGTAAGTTCCGATATTCTAAAGTTTGAGCCTTAAAATGGTCCTGCCCCGTCTGGTCGATTTTGATTCGCAGACTGTTCCGGAGGAGGACACGGAAGTATTGGTCATCGGCAGCGGCGCGGCCGGTCTTTCCGCCAGCCTGAGCGCGGCCGGAGCCGGCCGGCGTGTTATGCTGGCGGCAAAAAGCGGTTTTCTGGATACGGCCTCTGACCTGGCCCAGGGCGGAATCGCGGTTGCCCTTTCCAAGGACGATTCTCCGGAAAAACATTTTCAGGATACGCTTAACTCCGGTTCGGGATTGGCTGACCCTGAATCCGTTAAAGTGCTGGTCCGGGAAGGTCCGGAAATAATCAGGGCGTTGCTTGCCTCCGGAGCAATTTTCACCCGGGATGGTTCCGGACTTGTTTTTACCCGGGAAGGCGGTCACTCGTTACCGCGCATTATCTATGCTTCCGGAGACCGCAGCGGCGCGGAAGTAATTCGTACCCTCTCACCTCTTGTCCTCCAAAACCGTCGGATTGAAATCAGGGAAAAATATTTTTTGATAGACCTTATTACTTCGGGAAATTCAGTTATCGGCGGGCTTTTTTTTGAAGGGGAAAAAAAGATTCCTTTTTTTGTCCGGGCCGCCAGCGTGGTTTTGGCAACCGGCGGTCTCGGCCGGTTGTTTCAGGAGACGACCAATCCCACCATTTCTACCGGAGATGGTATGGCGGCGGCTTATCGCAGCGGGGCAACTCTGCGGGATTTGGAATTTGTTCAATTTCATCCAACTGTTTTTTACGTGGCCGGCGCCCCGCGTTTTTTGATTTCCGAAGCGGTTAGAGGCGAAGGCGCGGTCTTGGTCAACGACCGGCAGGAACATTTTATGCGTTCCTACCATCCGGACGCGGAGCTTGCTTCCCGCGATGTGGTTTCCCGGGCTATTCTGGACCAGATGAAACGCCAGGCCGCCCGGAACGTTTATCTGGATTGTCGTTCTATCGGCGCCAATTTCAAGAAGCGGTTTCCCTCCATTTACGCTATGGTCCAGCGTTTTCGGATAGACCCGGCACATGACCTTATTCCGGTTCGTCCGGCAGCCCATTACATGATGGGTGGAGTTAAGACTAATTCTAGCGGGGCGGTGGAGGATTTGGAAAATCTTTTTGCCTGCGGAGAGGTTGCCTGCACCGGTGTTCATGGCGCCAACCGGTTGGGCAGTAATTCGCTTCTGGAGTGCCTGGTTTTTGGAAACAGGGCCGGGTCTGCGGCTGCCGCCGGGAAGCATATTTTCCGGGGCCGTGTTCAGTTCACCCGGCGCTGGAAAGATTTCCATTTGGATGTGACCGATATCAAGAGGTCACTTAACGCGTTGGTCTGGCGTCATTGCGGCATAGAGCGGGAAGGTAACGACCTGAAGTTTGCTCTGGAGAAACTAAAAGAATGGCAAAGTTATGCTCTTTCCGCTCGTTTTTTTGATTCTTCCGGTTGGGAAACGCAAAATATGCTTTTGCTTGCCGGTTTGATTGCGCAAAGCGCTTTGGAAAGGACTGAAAGTCGGGGTGCGCATTTCCGTACCGATTTCCCGGAAAGAGATGATAAGGAATGGCTCAGGCATATCGACCGAAAGATTAACTAAAGAGAAGCAAATTAATTGGACGCAGATTACCGCTGATAATCGCAGATACAGATTAAACATTGCTCGAAAAGTACCTTAAAATTATCTTTCATCCTTGATCTTTATCCGGCTGTTTCCGCGTATATCTGCGTCCTATTTGTTTTATGGAAATCTATCCCTCTTTTAAGGAGTTTGAGCGCTTGGCGAAAGAAGCCAATTTTATCCCGGTTTCCTGCGAGATTTTAGCTGATTTGGAAACGCCGGTTTCCGCCTATTTTAAGGTGGTGGGCGTTCAGCCCGGTTTTCTGCTGGAAAGCGCTGAAGGCGGTGAGCGCTTTGGCCGTTATTCATTTCTGGGGACCGATCCGAGCGCGATTATTCGCACCAAAGGGAATCGGATTGAAATTGAAACGGGAACCGCAAAAGAAGTAAAGGAAGAAAACCCATTTCCGTTTTTGCGTAAGTACCTTGCCGGGTTTAAGGTGGCTGTTGACCCGACGCTTCCCCGTTTTTCCGGCGGATTGGTCGGCTATTTTTCCTACGACGTTGTTCGATTTTTCGAGAACCTGCCGGACATTAAAGAAGATGACCAAAAATTGCCGGATATGCAGTTATTTCTGGCCGATACTATCCTTGCTTTTGATCATTTCCGGCACCGGCTTAAAATTATAACGCACGCTCGTCCCGAAAATGGTTCCGAGAAAGCTTATGAGGGCGCGAAAAGAAGGATAAAGGAAATAATCAGTCGTCTGCGCAGTAATGTATCGGTTGGACAGGCGTCCGCCCGCGCTAAAGACGCGGTGGACGAACTTTCAGGTTCGCCAACGGGAAAATTTCAGTTTCAGAGTAATTTTAGCCGTCCGGAATTTGAAAACGCGGTTCTTAAAGCAAAAGAATATATTCAGAAAGGTGACGCGATTCAAATTGTTCTTTCCCAGCGGCTCCGCGTTGATTATCCGAAACCCGGGCCTGACCCTTTCGACCTCTATCGTGCTATTCGCGCCATAAATCCTTCCCCGTATCTTTATTATTTCAATTTCAGTGAAACCATTTTAGTCGGTTCGTCTCCGGAAGTGATGGTACGCCTGGAAGAAGGTAAGGCTACTTTGAGGCCGATTGCCGGGACCAGGCCGCGGGGCCAAAATGAGCCGGAAGACCGGGAATTAGGAGAGGATTTAAAAAAAGACGAAAAAGAGAGGGCGGAGCACATTATGTTGGTTGATTTGGGCCGTAATGATTTAGGCCGGGTCTGCCAGCCCGGAACGGTTAAGGTAACCGAACTGATGGCGGTGGAAAAGTATTCACACGTAATGCACCTGGTGAGCAATATTACCGGTGACCTGCGGTCGGATAAGGATGCTTTTGATCTTTTCTCCGCCGTATTTCCGGCCGGCACTGTTTCCGGCGCGCCTAAAATTCGGGCGATGGAAATAATCGAAGAATTGGAACCGGTTAAACGCGGTCTTTACGCCGGAGCGGTCGGTTATTTTGATTTTTCCGGAAACCTTGATACTTGTATTACCATCCGGACAGTCTGGATTGAAGACGGCAAGGCCTATCTTCAGGTGGGCGCCGGTATCGTGGCCGATTCGGTTCCGTCCAGGGAATATGAAGAAACGTTGAATAAAGGCCGGGCGTTTTTGGAGGCGCTCCGTCTGGCATCGTCGGGACTTTTATGATCGTGAATCGTGAACGGTGAACGGGAACAGACTAAAAATAATCTTGACAAAACTATGGTTTTACTAATTGATAACTACGATTCTTTTACCTACAATATTTTTCAGGAGATTTCGGAATTGGGCGCCGAGGTTCGGGTTATCCGTAATGACCGGATTACGATTGACGGTGTTTTGCAGATGGCGCCGGAGAGGGTGGTGGTTTCACCGGGTCCGGGTCGACCGGAAAATGCCGGTATCTCGGTTTCTCTGATTAAGAAACTGGCGGGAAAGATTCCGGTTTTGGGGGTTTGTCTTGGTCACCAGGCGCTTGGATATGCGTATGGCGGCAAGATTATCGGAGCGAAGCGGTTGATGCACGGCAAGACTTCGCTGATTTTTCACGACGGTTCCGGAATTTTTACCGGAATTCCGAATCCTTTTGAAGCGACCCGCTACCATTCCTTGTTGGTTGAAAAGGCGACCCTTCCGGATTCTTTTAAGATTATTGCCTGGACCGAAGATGGTGAGATTATGGGTTTGCAGGTGAAGGGTTTACCGCTTTTCGGTGTTCAGTTCCATCCGGAGTCAATTCTGACCAAAGAGGGCATTAACATTCTGCGGAACTTCCTGAACTACGGTGAGTAGTGAATTGTGAACGGTGAATGGCAACTGATTTAATGCTTGAATCTTTTACGATTCACTATTTACAGTTTTTTACTTTTCGGATAGGTACGCCGGGTAGTGCGTTTTTCAAAATCTTCCAACAGTCGGCGTTCTTCGGTGGTTAGGTTTATCGGTGTTTCAATCGTTATCCGCACTAACTGGTCTCCCCGTCCGTAACCGGAAATATTCGGCATACCTCTTCCGCGCAGGCGCAAAACGGTACCGGTTTGCGTTCCAACCGGTATTTTCATCCGGACATCTCCCTTGAGAGTCGGTACTTCTTTTTCTGTTCCGAGCGCTGCTTCGGTAAAGGTAATAAACTGTTCGTAAAGAAGGTTGTTTCCCTCCCGTCGGAACAAAGGGTCTTCTTCCACAAAAACGTTGAGGTAAAGGTTGCCGGCCGGACCCTTTTGAATCCCGACGTTACCTTTGCCGTGGATACGCAGTTTTGACCCGTTTTCAATACCGGCCGGAATTGTTACCTGGAGACGTTCTTTTTCTCTCACCCTGCCTTTTCCGTTGCAGTCGCGGCAGGGTTTTTCAATAACTTCTCCGCCGCCGCCGCATCTCGGACAGGTTTGGCTGACAGAAAAGAAACCTTGATTGTGCCTGATCTGTCCGTCCCCGTCGCACTGGGGGCAGGGCCGCTTGCCGGTGCCGGCTGACGCACCGGTGCCCTTACAGGATTGGCAGGTGGTCAGCCGCGTCAGCGATACTTCTTTCTTAACACCTTCCGCGGCTTCTTTTAGCGGGATGCTGACTGAAGCTTCTATGTCTTCCCCGCGAAAAACCTGTTCCCGCTGTCTGGAACCGGTTCCGGACGCCCCGCGAAAAAAACTGAAGAGGTCGTCAATGGAACCGCCGCCAAAAATATCTCCAAAGTCTTGTTGGACCCGGCCCCAATCATCGGTTGGGTTGAAGCCGCTGTTTTCAATTCCCGGAAAACCGAATTGGTCGTAAGTGGCGCGTTTCTGGGAATCGCTCAAGACTTCGTAAGATTCGGTTGCTTCCCGGAATTTTCCCTCCGCTTCTTTGTTGCCGGGATTCCGGTCGGGGTGAAACTGGAGCGCCAGTTTTCGGTAGGCTTCCTTGATATCGTCGTTGCTGGCGTCTTTCTTGACGCCTAAAACTTCATAGTAATCTCTCTTGGCCATCGTGTTATACCATGAAAAACGTAGCGCGATCCTTTTCGGGTCGCTAATGTACAGGAGGGGTTTGTTATTCTTATTATAGTATTTTACCCTATTCGCGTATTTTTTTCAATTTCACAACAAGGTTTAAGGAGTTTCCATGTTTTACGATTTTTGCCGCAGATTGAGAGGGTGGTTTCCCGGATTTGCGAGCGCATTTGACCTTAATGTATTTTTGATTTAAAATATAGCCAGATAACAATATGGTTATATTAATGCTATGAATATCTTTCTCCCCCTAAAAATTCTGGCTGATTGGTTTACCTTTCAAGTTTTTCGGGTTCCCCGTGAAACCCTGGCCGCGGAAGCCGTGAATTTTTTCATCTTTGATACGGTCAAAATCTTTATACTTCTCCTGGTAATCATTTTCACGGTGTCAATTATCCGTTCATTTTTGCCGCCGGAAAGAGTACGGGCAATTCTACTGCGTAAGAATAAATATGCCGGTAACGTCCTGGCCTCTCTGTTAGGTATTATCACCCCGTTTTGCACCTGCAGCGCCATTCCGCTCTTCCTGGGGTTCGTGGAAGCCGGCGTGCCGCTTGGAGTTACCTTTTCCTTCTTGGTTTCTTCCCCGATGATTAACGAGGTGGCTTTAATTATGCTGGCGGGAATGTTCGGTTGGAAAATCGCCCTGGTCTATATTGTGAGCGGTTTGATAATCGCTATTGTTTCCGGGATTATTATCGGTTCCCTGAGAGTTGAAAATTTGTTGGAGGATTTTGTTTTACAAAATAAGATAGACGCTTCTTATTTCGGCACAAAATTATCGTGGCCGGAAAGAATGGCATACGCTAAAAGCTATACCGGTGATATTCTAAAAAAAGTTTGGCCTTACGTGTTGGTTGGAATCGGGGTAGGCGCCTGGATACACGGTTACGTGCCGGCCAATTTTTTGGCAAAGTTTGCCGGGGCCGGGAAATGGTACGCGGTGCCGCTGGCAACGCTTATCGGAATTCCGCTTTACTCCAACGCGGCCGGCATAATTCCGCTGGTCAGCGCTTTGACGGAAAAAGGGGTTAGCCTGGGAACCGTTCTCGCTTTCATGATGGCGGTCACTGGGTTGTCCCTGCCTGAATTTTTGATTCTGCGGCGGGTAATGAAAGCGAAACTCGTTTTTATCTTTGCCGGCATTGTGGGTGTCGGAATTATTTTTACCGGTTATTTGTTTAACCTGATATTAAAATGAATAATTCCCTGAAAGAATTAACCGGTATTTTTAAAGCCCTGGGTGACCGGAACCGGTTTCGAATTGTCAAAATGCTGCAGAAGAGACCGCTTTGCGTCTGCGAAATCAGGGAAATTTTGGGTATCTCTCAGCCGGCTGTTTCCCGTCATGTAAATATCCTGAAGAACGCCGGACTGATAGAGGATGAAAAGAACGGAGTCTGGAATAATTGTCGGCTTCCCGAAATCATTCAAAATGAATCGGTTGCCGCAATCCTAAAATACCTTGAATATCGCGGCAACAAAGACGGCCGAATAATTAGTGATTGCCGGAAAGCGTCTGGCGTTAATCGTAAAGATATTTGCGCCCGAAAGAAGAAAAGAGTTCCTTCTCCCCTGCGGGGAGAAGGTTAGGGTGAGAGAGAAGGGGGGGGGAAGATGAAGATTGAAATTCTCGGTTCTGGTTGCGCTAAATGCAAACAACTCAACGCTAGCGTAAAAACAGCCGTAAAAGAATTAGGATTGTCGGTTGAGGTTGTTAAGGTTACCGAGATTGCCAAAATCGTTGCTTACGGCGTGATGCTGACACCGGCCCTGGTAATTGACGGTAAAGTCAAATCAAGCGGCCGGAACCTGTCTGTTGCCGAAATCAAGAAAATTATTTCCTAAGCAAGGGAGATGATAATGTCGAAAAAAACTATCAGCAAAACAGTTTTTCTGGTTATTTTAGTTGTTATGTTTGCTTTGTTTATGTTACAGCAAAAAGGCAAGCAATCTGTTCCTGCGCCAAATGTTCCGGTGGTGGAAAAAACAGAGGCGGCCATATCCGGGTTTCGCCGAGGCGAGCTTCGTCCAGACGAGCCGAACTTGCTTTCTTCGGCTCAAGATATAAGCAAGAGCGAAAAGAAATTACCTGCCCAAAGCAGCACCGTTAAGGTAAAAGAAAAGCAGGTAGGTCCTGCGCCGAATCAAAAATTACCCCGCCTGGTTGACTTGGGTGCCAAAACGTGCGTTCCCTGTAAGATGATGGCGCCTATCCTGGAAGAATTGCGGAACGAATACAAAGGGAAACTACAGGTTGAATTTATTGACGTGTGGGAAAATCAATCAGCCGGAGACCATTATAAAATACGGTTTATTCCCACCCAGATTTTCTTTGACCCGTCCGGAAAGGAGTTATTTCGCCATGTAGGTTTTATGAGCAAAGAAGACATTTTGTTTAAATGGTGGGAACGGGGTCTTAATCTAATTGCCGAACATTGATACAATGTACGCGCTTTTTAATTATCTGGCGCACGCAATTGAAGGGACTCCTTTAATTGCTGTTTCTGCCTCTATCGCGTGGGGTATCTTAAGCATTCTTCTTAGTCCCTGCCATCTGGCAAGTATTCCACTTATCGTAGGATTTATTAATGGGCAGGGAAAGATATCTACCAGAAGGGCGTTTTCCGTATCCGTTATTTTTGCTTCCGGAATCCTTCTGTCGATAGCGCTTGTCGGGGTAATTACGGCCGCAGCGGGAAGAATGTTGGGCGATGTCGGCAGGTTTGGAAATTACTTCGTCGCAGTTATCTTTTTCATCTTCGGTTTGCATCTGATCGGCGTCATCCCGCTGTCATTTTCCGGCCCGGGGCAAATTGCCATGAAGCGAAAGGGGACGGCGGCGGCGTTTATCCTGGGGCTTGTTTTCGGAATTGCGTTGGGTCCGTGCACTTTTGCCTATATGGCTCCCATGCTTACGGTTGCCTTCAAGCTGTCGGCAACCAACCTGGTTTACGGTTTGTTATTGTTTCTTTCGTACGGGGTAGGACATTGTTCGGTAATTATTTTTGCCGGAACTTTTACGGAGGTTGTCCAATATTACCTCAATTGGAGTGAGAAGTCAAAAGGAGCAATAATTTTGAAAAAAATCTGCGGCTTACTGGTTGTTCTGGGTGGTGTATATATGCTTTATACTATACGGAGATAACTAATGATGAAAGAATCAATTACGAAAAAGTTGTTGTTTTTGGACCGTTATTTGACGCTATGGATTTTTTCGGCCTTGATTTTCGGGGTCAGCCTGGGGTATTTCATCCCATCCATTGCTGGTTTTTGGGACCGGTTTACTTTCGGCACTACCAATGTCCCCATCGCCATCGGCCTGATTTTGATGATGTATCCTCCGCTGGCTAAAGTCAAATACGAAGAACTCGGTGATGTTTTCAAAGACTGGAAAATATTGGGTATTTCCCTTTTGCAGAACTGGGTAATCGGTCCGATCTTGATGTTTTTTCTGGCGATCGTTTTTCTGCGGGGATATCCGGAATATATGGTCGGGCTGATTATGATCGGGCTGGCCCGCTGTATTGCCATGGTAATTGTCTGGAACGACCTGGCGCAAGGCGACACTGAATACGCGGCCGGACTGGTGGCGTTTAACAGTATTTTTCAGGTGTTGTTCTATTCTGTCTTTGCCTGGATATTTATCACTAAATTACCGCCGTTGTTCGGCCTCAAGGGAATTGCCGTGAACATTACCATCGGGCAAATCGCCAAGAGTGTTTTTATCTATCTCGGCATTCCTTTCCTGGCGGGACTTGTTACGCGTTTTGGGTTGCTTAAGTTTAAGAGTAAAGAATGGTATCATACCAAATTTATCCCCAGGATAAGCCCGCTTACTCTGATTGCGCTTCTTTTTACCATTGTGGTTATGTTCAGTCTGAAAGGCGGGTATATCGTAAAAATTCCGCTGGATGTTGTCCGGATTGCCATTCCGTTGTTGATTTACTTTGTGGTAATGTTCCTGGTGAGTTTTTACCTGGGCAGGCGATTTAAAGCCGGTTACGCTAAAACCACTACGCTGGCTTTTACCGCCGCGAGTAATAATTTTGAATTGGCGATAGCGATGGCGGTGGCCGTTTTCGGAATTAATTCAGGCGCTGCTTTCGCGGCGGTAATCGGTCCGCTGGTGGAAGTGCCGGTGATGGTCGGGTTGGTCGGTGTTGCTTTACGCCTTAAAAACATGCGTCAGGCCCCGGCCTGATTTGGGATGAAGCAGGACAATCATTAATCCGCCTACAATGTTGCCGATGGTTACCGGGATGAGGTTTCTGAATATTTCCCAAAAACGCGAAAAGAATTGTCCGCTGGCCATAAGTCCGGCCGGGATGAAGTACATGTTGGCAATGGAGTGTTCGTATCCTGAGGCGACAAACACCATAATGGGAAAATAGATTCCGAATATTTTACCGGCTATGGTCTTTGAAGATAAACACATAATTACTGCCAGGCAGACCAGCATATTACAGAGTATTCCCCGGTAGAAACCCTGGAAGAAGGTCAGGGAAATTTTACTCTCGGCAATTCTTGCCGCGATGTTGCCGGCGGTGCTGGTTAAAGCGTTGGTTTGTAATAATCCGGAACTGAATACCAGGTAGGCCAGAAGCAATCCGCCGATAAAGTTGCCCAGGTAAACCACCAACCAGTTTCTCAACATTTTTGAAACGCCGTATTTTTTGCCGAGCAAACCGATTACCATCAGGATGTTACCGGTGAAAAGTTCTGCGCCGGGAATGAGAACCAGCATTAAACCCACGCTAAAGACGGTACCCGCCAGAAATTTTCCGAATCCCGGGTCAAGCGTTCCGCCGCTCAGGACGGCGGTAGCCGCCGCCGCTCCGAATCCGATGTAAATACCGGCCAGAATTCCGTAAACAAAGAGGTCAAAAAGGGAAGAAGTCGCTTTTACTTCCCCGATTGCAATCAACGACCGGGATACTTCCTTCGGTTGCAAAAACAGGTTTTCACTCATAATTCATACCTACGTGTCATTTCGGAGAACGTTTTTTGCGCGGGTTCCTTATCTGATGTTCCGGATAGGGCGCGGTAATCTCACGTTTTCATAATTATAACTCGTGCCCGGAAAAAAATCAAAATCGCCGCACGAGGTTTTGTTTGTAAAACCGGGCGACTTCCAGACTGTCTATCACCGAAATAATTTCCTGGTTCCGGCCGGCCGCTCCGCTGGGATTATAAGAGCCGGTGATGACTTTCTTGTTATCAATCAGGAATAGTTTGTAGTGGTTTAAATAATAATTTTTGTCCCAGACCATGTTCGCACCGGAATCTTTTAGTTCGTGGAAAGCCGTATTATTTCCGGTCCAGCCCTGTTCCAGGGTGCCTGATACCTTAATGCCCCGTCTGGTTTGTTCTTTTAAAACTTGAATTATTTTGTTATCGGTGAAGACGTAATGAGAGAAAAATATTTCTTTTTGCGCCGATTTTAGTTCTCGTAAAATAGCGGGACGGCATTCGGGGTTCAAGTAAATTTGAATGGGAATCAACGGGTTGCCTTGAAAGGACGAAGGCGGTTTTTTGTCTGCGATCAGAGAGTTAAAGACCTGCCGTAAGTAACCGGCAATTTCCGGCGAGTGAAAAAAGATTAAATCGTTGTCGCTTTGATAGGCAGAATTAAAGGTCAGGTTGAGGGAACCCAGCCAGGCAATATTTTCATCTATGACGCCAAATTTAACGTGCATCAGTGAAGACGGTTTGGAGTCGGTATAAATAAAATCAAAGGGGAGGGCAGGGGCGCTTTTTGCCGCTTCATCATCTATCAATAGCCGGATTTTCACGCCCCGGTTTTGAGCCGCCTTCAAGGCGGCGAATATACAGGGTAGGTTGGCTTCAAAGGAAGTTATCAGCACTTCCTTTGAAGCCCGATTGATCAGGCCGGTTATTTTAAGAGGTATATCGTTTTTGCGGGAAAGGTAGACTTCGAAATCTTTGGTTACCAGCGGCTGCGGTTTACCGCACCCGGTTAAAAGAATTAAAGGTATCAGCCAAAGCACAGTGAAAAGCATGTGTCTGAATCGCATTATTTTATTATACCACCGTTGTCACTGCGCCGTCCCTGCAAAAACGGCAGGTTGTCAAACGGCAGACTCCCTGTCATCCGCTGAAGAATAGAAGTGGGTTAATTGCTGGCAGGGTTGAGAACTACACTCGTCCCTGCCATTCACCGAAGAAACGAAGAGGGTACAACATCTGGCAGGGTTCTTATGCTATAATAATATTGTTAATTGTCATCTGGAATTCTTAATGCAGGGGAGGAACAATGGAAACCAAAATTTTACCTTTTAAAAGATTAATGCTGGAAAAAGAGAATCTGCTGGCGCGTAAGATTCTGCTGTCGGTAGCGATGGCCGCGGTAACCGGACTGCTGGCCGGTATCCGCATCCCGCTTCCATTTACGCCGATTCCGCTTACCGGCCAGGTTTTAGGAGTACTTCTCGCCGGACTTTTCTTGGAGGGTTCTTTTGCCGGCCTAAGCCAGGCCCTTTACCTTTTTATCGGCTTAAGCGGTATTCCCTGGTTTTCCGGCTGGAGCAGTCTTTCCTTTGCAACTTTTGCGGCCAATCCTACTTCCGGGTATCTTGTCGGGTTTATTCCGGCGGCTTTCCTGATCGGCAAATTGGAGCACGGCGGGTCCGGGATGAACATTTTCCGGCACGCGGCCGCATTCTTTTCCGGTATTTTAGTCCTCTATTTTTTTGGCGCGATTCATTTGTCGTCAATACTGCACATTGGTTTTCAGAAAACATTGGTTTTGGCTGTTTACCCCTTCATTTTTTTTGATTTTTTGAAAGCACTTCTGGCCGCTTCATTTATCAGCGTTTTTCGCAGGTAAAAGGGAAGACAGTGTCAGTGCGAGCTTTTTGTGCAGTTACTGGAGAGGTGCCTGAGTGGTTGAAGGGGCACGATTGGAAATCGTGTAGCCTGCAAGGGCTCGTGGGTTCGAATCCCACCCTCTCCGCCTTCGTCCGCTGAAGCGGACTTCGGCGGACGCAGTCCGCCAAGAGGTTTAGAAGCTGTTTTTGCGAAGGTGAGTAAGCTTTCTTGAAGGTGAGATTCGAGGGGAGCGAAGTCAGGCGACGCGACAAGAAGGAGCGTTGCCAGCGGGTGGCCTAGTCGAGACGTAGTGAAGTCGAGACAGCCGAATCCCACCCTCTCCGCCTTCGTCCGCTGAAGCAGACTTCGGCGGACGCAGTCCGATCAGAAATTTGCGAAATCCGCTGTTTGCTGGACAAAGAGAGGAGAAAGAGGGTATAATACAATTTTTAGTTAACAACCGGGAGGTTTAGGATGCATACGGGAAAAATAAAGAAATTGGTACGGGATAGGGGATTTGGATTTATTGCTGACACAGACGGCAAAGAGGTGTTTTTTCATCAAACAAGTCTGGTTGAAACAACCTTTGACGCGTTAAACGAAGAACAGTCGGTGGAGTTTGAGGTTGAGAAGTCGGATAAAGGACCGCGTGCCGTTAACGTACGCGTTGTTCAGCAATAACCGCGTTTTCTTCGTGTCGAAAAAGATAAAGTTCAACAAGGAGCGCCGGGTCTGTAAGGTTTCAGGATGCGGGCATGTTTTAAGTATATACAATCCTGAGGGGTATTGCTATGCCCATCAACCTCAGTTCGTTACGGTAACACAACCGCCGGTTACGCCGCTTGCCAGGCAGGATATTCTTCTACCTAAAATTTAATAATGACACCAGCCCAACAGCAGCCAAATGCTTCTTTCTACGGTTTAGGTATTGCGCCGAAAATTCTGGAATTCCTGGACCGGATGAAATTTACGGTCCCGACGCCGATTCAACGTAAAGCGATACCGGTCGCGATTGAAGGCAAGGATGTTATCGGGGTCGCGCAAACCGGTACTGGAAAGACGCTGGCGTTCGCCGTGCCCATTATTCAAGGTCTTGCCCAGAAAAAGGGGCGCTGTCTGATTCTTGTTCCTACCCGAGAACTCGCTTTACAAATCGACGAAACATTCCGGAACCTCGCTTTTCTATTTAGTATGCATACAGCTGTTATTATCGGCGGAGTTTCTATGTATAAGCAACTGCAGTCGTTACGGAAAACTCCCCGTATTCTTATAGCGACGCCAGGCCGTCTCGTTGACCACTTGAAAAAGCGCACGGTTTTTTTGAACGATGTGTCGGTACTGGTTCTCGATGAAGCCGACCGCATGCTTGACCTGGGGTTTTTGCCGGACATTGAACGTATTCTGAAAATTGTTCCGAAAGAAAGGCAGACGATGCTTTTTTCGGCAACCATACCGAAAGAGGCTATTGCCATAGCGGCCGCGCACATGAAACTGCCGGTCCATATTGAGGTTGCTCCGTCCGGTACGGCGGCCGAACGCATCACCCAGGAACTGTTTATTGTTAAAAAAGGCTCCAAGAATGAACTTCTCCGTAAACTACTGAATCAGTACCGCGGGTCGGTTTTGCTTTTTTCCCGCACAAAGAGCGGCGCCTCAAAAATTGTGCGTTTTCTCCGAGAGGCGAAGTATAGTGCCGCCGAAATACATGCCAACCGCTCCCTGTCTCAGCGCATTGAAGCGCTTGAGGGTTTTAAATCCGGCAAATACCGGGTGCTTGTCGCGACCGATATCGCGGCCCGGGGTATTGATGTCGTTGACATAGAAATCGTTATCAATTACGACCTTCCGGAATACGTCGAAAATTACGTACACCGCATCGGCCGCACGGGACGCGCCGGACACGAAGGACACGCCATATCTTTCGCGACGCCCGAGCAGTGCTCTAATGTCCGCAATATTGAAAGGTTCATTAAAACCGCGCTGCCCATTTCGGAACATCCGGAACTTCCCCGGGAAACATTCACCGCAAAATCAATCCGGCCCGAAAATACACAGCGCAAACGTCGTTTTGGCGGTTCTGTTCAACGTCGCAGGACACAAAAACAGGTTGGCAACAGCGGCGTTCAACAACAAAGGTCACGTTATTCAGCCCGATAAAAAATAAGAGCCGGGTCGCCTTACGCCGGTTTTATATTCGGCGTTTTTTCCTTCCTCTGCATCTTTCCGTTGACGCAAAGCGCTCTCGAAAATATTTAAAAATTGACCTCGGAACGCAGGAAGTAATACAATTTAAATATTTGAAACGCATTTCGGAAGAGCCGGATGTGGGAAAGCCATAAGTTTTGCAAGTTATATAGAAATCGCTTATGGAGGATTAAATAATGGTTACCCAAAAAAGAATAATGTCGGCATTAGCGGCACTTATGCTTATTTTTGGCATAGGCGCATCTATCTATGCGCAAGGAAACAAGTGGGAGAATCTTAACGACCAGGTTATGTCATTGTACAGTCAAGGTCAATACGAGCGTGCTGTAGTGGTTGCAAAAGAGGCGTTGCAGGTTTCCGAACAATCTTTTGGACCTAACCACTCTTCTACGGCTACAAGCCGGAACATCCTTGCGTTGTTGTATAAAACCCAGGGCCAGTACGGACAGGCCGAGCCGCTTTACAGGCGTTCGCTGGCGATTGACGAAAAAGCTTTCGGTCCGGACCATCTTAATGTGGCCACAGACTTGGATAACATCGCGGGGTTGTGTTATGCTCAGAAGCAGTATGCTCAAGCAGAGCCGTTCTACAAACGTTCGTTGGCAATCAGGGAGAAATCTTTCGGTTTGGATAATCTTGGAGTGATTTCAAGCCTGAACAATCTCGCGGGGTTGTACTATACCCAAGGTCGTTACGCTCAGGCCGAACCGCTTTTCAAACGTTCTTTGGCAATCCGGGAAAAAGTTCTCGGTCCGAATAACCTTGAGGTGGCAGCGAGTTTGAATAACCTCGCGGAAATGTATTATGCCCAGGGCCGTTACGTGCAGGCCGAACCGCTTTACAGGCGCTCGCTGGCGATACGGGAAAAAGCTCTTGGTCCGGATTATCCGGATGTGGCGACAGACCTGAATAATCTTGCGGGACTGTACTATGCCCAAGGACGTTACGCTCAGGCTGAGCCGCTCCTCAGACGTTCGCTGGCAATCCGGGAGAGGACTTTGGGCAAGAATCATCCTGATGTGGCCGCGAATTTGAACAACCTCGCTGAAGTGTATGATGCCCAGGGACAGCATGACCAGGCCGAACCGCTTTACGAGCGTTCGCTGGTAATCCGGGAGAAGGTTTTTGGCAAGAATAATCTTGATGTAGCCGTAAGCCTGAACAACCTTGCGGGGTTGTATTCTGCCCAAGGCAAATATGCCCAAGCCGAGCCGTTCTATAAGCGCGCTCTGGCAATTAGGGAAAAAGCGCTTGGTCCAAACAACCTTATGGTGGCCGCGAGTCTGAATAACCTCGCGGACCTATACTATGTTCATGGCCAATATGCTCAGGCCGAGCCGCTTTACAAACGTTCGCTGGCGATCCGGGAAAAGGCTCTTGGTAAGAACCACCCTGATGTTGCCTCCAATTTGAGCAACCTCGCGGGTTTGTATTATGCCCAGGGCCAGTACGTAAAGGCTGAACCTCTTTACAAGCGCTCTTTGGCAATCAGGGAGAAAGCTTTCGGTTCTGATAACTTTGCTGTAGCCGTGAGCCTGAACGACCTCGCAGGTTTGTATTATGCCCAAGGTCAATATACGCAGGCCGAACCGCTCTATGCGCGCTCGTTGGCGATCCGGGAAAAAGCTTTCGGCTCGGATAATCTGGCGGTGGACACAGACCTGAATAACCTCGCAGAATTGTATTATGCCCAGGGCCAATACACTAAGGCCGAACCGCTCTACAAACGCTCGTTGGCAATTAGGGAAAAAGCTTTTAGTCCGGATAGCCTTGAGGTAGCTGCGGGTTTGAATAATCTTGCGGACCTGTATTATGCTCAGGTCCGGTACGCTCAGGCTGAGTCGTTGTACAAGCGGGCATTAGCGATCGACGAGAAAGCTTTCGGTCCAGATAACCTTGCGGTAGATACAGACCTGAATAATCTTGCGGAACTGTTTTATGCCCAAGGCCAGTATGTTCAAGCCGAGCCGTTTTTCAAGCACTCTTTGGCGATACGAGAGAAAGCTCTCGGTCCAGAAAATCTTTTAGTAGCCGCGAGCCTGAACAGTATAGCAGACCTGTATTATGCCCAGGGCAAGTACGCGCAATCTGAGCCGTTCTATACGCGTTCTTTGACAATCAGGGAGAAAGTTTTCGGCTTGGACAATCTAGCGTTGGATACAGATCTTACCAATCTCGCGAATCTATATTATACCCAAAGTCATTATGCCCAGGCCGAGCCGCTCCTCAGGCGTTCGCTGGCAATAAGAGAGAAGGCTTTTGGTCCGGATAACCTTGCGGTAGCAACCAGCCTGAACAGCATAGCAGACCTGTATTATGCCCAGGGTCAGTATGCTCAATCTGAGCCATTCTATAATCGCTCGCTGGCAATCAGGGAGAAATTTTTCGGCGCCGATGACCTTGCGATGGACACAAACTTAAATAGTCTTGCGAACATGTATTATGCTCAAGGGCAATATGGCCAGGCCGAACCGCTTTACAAACGCTCGCTGGCGATACGGGAGAAAGCTCTCGGTCCGGATTATCCCGACGAAGCCACAGATTTGAGCAACCTCGCGGGTTTGTATTATGCCCAGGGCCAGTACGTAAAGGCTGAACCGTTCTATACGCGCTCGCTGGCGATTAGGGAGAAAGCTTTCGGATCTGATAATCTTACGGTGGATACGGATTTGAATAACCTCGCGGAGCTTTATTATGTTCAGGGCCAGTACGCTAAGGCTGAACCTCTTTACAAGCGCTCTTTGGCAATCAGGGAGAAAGCTTTCGGTTCTGATAACTTTGCTGTAGCCGTGAGCCTGAACGACCTCGCAGGTTTGTATTATGCCCAAGGTCAATATACGCAGGCCGAACCGCTCTATGCGCGCTCGTTGGCGATCCGGGAAAAAGCTTTCGGCTCGGATAATCTGGCGGTGGACACAGACCTGAATAACCTCGCAGAATTGTATTATGCCCAGGGCCAATACACTAAGGCCGAACCGCTCTACAAACGCTCGTTGGCAATTAGGGAAAAAGCTTTTAGTCCGGATAGCCTTGAGGTAGCTGCGGGTTTGAATAATCTTGCGGACCTGTATTATGCTCAGGTCCGGTACGCTCAGGCTGAGTCGTTGTACAAGCGGGCATTAGCGATCGACGAGAAAGCTTTCGGTCCAGATAACCTTGCGGTAGATACAGACCTGAATAATCTTGCGGAAATTTATTATATTCAGGATCATTACGCTCAGGCCGAGCCGCTCCTCAGGCGTTCGCTGGCAATAAGAGAAAAGACTTTTGGCCCCAACCACCCTGGTGTGTCCACAAGTCTGAACAACCTTGCGGATTTGTACTATTCCCAAGGCAATTATGGCCAAGCCGAACCGCTTTACAAACGTTCGCTGGCAATTGACGAAAAAACTCTCGGTTCGGATCATCCCGAAGTGGCAATAGATTTGAACAATCTCGCGGGTTTGTATTATGCCCAAGGCCATTACGCTCAGGCCGAGCCGCTTTACAAGCGTTCTTTGGCAATTTGGGAAAAAGCTCTCGGTCCAAATCACCCCAATGTGGCTACGAGCCTTGATAATATGGCGGTGCTCTGTCGAAAAAGCGGTAGAGAAAAAGAAGCAAAGGCGCTGGAGACGCGAGCTGCAGCCATCAGGGCAATTAAGCGTTAAATCTTTATTATGAAATTACGTTTGACCCTGGAAGAAGTAAGTGGTACAATCTTGACGGCAAAAACTTAACGAATAGCTTTAATCGAAATCAAACCACAATTTTAAATTCATGGTTAAAGAAGACAGAAGCGGCAACGATGAGAAAGGGCTGATTTTTTACCATCGGGCCTACCGGATATTTCCCTCCGGAGGTGTTCGCCGCCATACTATTGAAATTCTGCTCCTTTTCCTTCTTTTCGGCCTGATAGTATACCTCCTGTTTCCCTTGGCAACCAGGTTAACAAGTTATTTTTCCAAACAGGTTCTTTCCTACGTTATGCCTCCCAATACGCTTCAAATAATACAAAAGCCGTTTTTGTTCCGGCATGTTTACATGATTGACCGCATCGGTAAATTTCCCGGAGCATTTTTTCTGTTAATTACCCTTATTATAACCCTGCTGATCATGATTGTCGTCCCGCGCCTGAAAAATATTCCTAAATCTTTTGGGACATGGATATCTTTAGCCGCCGCGATAAACATGATATCCTGTCTCTTTTTCCTCTTTTTTTCAAACCGGTTTCCTTACGATATCAGGATTTTTTCCGAACTTTACGTGGAAACGCAGGTTATTATCTGGTTTTTGATTGCTTTTATTGTGCCCATGGCCCTGGCGCCGTTTCCCGTAAATATTTTTTTGAAAATAGGCGTTACCGGTTTCATCCTGGCTTATTCTGTAATCTTTGGTTGCGCGCGCTATATTATTTTTCTCTACATACTGACCAAACACAGTTATTTGTTTATGGCCCCGCTCTTTTTTATTTTCGGCCCGCTGGTGGATTCCGTTTACATTATAGGCATCTATTCTCTTTTCATAAGCCTCGTTGCCACTAAAATGAAGGGAGTTATGACAAAATGGCGCTGGTCATATTGATTCTTAAAATCTACGTCTGTTTTTCCGCGCTCATAATGATTGTTTATACAATCAGGCATTTTATCTTTACCTTGAACAGGGTCGCCGGCGAACAGAGAATATACTATCAGGATATAATGGACAGTGAACTTCCGACGGTTTCCGTGCTGGTTCCCATGCATAATGAAGAAAAAGTGGCCCGGGATATTTTGAACTCTTTGCTCGGTACCTCCTATCCCGGCGCGAAACTGGAGATATTGCCGATTATGCTGGCGGACAATCCGAACGAGACGCTGGAAACACTGGAAAATGTAGAAATCATACCGATTGACGACCATTCCACTGACGGAACAAAGAAGATATTGGCCGAGTATGCCGCCAAGTACCCGCAGGTAATGCCCGTATACCGGCAAGACCAGAAACGGGGCAAAGCTCGTGGATTAAACGATGCCATTGATATGGCCCGGGGCGATATTATCGTGGTTTTTGACGCCGACTACATCCCTGGAAAAGGCATCATCAAAGACCTCGCGGTTTGTTTTAAGGACCCGGAGGTGGGGGCGGTTATGGGCCGGGTTATTCCTTTGAATACCAAACATTCCCTGCTGACGCGGCTGCTTGACCTGGAAAGGTCCGGCGGCTACCAGGTTGACCAGCAGGCCAGGCATAACCTGAAACTTATGCCGCAGTATGGCGGAACGGTCGGTGCCTTCCGGCGCGATATCGTTATCGATATCGGCGGGTTCAACCCGAACAGTCTTACCGAAGACACGGAACTTACTTTCCGGCTTTTTACCCTGGGGTGGAAGGTCCTTTACGCCAACCGGGCCGAATGCTATGAAGAAGTTCCGGAAGACTGGAACGTGAGGGCGCGTCAGATAAAGAGATGGTCTCGCGGCCATAACCGGGTAATGTTCGGACAGATGTGGCCGTTGCTTAAATCAAAATATCTGACCGGCCGGGAAAAAATAGACGGAGCCTTGCTGCTGGGCGTGTACGCAACTTCTTTTATATTTGTCCTGGCCGCGTTTTGTTCCCTGGCGTTATTTTTTCTTGGAGAAATGGAGATATTCCCGGGTATTCTATTTTTAATTATGGTCATAACTTATAATGCCTTCGGTAACTTCGCTCCATTTTACCAGATTGCCACCGCCTCTTTTCTGGACGGAGGCGCTTACCGGATACGCTTGCTGCCGTTGTTTATATTTACCTTTTTCTTTAATTTATGGTATGTGTTTCTCGGATTCCTGTACGCGGTAGTCGACGTGGTAACCAGAAGAAAGACCCGGTGGGATAAAACCAGTCGGTACCGAAAAACGGAGGTTACATCATGACACCGTTATTTATCTTTTTTAATTCAATTCCATACCCGATTTTGCTGGCTTTTCTGATTTTCCTGCTCTTGATATTGCTTCCTTTTGTCCCGGCTATCCGGGAACTTGTCAGGCCGAAGGATTCTCTCGCTTTGTTCATCAAGATGGATTACACGAAAAACCCGAGGTATTTTGACCGGGCATTCAAGGATATCCTGGAAAAATCCCTGGAAAAAGTCGGATACGAACCCGGGCTGAAGAAGGTGCAGCTTTCCAAGAACGAACTGGTTGATATTTCGGATTCCAAGGTGGTCCCGGATAACGAAATCGTCGGTAACATTCTGTACGTCCGGAAAAAATTCACTTCCGGCAAAAGAGTATATCTGAATAAAGAAATTTTCGCCGGGGAATCGGCCATAATCGGAGAAAAAAATGTGCTGCGTGCTGTTGCCAGCGACGGAAACATAACCATTTCCGCGGGAACAAGGGTTATCCGGTGGGTCGGGACCGAAGGGAGCGTGTTTGTCGGGTCGGATTGCGTCTTGGGAAAGCTCTGCTCCTGTAGCGGTTTGTTGGAGATAGGCAAGGCCTGCGTGTTTAACGCCTTGTACGGTAAACCTATTAATACCTATAAAATGCCGGACAAAGAGGTGGTTTCGGTTGCGCCGAAAATGAAAAATGTCGATGACGCGGCGTGGTACGTATCCGAAAATCATTTTTCGATACCTCCCGGCGCCGTGATTAATAACGATATTATCTCCAAGAGAAACCTGACTTTAAAAAAGGACTGCACCGTTGCGGGCAGTTTGAAGTCCTACGGAAATATCGTGCTGGATGAAGGCGTAACCGTAAAAGGCAACCTGTTTGCGGAAGGAGATATTATCATCGGCGGGAAGAGTACCGTTACCGGAAATATATTTTCACAGAGCTATATCCGGATCGGCGGAAACGTGGGGGTCGGGGAAACGGGAACTATTAAGTCGGTCATCGGCAAAAAGGGGATTGAACTGACCGGCAATACGGTTATCTTCGGTTATGTTCTTACCGAAGGAACCGGTCGGGTGCTATGATGAAAAAAAGGTTGTTGTCTATTATTTTAACGGGCACCATCGTTTTTGTGGTCGCGTTTGTCATCACGCAAAGATTTCTTACGCTTAATCGCGATATCTTGCCCAAAAACCAGGTTAACGCGTTACTCGTTTGCAACCCGGTTCTTTACGGGAACCAGCCGGGTATCACCGAAGCATACGACAAGGTGCTTGAAGAAGAAGGCGTGCCGCATAAAGTGGTAACACCCCACGCGCTTCTTAGCCTGGATTCCGCTCAAATTCTGGAAGCAAACCCGGTGATTATTATCCCGGACGGCGTAGCGCAGTCTTTGCCTTCGGACTTTGTCCAGTGGTGCAAAAACTACCTGGCCAGCGGCGGAAGCATGATGGTCGTTTATGATGGCGGAACCAGAAACAAAAAGGGAGCTTTCCTTAAGGAAGCGCTTTTTGCCGATTTTCTGGGAGTTAATTATCTGCCTTACGAACGTTTGCGGGGGCAGACCTATACGCGCGGCTATATTCAGTTTAAGAATTCGGCGAGCGCTGATTTTTTCCAGATGCCGACCGGCGTGCTTGACGCGGATAATTTTCTGCTCGGATATCAATACGGAAAACTGGAATATCCGATAGTCCGGGCGGAACCGCTCGGAGATGTCCCGGCCGAAGATATTTATGCTTACGCTCTCACGAAAGAACAAGAGAGATATCCGGCGCTGGTTTTAAAAAAGAAAGCTGCCGGAAGCGGCAGCCTGCTTTACGTTAACTTTCCCCTGGGTTATCTGAAAGCATACACGAACAACGACCTGTTGCTGAGAACCATCTTGAGAACATTTCTTTTTAAAGTGGTAAAAATCCCCCACTTGCTTAATACTCCTTCTGGAAAGGGCGGCCTGGTCATAAATTGGCACATTGATTCAAACAATGAATGGCTTGGTATCCCTTTCATGGAGAAACATCGGTTTTTACGAAAAGATCTTGAGTATTCAATTCACGTAACCGCCGGAGATTTTTGTGACGAACCCGGAGACGGCAGGGGGTTTGACGCGTCCGGCCGGGGTCGGCCGTACCTTGAGACCCTGGCAAAATACGGGACAATCGGTTCCCACGGCGGATGGGCTCATAACTGGTTTGCCAAAAACCTGCAGGAAAGGAAAATCAGTCCGGAGGGACAGGAGGAATATATCAGGCGGAATGACGAATCTCTCCAGAACGTCATCGGGTATAAAATCATCGAATATTCCGCGCCGGTGGGAGTCCATCTCCAGCCCATAACTACCAACATCCTGGAAAAACTCGGATTTGTGGCGTATTACTACACCGGTGATTTGGGTTCCGCTCCCAACCGCACGTTCGTAAACGGGAAGATGGTTTCCGACAAAGTAATCGCTTTTCCGGTTATGCCTTACCGAAAGTTTGCTTCAATTGACGAGATGGAAAGGGCGGGTATTACTCCGGAAGAAGTAAAGAAATGGTGGTGTGACACCCTGGATTATACGGTTAGGAACAGGACGGTCCGACTTATCTATTCCCATCCGTACGATTTATATAATATACCGAAATATTCCCCTGCGCTTGATGCGTTTTTAAATTACGCGGAAAAGGAACAAAACAACGGAAAGGTGCGCGTTAAGCCGATGAGTTATTTTGCCAAGTTTATGCTGAAATTCCTGAAGACGCGATATGTTTTCAACCTGCAGGAAAGCGGACTGGCGGTAAACATTCAAAACAGTGACGGACTCAATGAAATTACCCTGGCTATCCCTAAAGACCGGTATCAAAAACCCGAAGGGTCGGAATTTATTCTGGATCAGGACAACGATTATTACTACCTGACCTGTGCCGGAAACCTTCGGAAAAAAAATTTCCAAGTCAGCCAATTGCATCCGGTGCTCAGGATATGGCAGGAGTTTCAGAAGGTTGAAGAAAATAATTATATTATCCCGTATTTCGTTACTTTAAAAGCGATCGCTGACTTAAATGATGGCAAAATAGATATTGTCAAAAATTATATCATTTGGCACTTAAACCACCTGAACTACCCGGACAAGAACGGTCTCAACGGAACCATCTATGATTATCGTATATCTCAGGACGGCAGGGAAGTGTCCACGAAGGACTATGATTCGGTTGACTCATATGCCGGCATGTTTCTTTACCTGGTTAACCGGTATTATCAAAAGACGAACGACAAGCAGTTTATCGAGAAAAACCGGGCAAAACTTGAAGATATCGCTCGTGTGATTGTCTGGATGCAGGATGTTGACGGGTTAATCATGGTGATGCCCGGAAATAATACAAAATACCTGATGGATAACTGTGAGTCCTACGGAGGAATAAAGGCCTTCATGTCGTTATCGCGTGCGATGAATTGGGAAACAAAAGATTTTGAAAAAACGGAGAGCGCGCTCCGCAACGGCATCCGGAAATTTTTTGACAGCGGAAAGAATAATTTTTACTGGGCCATTCAGGAAGAAAAAAAACACGCGTCAACCTGGGATAATTATTATCCCGACGCTTACGCCCAACTTTTTCCCGTTCTTTTCGGACTCCTGGAAGAAGATACGGTATTAAGAACCTCGCTGTGGAAAAATTTCAATCAATTCCAGGCAAGTAAAATTGATAAGATGGCCCCGGAGCAAAAGATAATCTTTGAATTTACAAAAGAAGTGATGAGTAAGTAGGGGTCCCGTAATTGTTGTGTAGTTGCCGAGCTTGCTCGGCGCAGTTAATGTAGGGGCGCGATTCATCGCGCCCGTGGGTCGGATGAATCCGACCCCTACGTTTAAAGAGCCAACCAAGGTTGGCCCCTACAATTTAAGGACGAAAGGAATCTATGCGCGCTATCAGAAGACTGAAAATCGGTGTGGTAACTGTTTTTTTTCTGTTCGTGGCGACTTTTCTTTTTGCCGAAGCGCCGTCCCAGGATTTCCATTTTCAAAACGGTGTAAAATTGTACTTGGAAGGGGATAGTGAAGCGGCCCTGGTTGCGCTGCGAAAATCGCTGGAAATAAATCCGGACAGCCGGGAAACCCGGGAACTAATCAATCTAATTTCCGGAAAGAAAAAGGCCGAACCGATTATAGTTGCGGAGCAAAACCCCGCGTCTCCGATACAGTTTTTAGAGCCTGAAGAGGCGGTGCAACAGGCAGTCCTGGATACAAAAGAACCCATAGAACCCGTGCTTACCAACAGGTCTTCAGAACCCGCGGTGCTTCCCGGCGGGTTTTTAGATTACGTGTCTTCCAAAAAAATAACGAAAATCAACATGGTACCATACCGGAATAGTCTTGAAGCAGATTTTTTAGTGGAATATCTTGACCCGAACGACATTTATGGTTCCTGGGAAAGTTTCGAACTCACCTTTTACCGGAATCAGTCTGACTCTTTAACGTATTTTCTGCAGGGCGGGGTATTCTGGCGGGATGAGGGAGACGGAATGAGTTTCGGCGCCGGGATTTCTAAAACCTGGAACAAGTATCTGTATACTTCTTCGTCCGTACATGCCGGAACCAACGTTGATTACCTTCCCGAAATAAATCTTTCCCACGGTTTTTATTTTAAATTGGGGCAAAACAGAAACAACGTCGTCCCAATAGGTTTTACCTACATTGGTTTCCGCAACGGTCACGAAGTGTATGTCGTTTCTTCCGGAATAACCGTTTACCGAACCGGATGGATTTTCGAGTACTTGTTATCCCGAAACCAGAATGAACCCGGCAGCGTCATTTCTTATTCCCACCTTGCCTCTGTTGCTCACGGACAGGATGGTTTGCAATGGTTGACCCTCACCCTCTCCGCCGGCCAGGATGCCTATCTGGCGACGGATTTAACAACACCGGAGGAAGTGAATCAGGATTCTTACGGCGCCGCAATCCGTTTAAAACGGTGGTTGGGAAAGAGTTACGGAGTTATCGGAGAAATCAGTTACTTTACTTTGGGTGATTCATACGATAAGTACGGTCTTACCGTCGGCATTTTTACTGAATTTTAAAGGGCTGGAATTTTTGAAAGTTTACGCGCTGAGCCTGGGATGCCCGAAGAATCTGGTTGACACGGAAAGGTTTCTGGCCGACCTGGTCGGTAAAAGATGGGAAGTGGTCGCGGAGCCGGATGAAGCGGACGTTCTTTTCCTGAATACCTGCGCGTTTCTCTCCGAGGCGGTAGTTGAGTCAAAGAAGTTTTTGCGGGATTTGATTTTCGTCAAGAAACGTTTTCCGGAAAAAAAGATTTATCTGGCCGGCTGTATGGTCAGTCGCATTGGCAAATCGCTGCTATCTGAATTTCCGGAAATTGACCGGTTGATTACCCCTCAGGAGATCGTTCTTCTTCCTAACCGCTTTCTCTGCACCCCAAGTCACTATGCCTACCTTAAGATTTCCGATGGCTGCGACAATCATTGCCGCTATTGCCTGATTCCCGGATTGCGCGGCCCCTTGAAGAGTTACCCGATGGAGCGGTTGATTGCCGAAGCGCGCACGCTGATAGCCGGAGGCGTGCGGGAAATAAATATTTGCGCCCAGGATACCACCAGCTATGGGATTGACCTTTACGGAAAACCGGTCTTGGATAAATTGCTGCGGGAAGTTTGCAAAATTGAGGATTTGCGCTGGGTTCGGCTTTTGTATACCTATCCTACCGGTTATAACGAAGAACTAATAGAAACGCTCGCGGAACTTGCTTCCCCCTCACCCCGCCCTCTCCCCCGTGGGGAGAGGGGGAATTCCTCTTTATTATTTCCTCTCCCCGAAAGGAAGAAGATGAATTCTCTTTCGTCCTTTCCTCTCTCCCCGGAGGAGAGGGGGAATACCCTTTTATTATCTCCTCTCCCCACGGGGGAGAGGATGAAGGTGAGGGGGAGTTTGCCGGGAGGGGTGAGGGGGAAATTGTGTCCCTACCTTGACATCCCGTTGCAGCACGCTTCCGACCAAATACTTTCGGCGATGAATCGCCACGGCAGCCAAAAAGAATACCGTAAATTAATTGCCAAATTGCGCCGTGCCATTCCGGATTTGATCCTGCGCACAACTTTTATGGTCGGCTATCCGGGTGAAACGGAAAATGATTTTCAAATACTGCTGGATTTTGTTGAGGAGATGGAGTTTGAAAAATTAGGTCTTTTTGCCTATTCGGCGGAAACCGGTACGCCGGCGGCTGATTTACCGCAGGTTCCCCAGCCGCTGAAGGAAGAACGACTGGAAAGGTTAGGAAAAGTCCAGGCGAAGATTTCGCGGCGTAAATTGAAGAATTTTATTGGATGCGAGGTTGAAGCGGTGGTTGAGGACGTTAATCCGGATGATAAGAAAAAATCAATCGGCCGGACCCAGTTTGACGCGCCGGAAGTGGACGGTTCAATTATTCTGGACCGCCTGTTCCCGGTCGGGACCTTTGTTCGGGTAAAGGTTATTGGTGTGGATTCGTATGACTTGCACGGAGAGGTAATACAAGAATTGTAGTTGCCGAGCTTGCTCGGCGCGGTTGTTTTGTTGTAGGGGAGGGGCTCTGTCCCCTCCCGTGGTGGGCGGGGATGTAACCCCGCCCCTACATTAACACTTTCCTTACTTAACCTGCGCGGTCTTTTCGCGAAGTAAAGCCGCGGCGTCCGCGGATTCGTTAACAACGTGCGGCGTAATAAAAATTAAGAGTTCCGTTTTCTTGGGTTCTTTAACCGTTCGTTTGAAAAGATAGCCGAAAATCGGAATATCTCCGAAAAAGGGAACCTTGTAAGCAGTGTCCTTCGTTTGGTTGGTTAGCAGCCCTCCGATTACTACCGTCTGCCCTGATCTAACCGTAACGTTGGTATCGGATTCCCGGTTGTTGATTCTGGGAAGAACCAGGGTTCCGTCCCCGGTACCGGAAGCCACAGAATCGCCCAGGGATGTTACTTCCGGGTGGAGAATCATTTCCACCGCGCCTGCCTGGTTAACGTGAGGTATAACCCGAAGACTGATTCCGATGGGTTCGTAATGGTCGAGTGAACCGGTGATCAAGGTTTTTCCCGTGGTATCGGTAGTCGTGGTAGTGGTCATGATGGGGTATCTTTCGCCGACCATAATTGCGGCCGGATAGTTGTCCAGGGCCATGATTCGCGGGTTGGAAAGGATGTTGGCTTTTCCGGATTTTTCCAGGGCTTGGATCGTTACGTTTAAAGGGATGTGATTGTTATCGTAAGTAAGAGAAAGTCCGCCCCCGGCGGACATTGCCGGGACAGGAAAAGCCGGGCTGGTCAGGGTTGTGAGGCCGGAGGTAAGGCCGTTGGTTGTGGTGGGACCCCAGTTAATCCCGATGTCCCTTATATAGTCCGAGCTGATTTCTACAATCATGGCTTCGATCAGAATTTGGGATGGTTTTACGTCCAATTGGTTGATGAGAGTTTCAATTTTGGCTAAAACCTTCGGGGAATCGACAACTACCAGTACTTTAGGTTTTTCTTCGTTAGCGGTCGCTTCGCGCGTTTTTTTCCCGATGGTGGTTCCGGTGGTGGAAACACCGCTCATTGACCAGCCGCCGACCGATAAGTCGGTCATTACGTCAACCGTTCCGCCGGGTGAAAGTTGTTTTTGGATAATCTCCTTAATTTTTTCCGCGCTTACGTAATTAAGGGTAAACACCCTCGTAATCAGCGTGTCGGTGGTTAAGGGATTGTTCCGCGAGGAAAGGTTGGTTAAGGTGGAAACCAGCATCAGGCTGCCGGATTTTTCGTAGCCGAATCCGTTTACCGCCAGGATTGCGCGGAGGGCTTCTTCCACCGGTATGTTGGAAAAGGAAATAGTTACGGTTCCGGCCACTTCCTTGCCCGCGACAATATTAAATCCGTATTCTTGGGCAAAGAGCCGTAGGACATCGTTAAGGTCGGCGTTTTTTAACTCCAGGCTCAGTAATTTTGCCCCTTCCGTTTTTATTGCCGGAGCCATGACTTCCGTTGGCGCCTGGCTGATTTCCTGTTTTCCGGAAATCAGGGCAAGCAATGCCTGTGCCTGTTCGTGGCTGGGGTTAATTTGGAGCGATTGGTTCAATTCCGATACGGCCGCTTTGTTTTCCCCATTCAAATAATACTTTAAACCTTTCTGGAAGTGTTGTTCTGCCGGAGGCGCTCCTTCACCCAGGAGCAATACCGGAACAAATAAGAGTAAGACCAGCAGAATCCAAAATCTTTTGGTTATCGCGGGACACATATTTTCCCCTCCTTTATTGTAATATTCTGATTACCTGTTCCAACCGTTCTTTTAAGCGAACGGCATCTTTATCGGTCGGATCCAGTTTCAGGATTCCATCAGTTGTTTCCATTGCTTTTTCGTACTGGCCGGCGTTAATGTAGGCGCTTGCCTGATTTTTGAGTTCACTGATTCGTTTTTCTTGGTCAAAGACTGGTTTAGGCGCGGGTGGCGGAATCACCACTTTCGGTTTCGGAGTTTTCACCGCTGCCGGTTCTTCCGAAACTTCTTTGGCTTTTATTTTTACCTCAGAATTTTCCTGCGCGGCAATGGTAATCGGTTCGGCTTTGGTGTAGATAAAGTTAATGGTGGCGGCGCCATTTTGAAAACTGAAGGCCGGAATAAATTCCGGCTTAATCAATCCGGTTCCGGATGTTTTTATGAATACCCCTTTTCCTTCTTTATCGTAATAAACACAGACATTATCATAGGCGTCTTTAGCCGTAATTTCCGTCTGGAAAGCCCGCCCGGCAGTAATTTCGGAAGGATAGGCGATGCTAAAATGATGAATAAATCCGGGTTTTATTCCCATGGTTCCCGTTCCGGAGATTTTACCTGCCTCATTTTTGAAAACAAGGGTTGCTTTGCCGGTTTTGGTGCATGTCAATTTGATTGCCGCTATTCCCTCGGTAAAATTAGTCTGGTTAAGATAATTCGGGCTGACCGTACTTTCTCCGTTGTTTGTAATTCTGATGCTGCCCTGTTCGGTACCAAACGAGGTTACGCAATTTCCGTTGGCGTCCCTGGCGATTATTTCCCCGGTAAAAGGTTCGCCGGCTCTTGACTGGGCCGGAAGCATGATTTCAAAATAAGCGGCTTTGCCGGGAAACGCCTGAAGAATTGCCGATCCAAGGGCCGCGGAGCCTTTTTCCTTTACGATAATTTTAAAGATTTCAGCCCGGGAGTAGGAGCAGGTAACGACCGTTTTTCCTTCTTTAAAATCATCCGATTTAATAATTCCCGGTTTGAATTCTCCGGTGCCGATAGCCTTGATTTCAATTTCTTTTTCCTTTTGGTCATATCCGGCTATCATGTTGTCGTAGAAATCTCTGACCTCCAGTTCAATGGTAAAAGGTTCGCCGGCTTTGATTCCGGAGGGCGCGTTAATGATAAAATGGTCGGTTTCGCCCGGTGATACTGTAATGGCAGCCGAAACCCGGTCGGCGGTTCCCGTAAAGATAAATAACGACAGAATTATTAGGAATGATTTTTTCATTATTTTTTTCATTTTAAGTCTCCCTTGTCTGTCTTAATTAGTTTCCAAACCGAAGAATTTCTTCATCCGTTCCTCTTTTCAGTATGACCCGATTTTTTTCAATAGCCACAATTTTTTTGTCGTTCACGATATCTCCGACCCGAAGGATTTTTTCATTGATAATCGCTGTTGCTTTTCCGCCGTTCCCCAAAAGTATGCCGGTAAGGGAGGAGGGCGCTAATTCACCTTTAAGTATTAATTGAAATGGGCCTGTTCCGGCAGAAGTGAATGCCGGACGCATCGGGTCTTTTTGGGTTGTGTGGTAATATATCGGCATCCCCGCCTGTTTGGATTTTTCCAGCAGGTCTGCTGTTTCTTTCCAAAAGTTTTCTTCGCCAATTACTTCGGTTTCATTCTTTACCGGGTTTGGTTTTTTCCCGGTCAGATGGAGGCTGAAGAATAGGAATCCCAGGGAAAAGAGCATTAGAACCGCGAGAACTATCGGTTTTTTATTCATTTGGTATAGGTGACGACTTCAATTTCTCCCCGGTGCAGGTTTTCCGTATTCTCCAGGGTTAACCGGTCTATTCGGAAAAGGGCCTGGTCTGATTCCAGGAGATGGATAAAATTTACAATCTGCCGGTAATTTCCCGTGAAAACAATTTTAAAGGAGATTTCGCCGGTCGTTTTGGCGATATCGGTTCGAGGGGTAGGGGCAACCGATGAAACCCGGACGCTTGCTTTTTTAGCCAAACCCAACAGGCGGGTTAGAATGGATTTTTCCGGGATAAACAGCCGGTTTTTAAGAATAGCCCCGGTCTCTTTTAGGCTATTTCGGGAAGCGGCAATTTCTTCTTCCTGCTGCGTCACAGATGATTTTAAGGTGTCGGAATTTAATTTTACTTTAAGTTCTTTTATCTTGCGGTTCTGGGGAAAAATAAGAACCATAAAAAGAGAAACCATTAATGCCAGATAAGTTACGCCGGCTATCAGAAACCACCTTAAAGGAATTCTCTTCATTTTTTTGTTCCAACGATTCTGAAATTAAAGGTTCCCGCTTCTTCTCCTATCTGCTCGAATTTCAGGTCATTCAATCCCCGGGTAAAATTTTCATTTCCGTTTAACTTTTCCAAAAAGACCGACAGAGAAGTCATCGTTTGGTTTCCAGACAGTTCCTGCCCCTCCAGGGAGACAATGTCCCCTTCGAAATTTATCTTGTTAAAATAAAAATGGTTTGGTGTGGCGTCAGAGAGTACGACCAATTTTGGCGTCAGGAGCAGGCGTTGTTCTTGGAATAGCACGATTTTTTTCAATTCTTCCTGCCGGGATTTTTCCTCATCGGTGGGGGAGAATGTCTCGCGTTGTTCTTTGGTCAGGGTCAACCCCTGTTTTTCTACTCGCGCGGTATAATCGGTAATAATGGTCTTATTGGTTGCGCGAATGATACTTAAAATTGCCAAGGAAAAGAACAGTATGGGCAGAAAAATGCCGATAAAGAAAAAAAGACGTTCTTTTCTTTCAATCGGTTCGGTGTATCTTTCTTTGATTAAATTAATTTCAACCATAATTTCTTTTAATTGTAGTCGCCCGGCTTGCCGGGCTCCGTTTTTTTCTTGTAGGGGAGGGGCTTTGTCCCCTCCCGCAGTAGGACAGGCGTCCCGCCTGTCAAATCGCGGGCGGGGATGTAACCCCGCCCCTACATTAAAATTTTAAGAATTTACACCGTTCCTCGGAGAAAGTCCGGCCAGAATGGCAAGGAAAGGAGCCAGGTTTTTTCCCCGTTCCGTTTGCAGTCCGTCGTCTTTTAAAACTGGATATGGTTCCAGTTCCAGTAGTATTCTTTCGCCGATAAATTTCGGCAAGGAAGGAATCTGTCCGCCGCCGCCGGTTACCACCAATTTTTTAACCTTTATTTCCAAAACCTGCTGGCAATAGCTGATTGTTTTTTCCAATTCATCCAACAGGGTTTTTGTGGTTTTGTCAATGGCGTCCGGGAAGGCAATCAGGGAATGTTTTTTTTCTTCCAACATCTCCAGGACGGTTGGGGCGTCGAAGTTGTTGGCAGACACTATTTCCGCGATTATCCTTTCGTTGCCCCAGAGTATATCCCGGACAAAAAGAAGTTTGTTTTTTTCAACTACGGCCAGGTTGCTTCTCCGGTGTCCGATGTTAAGAAGCAGCGTTGCTTCGGAACCGTTTCCGGTGTTGGCCAGGTATCCGTTTGCCAGCGCAATGCTGTCAATGGTTAATCCGGTCGGATTGAGCCCTGTTGATTTAAGTAAAGAAATTCTTTCGTCGCTTAAAATTTGCGGGGCGGCGACAAAAAGAATTCCCCTCTTTTCATTTTTTTGGTCGATAAGAGAGAAATCGGAATCCATCAGGGAAAGGTCTTCTCCGAGAATCTGCGATGCTTCAATCTTAATCGCCCCGGTCAATTCTTTGCCGGTCAGGGCAGGGAGGGAGAGGTATTGCACGTTTATTTCCGAGTTGGAAATAGAAGAGAAAACCGGTTTTCTCTCCAGGTGGTGCTTGGATACCCAACCGGAAAGCAGGGTGGCTGTTTCGTTGTTTTCAACCGGCCGCCGGGCAAATTCAATCGCTTTCAGTTTTCCATCGCCATTGATAACCGCGAGTTTTACGTATCGGCTGCCGATATCTACGGCTACCGTAGTCTGTCCGCCGAATTTTTTCTGGGACGGGGTGGTCATTTTCAAGGATTTATTTTGCTTTATCTCCTCTTTTTTTACTATTGCCTGCTGCCGCAGTTCTTCCCGTTCCCGAAGCAGGGTTTCTTTTTTAGCCAGGGCTGCCTGACGCGCCGCCTCTTTCTGTTTTTGTAATTCTTCTTTTGTTTTGATTGCAGCTGCTTTGCGTTCTTCGGTTTCTTTTAACCTGCCCGCCGCAATTTCTTCCTTGTTCCGCCTTTCTTCGGTGGATTGTTTTTGCTTAAATTCCAGTTCCCGCTGTTTTGCCGCTTCTTTTTCCCGGAATTGCGCTTCGGTTTTTACTATTGCCTGCTGCCGCAGTTCTTCCCGTTCTCGAAGCAGGGTTTCTTTTTTAGCCAGGGCTGCCTGACGCGCCGCCTCTTTCTGTTTCCGCAGTTCTTCCTTTGCTCTAACTCTAACATCCATTGCTTCCGCCGCGGCTTTATTTTTTTTGAGCCGGAGTATCTCCAGAAATTTTATTTTGTTTTCTTTTTGGTCAGAGTTCATCATCTTTTCCAGCTCGGTTTGGTCCAACTGAAAAAAGTAATTCCACCACCACCGCCCGAATCACCGGGAGGCGGTACTTCCCCCAAGGAAACGTCATCGTATAACCTTACGTTTCCCGTGAGGTTCACCTGGTTGGCGATGACTCCGCCCCGCAATTCCGAACTGCCGCTAATGGTAACTGTGGAACCGGGCGCGTAAATGGCGGCGTTAATTCGGCAGTTGCCGGTTAGGCTCACCGCCGGGCTGCCGGTAACGTATATCGCGATGTTGGCCGGACTGTCGTTATAATTCAACTGGGCACTGTTGGAAAAGGTAACCGCTCCGCCGCCGCCCATATATATCGCAAGGTTTGCTCCCGAACCCAAAATAATGCCGTTGCTGTTGTTTGTTATGGATAACGCGTTCTCTATGTATAAACGGACGGTCCCGGATATGGTGAGTTCGGCGTCCGAAGCGATTGAAAGGGATTTGAGGTGATAATCACCCGCCGTTATGCCGGCGTCCCTGGGCCAGGAACTCATCGTGTAGTTACCGCCGCTTACCTTAAAGTTTCCGGTCAGTCCCGGGGTGGTTTGGGTAATACGGGGTAAGCTGGTCAGGCTGGTGGGGATGGTTACCGGGTCGGGTGTGCGCAGGGCTGCGTTTGTATCCTGGTCCCCGGTTATGGCGTTTGGACTCCACGAAGGGTAAGTTATGCTGCCGGTGGACGGAACGGCCGCGTCGCCGTGTATTATGCCGGTTGAGTTTATGTAAATACTTGAATTGCTGCCGGTGGAAGCATCGGCGGCAGCTCCGGTTCGGGAATCATATCCGTAAATCTGGGAACTTCCGTAAATGGAAATCTGTGAGGCGCCGAACAGGCCCTGGCTGAAATAACCTCCACCGCTGCCTTTGGTAAGGTTCACAACAATGGTTTCATCCTTAACTCCGTTTACCTTACCGGTTGAAGTATTCGTAATCGTATTTCCGTTTATTGTTTGAGTTAGTTCGAAAGAACCCGCTCCCAGGTTTACGGTCATGGGGTTGGGGTTAGGCATCCAGGAACTGCTTTGTTTTAATTGGTAACGCGCATAGTCAATACCGGCTTCCGCCAGGTAGAATGCCTGTTCCCGGTGTAACCGTTTGTTGGCCTCAATCCGGTCCATGGAACCGATTACCATAATTCCGGCTCCGACAATCATCGCGATAATCATATAAATAATGACCATCGGCAGCAGGTAACCGTTCTTACTCCTGATTTTTGTTATTCCCGCATGTGGTAAGCGGGAATCCAAATGCATTAGGTGTAAATTCCCGTCTAAAATATAAGGGAGTGACGGAATTTTATTATTCGTATTCATCACGGTTTATTTCTCAGGTAAACCAGGAAATTATTAGACAATCTTCTTTCAGTCGGTGTTCCTTCACTTTTTACGACGGTCAGGTCAACCCGGACGCTGCGTTTGTCAGGAAGACTGTTTTTGAAAGTAATGGATTGCAAGGTGTTTATAATCGGTGCCGGGTCCGGGGATTCGCCGAAGTTTTTGTAAATCAACCCATTGCCCGAAGCCTGCCGGTAGAATTCTTTAGACCAGTCATTTTTATAACCGGTCCGAATCCGATTTCCGCTGTTAGGACCGGGATAGGAAATGGTATCGTAGTCTGCTTCATCCAGTACCCCTTTTATCTGGTAACTTGCCGTATCAAGGTCTCTTTGTAAATCCGCTATCTCCTTGCCGGTTTTAAAATCTTTAAATGAGGCAACAATCAGGGTTTCGATGCCGAAGAGCGCTATCGCACTTAGGCTAATGGCGATGATTACTTCAACCAGCGTAAATCCGCCTGCGCTAAAGCTTCGGCGGATGAATCCCTTTTTCATAATTTTTCCGAGATGTACGTTGTTAGGGAAACGGGTGGAGTTGCTTCACCCCAGTTCACGGAAACCGTATATGCTCGTATAAAATTTCCGGTCGGATCTTCGGTAATGGTGTTCGAGGTTGTTGTTCGCGTAAAAGTTTTTCCTTTATATTGCCAAGTAGGGTCGAATGTGATGGTGGGGGGGTAATCCATGCTCTTTAACTGCTCTATTTTATAAATGGCGGTCCAGTTCGCCAGACGCTGGCAGTCGGCATAAGAAAGATTATTGCGATTGAGGGAAAAAAAGGCTACTCCGCCAAGCAGGGATATGACCAGTATGATTGTGGCGATAATTACTTCAACTATCGTAAATCCTTTTTTACACGATTTTACTGTCATAAAAATAGTTTTTGTAGTTGCCAGCCTTGGTTGGCTCTGTTAACTGCGCCGAGCAATCTCGGCAACTACAGATAATACATAATGACAAGCGAGACGCCTGTCCTACTGCAAGAATTGTGCCGCACCAGAAGAGAGGCAGTGATGCCTCTCTTCTGGTGCTATGATTCACTTAAGGTTCGCTTACTGTTCCTTCCTGGTTTATTGTCGCAACAACAGTGCTTGTCGGCCAATGCTTTAGCACCGTTGCTTTATCCGGCGCGCCGTTGGTTGAGAGGCTCGTGCAGGTGCCGGTGAATGTTGTTGTTCCGTTGCCGGTAACGGTATAGGAGTTAAGGTCAAAGTAGTGAGCGTCCGTTATGTCAACACCCAAGAGATTCGTAATCTGAGCGGAGGTAAGGTTATTCGAGTAGCCGCCGTATTCCGCTTTGTAGATTTTTTCCGCGGAACGGATTGCGCCCAAGGTTGCCACCGCTTCGGAGCGAATGGCTCTTTTGACGTTTGCCGTGTAGAGAGGCATTGCCGCGGCAGCCAGGATGGCCACGATGATTACTACGACCATCAATTCCACCATCGTGAAACCGTTTTTGTTCTTAAGTAAATTTTTCATAGATTTTCTCACCTCCTTTAAATTGATTGGTTTTGTTTGTTATTATATCTTAAAATTTCACAACAATTGCAAGTATTCATTACATTTTTACCGAACCGGACAACTTAAATATCGGCAGGTACAAAGCGATAACTACAAATCCGACTATTATCCCCAGGCCTATGAGCATTGCCGGTTCCAGGGTGGTGGTTAGCATCTTGGTTCTGGCCAGGGCTTCATCCCGGTAGAATCGGTTGACCCGGCTGAACATCTCGCTCAATTTACCGGTTTCTTCTCCCACGACAACCATCCGTGTCAATAAAGGGGGGAAGACAGGCTGTTTGCGCATTTCCGACGAGATAGTGCCGCCGCCTTCCACGCCGATTTTTATCTGATCGGAAGCATCCTCAATCAGGCTGTTTCCGGAGACCGCGCCGACTATTCCCAGGCATTTTATTACCGGCACGCCGCTGGAAATAAGCGCGGCGAAGGTTTGGGAAAAATAGGAAAGAGCGACTAGGCGGAAGGTTTCCCCAAGTACCGGCAGACGGAATTTAAGCCGGTCGAAAAATCTCCGGCCGTTCCGGGTATTGTGGTAACGGTGGCAGGTAACCACAACAGCGAAAAGAATTAAAATAATCCAGATAAAGTTTTTTATGATAATATTACTGGTATCCATGACGAATCTGGTTAGCGGAGGAAGCGCTACGCCAAAGCCGGAAAACAATTCCTTGAATTTGGGTATCAGGAATAGAACGATGAAAGAGAGGGCAAAAGCGAAGAAGGCCAAGATGAAGGCCGGATAAGTGGTGGCTGTTTTTACCTCGCGCTGGAGAGCAATTTTGTCTTCCAGATAGACGGAAATTTGTTCCAAAACCGCGGAAAGAGTCCCGCCTTCTTCGCCGGATTTAATCATGGCGGTGATGATGGCGGGGAAGAGCCGGGGGTGTTTAGCCAGGGCTTGGGAAAAGGAGCTTCCTTTTTCAATGTCGGTCCTCAATCCGTTTAAAATCGTGGAAAAGGTAACGTTTTTTATTTGGGACGCTAACTCTCTCAGCGAATCGGTAATGGATACGCCGGCGCCGACCATGGTCGCCAACTGTCGGAAAAAGAAAGAAATTTCGGACAATTTCACCTTTTTGGCTCGGGCCATCTGTATTTTTGGTCTGATTTCCCGGGCGGAGATGACGACCATCCGTTGGTTCTTCATCGTAGCGACCAGGTTATGGAGCGAAGCGGACTCCATGACTCCCCTGATGCTCTTTCCGTTTGCATCCCGGGCAAAATAGGTAAATTTAGCCATAAGATAATGGTGCCAACCAAGTCAATTACGTTTTTCTGTTAATCAATTCTTCCAGTTCTTTCGGATTGGAACTGGCGTTGATGGCGGTTTCCAGACTTATTTCCTTCTTTCGGTAGAGCCGCAAAAGGGAGCGGTTCATCGTTTCCATTCCCAGGTTTAAACCCATCTGCAGGTGTGAAACGATTTCCTGTGGTTTGTTTTCCCGAATCAGATTCCTGATGGCCGGGGTTACGACCATGACTTCGGTTGCCAACACTCTTCCTTTTCCGTCCATTCTGGGGAGGAGTTGCTGGGAGATTACACCGTAGAGTGTAAGGGAGAGCTGGACTCTTGTCTGCTGCTGCTGGTTGGTCGGGAAGATATCAATGATGCGGTTGATGGACTCCACCGCTTCCCCGCAGTGAAGGGTGGACAGGACCAAGTGGCCGGTTTCGGCCAGTTTTAAGGCGGAAGAGACTGTTTCCAGGTCGCGCATTTCACCGACCAGGACCACATCCGGGTCTTCGCGGAGCATATGTTTGAGGGCTTCGCTGAAAGAAAGGGTGTCCCCGCCCAACTCCCGTTGGTTGACGATGGATTTTTTGTGCTTGAAGAGATATTCAATCGGGTCCTCAACCGTAATGATATGGCACTTCCGGTTTTCGTTGATTTGGTTAATCATGGCGGCCAGGGTGGTCGATTTTCCGCTGCCGGTGGCCCCGGTTGCTAGGATGAATCCCCGGGAGAGGGAACAGAATTTTTGCATTACCGGTATCGGCAGGCCCAGTTCCTGGAAATTGGGGGTTTCGGTGAGAATAAGGCGGAAAGCGCCGCTGATAGAACCTCTCTGGTAATAGTAATTGACCCGGAACCGTCCCACCCCGGGAATTCCATAAGAAAAGTCAAGTTCCTTGAAATTTTCAAACCGGGTTTTTTGCTCCTCGGTCAGGATGGAGTAGCACAGGTCTTTGCAGGATTCCGCGTTCAGGGCGGTAGTTTCCGTAAAAACCAACTCTCCGTCAACGCGCAGGCAGGGAGCGATGTTGGGAGAAAGGTGCAGGTCGGAAGCGTTTTTTTCGGCCGCCAACGTCAGGAGTTCATTAATTTTCATCATGGGTTTTCAACAATTCCCAAAACTTCTTCCAGGGAGGTGATGCCTTCAGCTGTTTTGCTTAGGGCGACGTCAAAGAGACTCTTCATGCCTTCTTTTTTCGCTTCTTCCTGCCAGGTTCCGTAACTTGCTTTTTGAGTAAACAGTTCTCTCAACCGGGGAGTTATTTCCAATATTTCATAGATTCCGATTCTTCCCCAGTACCCGGTTTCGTTGCAAAAGTGGCATCCTTTGGCCTGGTAGATTTCGGTCCCGGCCGGCAGGAAGTTGGAAGAAGGCGCCGGTTCTTTACATTCCGGGCATAGTTTTCGGATGAGGCGCTGGGCGACTACCATGTGCAGGGAAGGTGCCAGGAGATATGGCGCCACACCCATATCGATTAACCGGGTAATGGTGGAGACGCTGTCGTTGGTGTGAATGGTGGAAAAGACCGGGTGACCGGTGAGCGCGGCCCGGATCGCTATTTCGGCGGTTTCAAAGTCCCGTATTTCGCCGACCATAATGATATTGGGGTCCTGGCGGAGGACGTGGCGTAGGTAGTTGGCGAAAGTCAGGCCGATTTCCGGCCTGACCTGGGCTTGGTTGATTCCTTCTATCCGGTATTCCACCGGGTCTTCCAGCGTTACGATATTCGTTTTGGGGCTGTTAAGGTGGGAAAGGGCAGCGTAAAGGGTGGTTGTTTTTCCGGAGCCGGTAGGCCCGGTAATCAGGATAATGCCGTAAGGTTTTTTGAGGGCGCTCTGGAATTTTTCCCTTTGTTCCGTTTCCATCCCTAACTCCTGAAGGTTAGGGGCCAGGCTGGAGCGGTCCAGGACGCGGATGATAACCTTTTCGCCGAAGACCGTGGGAAAGGTTGAGATGCGCAGGTCAAGAATTTTTTGTCCGATTTTAACTTCGCACCGGCCGTCCTGGGGGCGTCTCCTTTCGGCAATGTCCAGGCCGGAGAGAATTTTTATTCGGCTGACGATCCCCGGGAACATTTTAACTGTGGGCGCGGCCGCGGAATTAAGTATTCCGTCTATTCGAAACCGCAGCGAACAAGTTTTTTCCATCGGTTCCAAGTGGATGTCGGAGGCTCTTTTTTCAATAGCCTGCACCAGGAGAAGGTTGACGAATTTTATTACCGGCGGGTCATCGGCCTGGAAGGTAATTTCCGATTTATCCGCTTCCTGTTCCAGGTTTACCTTGGTCAGTTCCAGCGCGGTGTCTTCAGTTTCGGCAAATCCGTAATAACGTTTTTCTATTGTTGAAAGAATTTCCTCGGCTTTTGCCCGGACCGCTTTTATTTCGTAGCCGAGAATGCTTCGGAGCGTATCGATAGCGATGATGTCAAACGGGTCGGCCATGGCCACCGTTAATGTTTTTTCTTTCTGGTCGATGGCTATAGCCAGGAATCGCCTGGCCAGTCTCTCCGGGATTTTTTTAAGTAACTCCGAGGAAATGTGCAATTGGGGCAGGGAAACGATTTCGATTCCTTTTTGCAGGGCGAGTATTTCGGTCAGTTTTTCCCTGGTCAAAAGTCCTTTTGAAAACAGGATGGTGCCCAGGAGTTTTCCGTTCTGTTTTTGTTCCGTAAGGGCCAGGTCCAAATTTTCCTGCGTAACCAATTTGTGCCTGACCAGCGTTTCTCCCAACTTTTCTTTAATCATTAGTCACTATTTTATACCATATTTCAAGCCTTCAGGTCAAACTTTACCGTTCGCCACTTCTTCCAGAAATATTTTTATCAGAAACGGGTCAAGGATATTTCCGAGACTATTCAGGATATTGGCTGATTCCGTAGCGCTCAAAGCAGATTTATAGGGCCGGTTGGAAATCAGGGCCGAATAGGTGTCGGCGACGGCCAGGATTTTTGAACCCAGCGGTATCTCGTCGTTTTTCCTGCCTTCCGGATAACCGCTTCCGTCCATTCGTTCGTGATGGTAGAGGACCAGGGGCAGGATATCTTTCAGGGAAGTTATCTGGCCGATTATTTTGGCGCCTTCCTGCGGATGTGTTTTTATCGTTTCATATTCTTCCGAAGAGAGCGGACCCGGTTTTTGTAGTATGGCATCGGGTATGGCGATTTTTCCGGTGTCGTGCAGAAAGCCGGCGAAACGGATAGTTTGTTGCTCTTTTTTGGGCAGTTTCAATTTTTCGGCTATGGATTGGGCATAATCCATAACCAGTAGGGAGTGAGACATGGTGTAATGGTCTTTAATGTCTATCACCATCAGTAAGGCGTTGATTACCTCGAGGATGTCTTGTTTGTTATCCATTTATTTTTTCGGCGACCAATTGTCGGATTTCAAAGATGTCAAATGGTTTGTTCAGATAGAGGGTGACTCCCAGGCGCTGGGCCTGCTGGGCTACTTCCGGCGACCCATAGCCGGTAAGGATAATCACTTTTGCCTTCGGGTCTATCGCTTTAATCTTTTGAAGCACCTCGATTCCGTCCATTCCCGGCATCTTCAAGTCAAGGATTGTCAGGTCAGGGGGGTTCTTTTTGATGGTCTGGATTCCTTCTTCTCCGTTGTTGGCAACCAAGACGTCGTAGTTGTCCTTAAACAGAATCCGTAGTGATTCGCGCGGGCCGATTTCGTCATCAATAACCAGAATTTTGTTTTTCATATTGCCTCCATAAATGTTTCTGTCATTCCCGCGTGTGGTAGGTTGGAATCCACGTATTAACATTAGAAATTATATTGGATGTTTAAGGTTGTAATCAGATTGAAGGATTTGTAGGTGCCGTCATACGCTCCTCCTTCAGCAATCTTCCGGTCTTCTGGAAAAGAGAATTCCTGGGACAACGCCATGGCGAGGTTTTTCTTCTCCCACCCGAAGCCGAGACAGAAGATGTGCGCGTTGGCGTCCGGCAGAGACGGGTCAAAGGTCCGGTCCGGTATCGATGTGGGAAGATATACGTAACCGGTCCAGATTTTCCAGTTTGCATCGGGACGAAATTCTATTCCGATACGGGGACTCAGGGTACTGTTCCACTCTTTGACAACTTCCCGGTGGGCGGGAAGGCCGGGTAAGAGGGGCGGCGTAAGGTCTACGGTCATCTTTTCCAGCCAGGACCACTCTATCCATTCCATATCAACCTCTATCTTCCATCTTTTGTTCGGTCGATAGGCATAGCCGAGGTTCGCTATATTCGGGAAGTTCATTTCAAGTGAGGCTGAAGTTTTGAAATCCGGTCCGCCCAACGCTACGGGTATCTCAGTCATTGATAAGTGGCCTTCATGCTTGATTGAAAAACCGCTGCGGAAGGTACCGCCGATACTGTGTTTTTCCGATGGTTTGTAGAGAAAACCGAGGTTGTATCCGTAACCGTCGCCTTCCACCGCCAGTTTCTGACTGCCGTCCGGAAAAGGTCCGTAGGCCCCGTAATAATTTTGTGCTTCCAGGGTGATGGCGGAGTTGTAATAATTTAAACCCAGGCCGAACGAAAGTTGGGGGTTTACCGCGTAGGCGATTGCCGGGTTGACGTCAATCAGCTTCATTTCCGAGAAGGTGGTATAGTATCGGAACAAACCGTCCTTAGACCATTCGCTTGATTGTCCGAAAGGTGTAGTGATTCCCAGTCCAAACCGCCAATTTGTTTTCGTTGAGCCGGTGGCGAAATAGAGGTTCGGCAGAACGTGCAACGTTTCTTTCGCTTTTTCCTTTTGCCCATTCGGAGCGTAGTATTCGGTGGATGGATAGATGAAAGAAGGGGCAAGCAGAATAGCAGTGCCTGTTAATTGGGTTAATCCGGCCGGGTTATGGGTAATGGCGGTGGCGTCGTCGGCCTGGGCCACAAATGCGCCGCCCTGTGCCGACGCAGCTGTTCCCTGGGGCGGATTCTGAAATCCGGCTCCTTCCGCTTTTAGTGCCGTAAATAATAAAGTAGTTCCTAAAACAATCAAACCGATTTTGCGTACCATATTCCTCCGATTAAAATAAAGAATTAAGCGAATACGTGAGTAGCGTTTTGATATTAAAATGGATATTGAAATCCCGCGCATTGAGCTTCCGTAACCGCGTGAGTCAAAAACATACTTAAGATAATCAGGTACCAAATCAGGACTGAACAGAAGCTAAACACAAAAAGGTTAAAGTTACGCATCACATCCTCCTTTGTTTTGGCAACGAAACGAAAATTGCGGTCATACCCTATACGGTGCAATTTTTTTGCCATCCAAAATGTCTTCTTTTCTTCCTGGAGGGTATAGGGTAGGGGTGGGGGTAAAAAATAGGCGTTTTACCTGTCATAGCGCCGTCATGTAGTGGTGTTGTTTATCTTAACAAGCGTGGGTGGACAAATTTGACACCGTTTAAAATATAAGGTAACATTTTCGTACAGGTGTGATTTGTTTATGGACAAATTTGTACAATAGTTTAGATGACCTGATATGAAAATTTTACTTATTTCAGTGGCCGGATGTCCCAGAACCCCTTCTGATTTCATACCGGATAACGGGCTGGCTTTATTGGCTGCTTTGCTTATTTCGAACGGCCATCAGGTAAAAGTTATTGATTATAATACTACGGAAACCTTAGGTCGTCTTTTCCCGGAACATATCCGTACCCTCCTCGAGAAGATTGCCCGGCCCCTTTTCCAGGGCAGGGTACCAGGACTCTTTACATTACTAAAACTTTCTTTTTTAGAAAAGAGATTGACAGCCTACCAGCGGAAAATTTTCTTTGAAATCGGTTACGAAATCGCTGACCGGGTGGAGAGAGAGAAGATTGATTTTGTGGGGCTGAAACTCTGGAATGGTGACGGCTTCACCGCTTCCTTGATTATAGCTAATGTTTTAAAGAAGAGAAATCCGAAATTACCGGTTTTCGGCGGCGGTTCACAGGTGGATACTTTCCGGGAAACCATATATCAGGCAACTTCGGATTTAGATGCCCTGGTTTACGGAGAGGGCGAGCAGGCTATTTTGGATTTGGTTGATTTCGTTCAAGGCAAGAAAGGCCTGCGTGAGATTCCCAACCTGATTTTTCGGGAAAACGGCCAAATAGTGACTACGCCCCAGCAGTGGATGGAAGACTTAAATCAATTGCCTTTTGCTAATTACGACCCGGATGTTTATCCGGCCATGAAGGACAACGGTCGTTTAAAATTTATCGTGCTTGACGAAAGCCGGGGCTGTCCTTTTTCCTGTTATTTTTGTATGCATCCCCTGAAGAGCGGCCGGCCGAGAGCCAAAAGTGCCGAACGGATAATCGCGGAAATAATGCATTATCAGCAAAAATACGGCGTCTCTCTTTTTCGTTACGGCGGTTCCAACACCCCTCCGAAATTACTGGAAGAGGTGGCTCGGGGGATAATTCAGAATAATCTTAAGATTAACTATACCGTTCTTACTGATTTGCGCCAGGAAGGGATTGATTTTTCGCTGCTTAAAGATTCCGGTTGTTTCGCTATCTTTTTCGGAGTGGAATCCACTGACCCGGAGATTTTGACGAAAGCGATTAACAAAAAAGCTTTTCCGGAACGGATGGAAAAAATTCTAAAGGCAGCGAAGGGAGCCGGGATTTTTGTCGTAGTCAGCCTTATCGTGCCGGCTCCTGGGGAAACCGAAGAAACGAAAAAGAAAACCTTGGAATTTTTATTGAGGACTAAACCGGATTCAGTCCTGATACAATTTCCCGGCATTATGCCCGGAACGGAATGGTTTAAAAACCCGGGGGAATACGGTCTTTCAATTAAAAACAAGAAGGCCTATCCCGGTAAAGTGATGAATTATAAAATGCGCCTCTTTTTCCCGCCCCGCTTTTGGGACCCTCTTCCTTATCGGGTAGACGGTAAAAAATTCCGTTGTTTTATTCGGGAAACGGAATTGTTTTTAAAAAAAGTGGAGGCGGCAGGTTTGATAACCGGCATAGCCGACGATGTCGCTTTGATGTCAAAATACGCCTATCTTTCCCCGAAGGAATTCCGGGATTTAAGTCGCGGATATTTTTTTGCCGGGGACGCTTTTAAACTGCAGGAATTAATCGTAAAAATCAATGGCGGAAAGAATTGCTGAAAAGAAAAAAAGGGTAGTTATTACCGGAATCGGAGTTATTTCTCCCAACGGTATCGGAAAGATAAAGTTCTGGGATGCCCTTAAGAATGGAATTTCCGGGATTAAGAAGATAACCTCTTTCGACGCCTCTTCTTTTCCTTGCCAGATTGCCGGGGAGATAAGCGATTTTAATCCGCTTGATTTTTTGGAAAAAAAAGAAGCCAGGAGAATGTCCCGGTGCACTCATTTTGCCGTTGCGGCGGCCCGGTTAGCCTTGGACGATGCTGTTTTCAAAACCCATCTTACTCCCGAAGTCAAAATGGGAATTGCTTTAGGGGTGAGCACCAGCGCCCTTGACCTGATTGAAAAAGAACATCAGGCATTTCTGAAGAGCGGTGTTTCGGCAATTTCCCCAACGAGCGTATTTTCGGCTTCGCCCAATGCCTCCGCCACTGAAGTCGCGAATTCGTTGGGTTTGTCCGGATTTAAGCAGACCGTAGCCAACGACTGTACTTCCGGGCTTGATGCGGTCGGTCTTATCTTTGAAAAGATTAAAAACGGAGAATTATCACTGGGGATTTGCGGTGGGGTTGACGCGCCGATTACGCCGCTTCTTTGGGGAGGGTTCTGCCGGAGCGGGTTGGCTTTAAACCGGAAGGATAACCCGGAAAGCGCCAGCCGGCCCTTTGATTTAAAACGAACCGCGGGCATAATTTCGGAAGGCGCCGCGCTTCTTGTTCTGGAAGAGATGGAACAGGCGCTTCAGCGGCACGCTCCGTTGTACGGCGAACTTATTGGTTATGGAAGCGGCAGCAACAAAGAAGTTGAAAAAGGGATGGCGGATGCCATTCAAAAGGCTTTGCTTCAAGCGCTTATTTTTCCCTCGGAAATAGATTATATTTCCGCTCACGGGCCTTCGCACGTTTTGATTGATAGGGCAGAAACGGACGCAATCAAAAATATTTTTGGTCTGGGCGCTTACCGCATACCAATAAGTTCCATCAAATCTATGATTGGCAATCCCTTTACAGCCGCCGGTTCTTTTCAATTAGCTGCCGTTCCCCTGACTTTTCTGGAGGGAGTTATTCCGCCTACGATTAATTATGAATACCCGGACCCGGCCTGTGACCTTGATTATGTTCCGAACAAGCCGCGCTATAATGACGTTAAAGTAGCATTGGTTAATTCCCACGGAATGGCCGGAGGGAATGTCGTTCTTCTGGTAAAAAAATGTCTTATTTAATGAAATTTTCGATAGCAGTTTCTTTTATAACCTTTCTTTCCTGTATGGGGATTGGTTTTTTTGTATTTTTACGTAAAAAAAGTGTAAAAAATATCCTTTTTCTAATCTTTAATCTCAATCTGGCTGTTTGGGCGGCGACGATGGTAATGGTTATCACTTCCTGGCAAAATATCCGTGCTATTGCCACCTGGGTTCGCATTGCAACATCTGTATCCATGTTTCTCCCCGCCAACCTTTATTGTTTTGCCACTTCTGTCACCGGGGAAACCAGGCTGAAAAGAAAGGAAATAGTCGCCTGGTATCTGATTAGTTTGCTTTGCGTGGGAATTGCTTTTATCCCATCATTTATCAAACAGGCTTTTTTTAGCGAGTCGGTCGGAAACCCTGTTTTTTCTTCACCGGAAGCCGCTTATGGAAAGCTTTTCATCTTCATGGCTTTATATGTGATTGGACTTTTAGGCCATACCATTTTTTATCTCTGGCAGAGTAAAAAAACAAGTTATGGATTACGGCGCGTTGAAATTGAGTATATTTTGCTCGGTATTTTAATCGGCGCTACTTTTGTTACGTTTACCTCAATTGTTTCTCCCTACTTGGGGATCAGTCAATTAACATTAATGGGTCCATTTTCGGCCGTTCTGATGAGCGCGGTAATTGCGTACGGTATCGCCCGTTATAAAATTCTCGACGTTTCTTTTTTTCTGGAGCAGACTGTTCTTTATAGTTTTTTGACAATATCGTTAGTGCTTGTTTACAGTTTGGTTATTTTCGTTTTCAATCTTATTTTTAAGCGTTTTATACCAACCAATTCCTTGCTTCCCAACATGATTGCTACTGTTGCCATCGCCTTCCTTTTTTCTCCGGTTAAAGAAAAAAGCCAGATATATCTGGATAAGTTTTTTTTCCGCAGGCGGCGGCAGCCGGAAAAGGTTTTGAGCGAACTGAGTGAAATCTTGAGTTCCCGTGAGGATATTTCACGTCTGTTGCGGTTGTCCCTGGAAAGGATTGCGCCGGCTTTGAAAGTAAAAAACGTTCTGGTGGCCTTACGCGGTAACAAGGAGGCGGATAATTTTTTCATCGGCGCCATGGTAGGACAAAGATTCGAAAAAAATCAACTTATTCTGGAGTTAAAAAAAGAAAGCGCTTTCATAAAAGAATTGGCCCGGGGGGATATTTTAATTCGTGATGAACTGGAGCGGATGTCTTCCACTCCGGGCCGGGACCAGGTTTCTGCTTTACTGAAAGCCATGTCCGCGGAAATGGCTGTTCCGCTTATGATTAAGAATGAATTGGTCGGGTTTTTGGTTATTTCTCAGAAGGAAAACTGGAAGGTTTTTTCCAAACATGATTTGGAATTTTTACGCACAATTTCCAGTCAGTTGGCCATGGTTATCAACAACTCGGAACTTTTTTCCCAGTTGCAGCGGGCGGAGCGGCTGGCGGCCGCGGGGATAATTGCCGCCGGGATGGCCCATGAAATCCGGAACCCGCTGGTTTCCATCAAGACTTTTGTTCAGTTGCTTCCGGAAAAGTTCAATGACCCGGAGTTTCGGCAGACGTTTACGAAGATTGCTTCCCAGGAAGTTGACCGGATAAACCGTCTTCTGGAAGACCTTTTGAATTTTGCCCGGCCGGCGCCGATGCAAAAAAAGAAGACTAACCTTTCCGGAATAATGGAAAAAAGTCTTTTTATGCTTTCCAATGAGTTGGCCGCCCGAAAGATTATCGTGGAGAAGGAGTATCTCAAAAACGATGTTTTCGTTGAGGGCGATGAATTTCAGCTTCAGCGGGTATTTTCCAACCTCTTTCTCAATAGCATTCAGGCAATGGAAAACGGCGGCAGGTTGACGATTACAGCCAGTACTTCCCCTTACAAACAGCGGTTTTTCATTAAGATAATCGATACGGGTAAAGGCATCCCGTCGGAAAACCTTTCCCGGATATTTGACCCATTTTTCAGTACCCGGCACGGCGGAAACGGTTTGGGGCTTGCCATTGCCCATAATATCGTAAAGGAACACGGTGGTGAAATTGAGGTGCAAAGCGCTCCGAACAGCGGAACCACCTTTACGCTGGAATTTCCCGGCGCATATTCAACTCTATGATTCAGTACTGTCAAAATTTTACGGACCCAGAAAAAGAATACCACTGAAACACGGAAGAATGGAGACACGGAATAATGAATTTAGAATTGGAAAAACTAACCGGTAAAATTATTGAATGTGCTATTAAGGTTCACAAGAAGTTAGGCCCTGGTTTTTTGGAATCAATTTATCAGGCAGCTTTGCCTTTAGAATTAGTAAAACAGGGACTAAAAGTAGAAACACAGAAGGAGATAAAAGTTTTCTATGACGGTAAAGAGATTGGTTTACATCGGATTGATTTACTCGTGGAAGGGCAGGTCATTATTGAACTGAAAACAGTAAATGATTTTGATGATAGTCATTTGGCTCAATTATTATCTTATTTGAAAGCATCTGGATTAAAGGTAGGGTTGTTGCTTAATTTTGCCAAAGCAGTTTTAAAGATAAAAAGAGTTATGAATTAAATCTTTTTTCAGTGTCTCCGCAGTTTTCAGTGTTTCAGTGGTAAGTTTTTATGGTTGGTTTTTGGCAATACCCATAATTTTCCAAGGAGGAAAAGTGATTCTATCCGCAATTATTTCCGATAGTCCCGCGCTTAAAGAAGAATTAGCGCTCCTTTTTAAGGATTCTCTTACTTTTTTGGATATCGGCAAAGATTCGGTTTTGGAATCGGAGCTCCGTCAGCCGATAAGCCTTCTTTTCCTGGATGTTCCCTTAAAGGAAAACGACCCGTTTACGATTTTACGGCAGGTCGGCAAGTATCGGCCGGGTCTGCCGGTGGTTGTTCTTTTGCCTGGTTCCGCTTCTTTGATGGTAGCCGAGGCCTTGCAGCAGGGAGCTTACGATACGTTGACTAAGCCGATTGACCGGGAAAGACTTAAAATTATAGTTTCCCACGCCTTGGAAAAAGAGCTCCTGGCTAGGGAGAAGGAGTATTTGGGAAAACAGTTTTTAAGGGTGGTTGAAAAACGTCCCGCGTCGGTTGTCGCGGAACAGGGCCGGGATTTTTACGCCGGGGCGCTGCGCCGCATTTCGGAAACACTGCTGAAGATTTTCGAGGAAAATGATTTCGCGGAATCGCTGGTAAAGACCATCGGAGAGGTGTTCGGTCTTTCCCGTATCGCCCTGTTTTTGCGGGAAAAAGGAGAGCATCGGGTTCGCGCTTCTTTCGGTTGGGATAATTCCTGGGCCGGGCAGGTTTCCTTTTCCGTTTCCGAAGGTTTGGCCGCCTGGCTGGAAAAGGAACAGAAGATTATCCGTTACGAAAAGATTACGGACCTGGACCTTGCCGAATCGGGAAACAGGCTGCAGAACGATCTGGAACTGGCCTGCGCCAAAATCTGCGTACCGGTCTTTTCCCGCGGAAAGGTGGGTGGTTTTCTGGCGCTGGGGAATAAAATTTCCGGAAGAGATTTCAGCGAGGAAGACATAGACTTTTTCTCGTTTCTGGCAAATTATTTAGGCCTGGTGTTTGAAAACGCCGCTCTTTACCACCAGGCGTTTTTGAAGAAAAAGGAACAGGAGATGATTCTGGAGCATCTGACCGCCGGGGTAATTGCCGTCAATCCGGAAGGCCGGATTACTTCTTTCAATCAGAAGGCGATGGAAATACTGGCTATTTCTCCGGAGGAGATGCGGGGCGTTGATATCCAGAAAGCCGGTTCGCAGTTGGCCGATTTTATCTGGCGGGCCTTAAAGAAAAACGAACTCGTTCAAAATGAAAGAATCATTTATCCGGCAACCAGAAGGCCGCTTCAGGTCAGCGCCAATTTAATCAAAGATGAAGATGAGTCAACAGCCGGAGCTGTGCTCATTTTTTCCGACCGCACCTCTCCGGAAGAATTGGAAAAGAAGGTTGGTTACCTGGAACGGTTGAACTTCTGGTATCAGTTGGCCAGCAGCATGGCTCACCAGATAAAGAATCCCCTGGTGGCCATTAAAACTTTTGTCCAGCTGCTTCCCGATAAATATCAGGACCAGGAATTCCGGGAGAAATTTTTCCGGATTGTTTCCGAAGAGGTGGAACGATTAAACCGGATTGCTTCGGACCTGTTTGAATTTTCGGAACCGGTCGAAATGCGCGTAGTTTCGGCATCGTTAAAGGAGATACTTGAATCTTCCGTTGAGAAATTTGTCCGGGAATTCGGGTCTCGGATTGAACTGAAAAGGGAGTGCCCGGATAATTTGTTGGTTGATGTCGACCGTAATAGTATCGAGAAGGCATTTGATTGTATCTTGACAAATTCCGGAGAGGCAATCAAAGAGAATGGCCGGATATGTATCAAAGCTGAATCGTTGTGTGAAAATAATCGTTTATTTATCAGGGTGGATTTTAAGGATAACGGTTCCGGAATTATGCCGGAAAATATTTCGGAAGTTTTTTCTCCTTTTTATACGACCAAAACAAAAGGCATGGGCTTGGGATTGCCGATTGCCCAGCGAATCATTGAGGACCACAACGGAAAAATCCGGTTGGAAAGCGTTCCCGGAAAGGGAACGGTCTGCCAGGTGTTTTTTCCGGTAAAAAAAGGTGACGAAAAATGAAAAAAATTTTAATCATTGATGACGAAAAGAATGTTTGCGAAGCGTTGCGGATGCTTCTGAAGGACGATTATAAAACCAGCGTTGCGTCCAATGGCCGGGAAGGGCTTAAACTGCTGGAGGAAGACCCCCAACTCGTTATTCTGGATGTTATCATGCCGGACATGAACGGCCTGGAGGTTTTACAGAAAATTCGTCAGTTTAATCCGGATGTTCCGGTAATTATGCTCAGCGCGGTTGATCGGGTGAAGACTGTGGTGGAAGCGATGCGGTTGGGCGCGGTTGACTATATCGCCAAGCCGTTTGAAAGCGAAGAACTGAAGCTGGTGATTCAAAAAATGCTTGATTACAGCCGGTTGCGGGAAAAAGTGGAGTATTTGCAGACAATCAGCCGGGATTATCGGGAAGTAGAGTTTGTGGGCAGGAGCGCCGTAGCGCAAAAAGTTCTTCAGGAAGTGTCCCGGGTTGCCCGGACTCCTTCCAGCGTACTGATTACCGGAGAGAGCGGAACCGGCAAGGAAGTGGTGGCGAAGTTAATTCACTACCAAAGTTCCAGTGCGGACAAACCTTTTATAGCCGTGCACTGCGCCGCCCTACCGGAAAACCTTTTTGAAAGTGAGTTGTTTGGTTACGAAAAGGGGGCTTTTACCGATGCTCTGGAAAAGAAGGCCGGGATGTTTGACCTGGCCAAAGACGGAACGATATTTCTGGATGAAATCGGGGAGATGTTGCTGACTACCCAGGTAAAGCTTTTGCGCGTGCTTCAGGAGCGGGAATTTTTGCGGCTGGGCGGCACAAAGTTAATCAAAACAGAAGCGCGGGTTTTGGCGGCAACCTCAAAAGACCTGGATGCTGAGATTGAAAAGGGCGGCTTTCGCCAGGACCTCTATTACCGCCTTAATGTGGTAACGATTAACATTCCGCCTTTAAGGGAGAGGCGTGAGGATATCCCGCTTCTGGTGGACCATTTCTTTGCCAAGTTTCAAAAAACGCTTCATGTAACGACAAAATCCATTTCCGACGAGGCGAAAAATATTTTTCAGGAATATGGCTGGCCGGGTAATGTAAGAGAATTGAAGAATGTCATTGAAAGAATCCTGGTTTTACACGGTGACGTTAAAGTCATTCAACCGGGACATCTTGCCGAGTCGCTTAAGAAAAAGGAACCGGATTCTCCGTCGCTTCCGTCTTTGGACCTGGGGAAGGCATCTCTGGAGGAAGCGGTTAATAAATATGAAACGGTTTTAATTAAGCAGGCATTGGAACAGGCTGATGGGGTTGTTAGTCAGGCGGCGAAAATACTGAAGACCACCCGGCGAATTCTTTCCTACCGGATGAAGAAATTAGACCTGCCGTTGTAGTTGTCAACATTGCTTGGCGTTGTTAGCTTGCGTAGGGGAGGGGCTTTGTTCCCTCCCGCGGGCGGGGATGTAACCCCGCCCCTACCTTTTAAAGAGCCCGCCTTTGGCGGGCAACTACTTTATCGAATTGCGGTAGAAATTTACGGTGCGGCGTGATAGGGAAAGTCCATAATCACGCCCGAGAATAATCTTAATCCGCGCGTCCGGTATCTCCCCGTTTTGTTCTTCTTTAATAATTTTTTTAATCGCCTTCTTAATCTCCTCCTGCCGTCCCGGGAAAAATTTTTTCAGTGGTGCGACTGTTCCGTCCGGAAGTCTGAGCGCCCTTTTTTTAATCGCGCGGTTCAGAAGCGAAGGGGAGATTCCCAATTCCAGGCTTAGCTGGCGCTGGGTTAAACTTTTCAGGTCCTCTTGCCGTCCGAATGTGATAAACCGTTCCTGTTTTTCCAGAAGAGACTGAAGGATGGAGTAGATTATGTTGCGCCGGCCGTTAATCCACCGCAACTGGGCGACTATCCGATTTAAGCCTCTTTTACGGCCCGAAGGGAGCGAATTCTTGAATTGCTGAATCTTGGAATCGTCAATCAGGTATTTCCCCCGGCATAAATCAAAATTCAGGTCTTCAATCATTAATCCGCCCGGATCACGAATTATCGCGGCGATTATCCGCGTTCCTTTGGTATGAAGTGAAGTCGGAGACGGCGTGCCCGGGGTGAGGCCGGAAGCGGAAAAGTTATTGACGAAATCGGCAACTTTTTCAATCTCCGCTTTATTTAAGGCGGTTTCGTCCGATATCTGTTTTACGGCATAAATTTTTTCCGGAACCAGGAAAAAACGCATAAAATTTTCCCGGCCCATTTTTTTAATCAGGATGGTTACTTCTTCGTCGGCGAAATTCGCGGTTTCCGGCCGTTGATGCGCGGCGTTGCCTTCTTCGAGGCTGACTTTCCGGAAAAATGCCGGGCTGACTCCCGAAAATCTTTTACGCCTTACACCGCCCCAAACGAGTAATTCTTGAAACAAGGGATTTATTTCCGCGTCTTTGACCGTTCGGGCAAAGTCCTCTTCCGAGGTTTCCAGGATTTGGGCCATTTTTAATCTGGCCCCTAATTTTATCCTTAAAGACGGTTTGAGTTCATGCCTCTGTTTTAAGGTAAAGGCCATTTTTTATAATCTTTGTAGTTGCAATTATTCACGCTCGGCTTATCTTTTTCTTAATGCTTTTGTAATATGTCGTTGTTTTTTTTCGCCAAGTGAGGATGTCTAATTCGCGGAACTTAGCGTAGAGACGGAAATAAGACAAGCAAAATGAAAGAATGAGTGGCCGGGGCTCACCCGAATTGTGGGTGAGAACACGGCGAGGCTCGTTCTTGAATTGCGTAGTCTTGTCCGGCTCGTAGATTGTTCCGCGAATTAGACATCCGAGCGCTTATCGTACCACTGCTCCCTGGGCCGCGGAACTGACCGCACGGCTGTAACGGTAAAGATAACCTTCCTTGATTTTTGGTTCCCGGGGTTGCCATAATTTCTTCCGTTTTTCCAGTTCCGCGTCGGAAACATTGAGGTTTAGTCGTCTTTGAGGTAGGTCGATTTCAACTATATCACCGTCCATTACCAGCGCGATCGGGCCGCCGGCCGCCGCTTCTGGTGAAACATGTCCGATAGCCAGGCCGCGGGTCCCGCCGGAAAACCGTCCGTCGGTGATAAGAGCCGTCTTATCATCTTTTCCGGCGCCGACCAGGGCGCTGGTTACCGATAGCATCTCCCGCATTCCGGGACCGCCCTTTGGTCCTTCGTAGCGGATAATGATGACGCTCCCGTCTTTGATTTGATTTTTCAGAATCGCGTTCAGCGCTTCTTCTTCCGCGTCAAATACCCGGGCCGGTCCGGTGTGGGTGAGGTGGCTTTGGTTAACTGCCGACTGTTTTACGACCGCTCCTTCCGGTGCCAGGTTTCCGAATAAGATGGCGATACCGCCTTCACGGCTGTAGGGATTTTTAATTGACCGGATAACCTCCGGGTCGGCTACCCTGGCCCGGGAAGCGATTTGTCCGATGGTTTTTCCGGAGACGGTTAGGGCTGTGAGGTCAAGCAGGTTTGCCTGTGCCAGTTCCGAGAGAACCGCCGGTATCCCGCCGGCTTGGTCCAGGTCTTCCATCCGGTGCGTGCCGGATGGCGAGATGTGGCAGAGGTTGGGAGTCTTTTTGCTGATACGGTCAAACTCGGCGAGGGAAAGATTAATGCCGGCTTCCGCGGCAATCGCGGGCAAATGCAGCACGGTGTTGCTTGACGCGCCCAGAGCCATGTCCAGAACGATGGCGTTGGTAAAAGCGATTGGGTTGGCAATCTCCCTGGGTTTTTTGTTTTCCCGTACCAGTTCCATCACCTTCATTCCGGCTTCTTTTGCCAGGCGAATTCGACGGCTGTCAACCGCGGGAATGGTGCCGTTGCCGGGTAGTCCCAGGCCAAGTCCTTCGGTCAGACAGTTCATGGAGTTGGCCGTAAACATGCCGGCGCAGGAACCGCAGCCCGGACAGGCTACTTCTTCCAGAGCCTTTAGCTCCTCGTCGGTTATTTTTTCGATGCTTCTTTGGCCTACCGCCTCAAAGACGGAAATCAAATCAACTTTTTTGCCCCGGAAAGTTCCGGCCATCATTGGGCCGCCGCTGACCAGGAGTCCCGGTATATTTACCCGCAGCAGAGCCATTAGCATACCAGGGATTATTTTGTCGCAGTTGGGAATCAGGACGAGTCCGTCAAAGGGATAGGCCCGGGCCATAATTTCGCAACTGTCGGCGATAATTTCCCGGGAAGCAAGGGAATATTTCATACCCGCGTGGCCCATGGCGACGCCGTCGCAGACGCCAATGGTCCGGAATTCAAAAGGAGTGCCGCCGGCCAGATATATTCCACTCTTAACCGCGGCGGTAATCAGGTCCAGGTGTTGGTGGCCCGGCACCAATTCATTCGCGGAATTAGCGACGCCGATTAAAGGACGGGCCAGTTCCTCGTCGGTATAGCCCAGCGCCTTAAAAAGCGAACGGGGACCCGCAAAACGGTAATCTCCTCTTAAAATATCACTGCGCATTTTTTTCTCCTTATTATTTAAGATTTTTCGGACGCAGATTATCGCAGGTAACCGCAGATACAGATTTTCAAAATTACGTTTTAGAGAAGTATAAAAGAAATATTCTTAAAAATTATCCTTTGGCATTATCCTGCTGTTTCTGCGTCCATCTGCGTCCAAATTGAAGTATTTCTTACAATTATATCACTATGTGGCTCCAGGGTAAAATTGTTCTTTCGGGTTGTGGGGCAAGAATGGAACGGCAGTCGATCTCCGCTTCGGCAAGCGCTTCGGTCCAGAAATCAAAGCGGAAATGGTCGTCCCATCCGTCAAACCGGCATCCTTTTTGCCAAGCGCCGAGAATTGTTCCGCCCATTTTCCGGTCAGCTCGGGAGAGAAGTCCCTCTAAAAAACTCTGTTGATAAGAGTGAAAACGCAAAGAAAGAAAACGGTTATTTTTTAAATGACCCCGAAGGAAATCTGTTTTTTCTTTGATTTCTTCCTCAGTTGCCATTCCCGCTCTTTCCAGCGGCGTGTGCGGTTTCGGTATAAAGGTATTAAAGGATAAGTTAAGACGGAGGATCCGACTCAATTCCGTAATCAATTTGGTGACTTCTCTTAAGTCAGCTTCTGTTTCTTCCGGTAGGCCGAGCATAAAGTAGAGTTTGAGATGTTGCCAACCGGCTTTTTTCGCCTGAGAGGCCTGGCTTATCAAGTCAGCATCAGTGAGTTCTTTTTTTAATTGCCGGCGCAATCTTTCCGAACTTTCCGGGGCGAAGGTTAAACTGGAATGTTTGCGGCCCTTTTCGGCCTGGGCCGTTGAGAGCAGCAGTGTATCGGCTCTCAAGGATGGAAGAGATATTTTTACTTTTTTCTCCCGGCATAATGGTTCCAGGATGTCGCGTAACTCAACCAGGTGCGGATAATCTCCGGTAGAAAGAGAGAGCAGGGAAATTTCATCGTAACCGGTTTGCGCCACCGCGTTTTTGGCTAGCTCCAGAATTTTTCGGGGAGAACGTGTGCGGCAAGGTCCGTAAACCACTCTGGCCTGGCAGAACTGGCAGCGGTTAGTACAGCCGCGCATAATTTCGATTCCGATTCGGTCGTGTACTACCGGTAGGTAAGGGACCAGCCATTTTTCTGGAAAGGGTGCGTTTTCAAAATCTCCGACTACCGCTTTTTTTATTTTGGGACAAAGAGTTTTTTCTTGGGAAAGGAGACCTTGGTAGACACCGGATTGGTCGTACTGTGGTTGATATAGAGACGGTACATAACTGCCGGGCAGCCGGCTTAAATTTAGAAGTTTTTCCCGGCGTTTCCCGGACCGGTTTTCATCCAGAGTCTTCAGGATGGAAACGATTGCTTCTTCGCCCTCGCCAACCAGAAAAACGTCGCAGAAATCAGTCATGGGTTCGGGGGTAAAGGCACCGGTTCCGCCGGCCAGGACAATCGGGTCGCCTTCGCGGCGGTCTTCGCGTTTTAGGGGAATGCCGCTTAGGGAAAGAACGGTGAGGAAGTTACTGTACGAGAGTTCGCTGGCCAGCGTAACTCCGATTACGTCAAATTCAGAGAGAGGTTTGTCTGATTCCAGGCTGGAGATGTGAATCCCTCTTTGGCGTAACAGTTTTTCCAGGTCCAGGTCGGGGGCAAACACCCGTTCCGCCAGGTAAGCTGGTTGGGAATTTACGATTCCATAAAGAAGGCGCAGGCCCAGGTTGGACATTCCAAGTTCGTAAATTTCCGGAAAACAGAGGCATATTTTTACCCGGGCCGCATTCCAATCTTTAACCGTGCGGTTAACTTCGCGGCCGATGTAGCGGGCCGGGCTCTTTACCAGGTTCAGGAATTGAGAATCCATTTTAGGATTTTTCTTGGACGCAGATATACGCAGAAACAGCAGGATAATGCTAAAAAATAATTCTTTTAGAGTATTTCTTAGTAATTATTTAAGGTAATCTTTAAATCTGTATCTGCGATTATCTGCGGTAATCTGCGTCCGATGAATTTAAATAAACGTTTCCCGGTTTTTGATATTTAAGATAATTCCCATCGCGGCCAGGGAGGTTATCAATGAGGAACCGCCGTAACTGAGGAAGGGCAGGGGGATTCCGACTACCGGCAAGAATCCCATGGTCATGGCGATGTTTACGAATACCTGGGTAGCGAACATTGCGCCGCAGCCGACGGCAATCATGGTACCGGCGCGGTCCCTGGTGCAAGCAGCGACTTTAAGTATCTCCATCAGAAAAACAAGATAGACCAGCAGAAGGATAGCGCTGCCGATAAAACCCCATTCTTCAGCTAGAACGGAGAAGATAAAATCGGTGTGGTGTTCCGGTAAAAAGGCCAGGTGGGTTTGGGTTCCTCGAAGAAAACCTTTACCGACGAAGCCTCCGGAACCGATGGCAATCTTGGATTGAAGCAGGTTGTATCCGGCGCCCAGCGGGTCTGCCCCAGGGTCCAGGAAGACCATAATTCGTTGTTTTTGATAAGATTTCAAAAATAACCAGAGGACCGGCAGGGAAGCTAAACCTATGCTTAAAAGCGCGAAAAGATTTTTTTTAGGCGCGCCGGAGATATAGAACATCGCGAAAAATATCGGGATTAAAATAAACGCGGTTCCCAAATTGGGCTGCATCAGAATTAGAAACATCGGCGGCAAAAGAAGGAACAGAGCGGCGATAAAGATGGTGGAAAAATACGAAATGGTCTCTTTATGACGGGCGATGTAACTTGCGAGCACAAAAATGAAGAGGATTTTAGCTGGTTCCGAAGGTTGGAGGTATAAAGCGCCTAGCTTGAACCACCGTTGGGTTTCCGAGCGGCCATGTCCGAAGACCAGGACCAGGGCCAGAATAAAGAGCATAATAAAATACAAAAAGACGGCGTTGCGGGTCCAGAAATGGAAATCAATCCGTGCCAGCAAGGTAAGCGCGGTAAATCCAACCGCCGCCCAAATAATCTGCCGTATGAAGAGCGCGCTCAAACTCTGGCTGATAACCCGACTGGCGCTGAAGATTAAGACTAGTCCGATAAAAAGTAAAATTCCGGTCAGGACCAGCAGGGGCAGGTAGAGTTTTTCTTTACGGTTCGCATTCATAAAGTTCCTTTTTGGACGCAGATATACGCAGAAAAAACGGGATAATACTAAATGATAATTCTTTTGTAGTCGCCAACCTTGGTTGGCTCTTTTAAAACGTCGAGCAATCTCGGCAACTACAGTAATCTTTTAATCTGTATCCGCGTTTATCTGCGGTAATCTGCGTCCAATTAATTTACTATTCACCAGTCACCGTAGTTTCCTGGGTGTCGGAAATCGCGGCCTCCTGAGGTGGAAAGAAATAATCTTTTAGAATCTGGCTGGTAATGGCGGCGGCTTCGGAAGAAGCGCCGCTGTCCAGGACGACTGCCATGGCTATTTGGGGGCTGTCAGTCGGTGCGTAACAAACGAAACTTCCCCGGGTGTTTAGTTGTAGGTCCCGTTGGGCGGTTTGGGCGGTTCCGGTTTTGCCGGCTACGGAGATTCCCGGTACTCGGGCGGCGCCTCCGGTTCCGGAATTGACTACCGCCAAAAGACCTTCTTTTAAAATATCCATGGTTGTTTCTGAAACAAAGAAATTATTCTGGATTACCGGACCGAATTCCTCAGTTTTGTTTCCATCGCGGTCACGAAGTTCGCGGAGGATTTCCGGCCGGAAGATGTTGCCTCCGTTGGCAACCGTTGCGATTAGGTTGGCCATCTGAATCGGGGTTAAGAGGAGCGCGCCCTGTCCGATTGAAAGGTTTAGGGCTCCGCCGGATTCACCAGGCCTGGGAATAAAACCGGCTTTTTCGCCGGGCAGGTCGATACCGGTTACGGTTCCAAGTCCGGCTCTCAGGGCGTATGTCAGCAGGTTGGTCTCGCCGGTCTTCATGCCGACCTGTCCGAAATAAATGTTGCATGACTGGGCCAGGGCGTTTTTAAAAGAAATCCATCCGTGGCCGTCTTCTTTCCAGCAGTGAAATTCCCGGTCGCCGATCGTTATGGAACCCAGGCATTCGTATTCGTCTTCCGGGGTAATGGAACCGCTCTCCAACGCGGCAATGGAGGTGATTATTTTAAAGACGGATCCTGGAGCGTAAAATCCGGCCAAGGCTCGGTTCAGGAATGGTTTATCGGACCGGTTAAGAGAGGGCGCCGGGTTATACGGGTCAAAAGTTGGTTTGCTGGTCAGGGCAAGAACTTCTCCGGTAGCCGGGGAAAGGACGACGACGGAACCGGCGCGGTCTCCTAATTTAGCCGAAGCAATTTTTTGGAGACGGCTGTCAATGGTTAAAACAACCGTGTTGCCGGGTTTGGATTCTTTTTGGCCCAGGACACGAAGTTGGTGGCCGCGCGCGTCTACTTCTACCTGGGTGCCGCCCCGTTCCCCCCGTAACAGACTATCAAACATTTGTTCGATTCCGTTGCGGCCGATAAGGTCTCCGGAACGCAAGCCCTCTTTTTTAAGAGCCGGTAATTCTTCACGGCTTACTTCGCCCAGGTACCCCAGGATGGTGGCGGTATCTTTTCCAAACGGATAGTTTCTGATTAAGCCGGCCTGGATGTAAATTCCGGGGAGACGACTGCTGTTTTCTTCCACAAAATGGAGTTGTTCCTGGGAAATACTTCTAAATATGACGCGGGGCTCAAAAGGGTTGGCTATCTTTTCCGTAAATTTTTTCTGGATTTCGAACCGGTTCATATTGAAAATCGGGGCCAGAATATCGGCGCACTCGGCTGTTTTTTTTAGGTCAAACGGGATGTAGGTTAGATTAAAACCCAACTTGTCTTCCGCTAAAACAATTCCGTTACGGTCCAGAATTTTGCCGCGTGGTATATCCAGGTAAATGGTTCGGATGGAATTGCCCTCGGAGAGTTGCCGGAAACGGGAATGCGCGAAGACCTGAAGGTAGATTAATCCTACAACCAGCGGCAAAAAAGCAATAAAAATAAAACGTCTTAAAACATCAAATCTATCCATGCGAATTTTGTAGTTGCCGAGCTTGCTCGGCGTTTTAATGTAGGGGCGCTATTCATGGCGCCCCGCCTCTCGCATATATCAAGCTAATTCCCGGTGGTAAAGATAGAAAACCGGCAGAGACCAGAGACTATTATATACTGAAAAGGCAATTGGTTTCCAAAACAGGGTTATTCCCCAGGCCGGCGCGCAAATGGTCTGGTAGACTATGGAAAAAAGCAGGGAAAAATAGATTGAGCATAGCAGAATATTGGAGGTATTAAGTTCCGTTCTTTCCGCCATAAAACGGCTGGAAACATATGCCACTATCAGGTAAGCGATACTATGTCCGCCGATGGTGGAATGAAAGAGAATATCCTGGTAGAGGCCCAGCGCAAGAGCACTCATCAAACCAATAGCATTGGAGAAAAATAGGCTTAGGAAGAGAACGAAAAGCAGGGTCAAGTCCGGTGCTATTCCAAAAATCCTAAGGTATCGGAACGCCAGGTATTGAACTCCAAAATTGACTAATACCACGACAAGAAAATTACGCAGGTTAATAGACAATTACCACCTCTTCCAGGGATGAAAAATCAGCGCTGGGCCGGACGGAAATGTTTCGGAAAAATCCTTTGCCGACCTTAGATGTCTGGATTTTCCCCACCGGAATTCCGGAAAGATAATTATGGCTTAGTTTTGAAGTGACTATGGAACTGCCTATTTTGGGTGAATTGTTGTTGGGAACATAACCGATTGTAAGACTGAGCATTCCGGCACTTTCCAGGATTCCCAGCTCCCGGCTTTCCTGAACGGAAACGCTTATCCGGCTTTGCGGGTTTAAAATAGTCATTACTTTAACGTGTTTGCCTTCTTTTTCGGTTACGTGTCCCACCAGATTTCCGCTGGCGTCGAGTACTGTTAAACCAAGATTGACCCGGTCGGCGTGGTCAGTTTCCACGGTAAGCCAGCTCGGCCATCCGATCGCGTCCATCGTTGAAACTTCACCGATTGCGGCGATTGTTCCGTTGTTCCTTTTCGGGAGACTCAGGAGACCTCGCAGACGTTCGTTTTCAAGGTATAGTTCTCGGATGGATGAATCCTGGTAATTAATCAGGTTAGCAATCGGGGTTTCTTTTGGTTTGACGGCATCCGCGTTCAAACGGAAGAGAAATATTGATATCAGCAGGAGCAGGCTGAAGATTAATTCCTTCTGGAATTTCCAGAGCATTGAAACCTCAAATTATTAAGACGCAGATATACGCAGAAACAGCAGGATAATGCCAAATAATAATTCTTTTGTAGTCGCCAACCTTGGTTGGCTCTTTTAAAACGCCGGGCAAGCTCGGCAACTACAGTAATCTTTTAACCTGTTTCTGCGGTAATCTGCGAAAATCTGCGTCCTGTTTAAATTTTCTCAGGAATGCAGGGGAGCAACTTTTCGGAAATATTGCTCGTCCTCCAGCATTTTCCCGGTGCCTTTTACGACGGCAAAAAGCGGTTCATCGGCCACCTGGACCGGAATTTTGGTTTCGGAAGAGAGCAGGCTTGAGATTCCTCTCAGGAGAGAACCTCCGCCGGCCATGTAGATGCCGCGTACCACCAGGTCGCTGGATAATTCCGGGGGGGTGTCTTCCAGGAGAGCGCGAACTTCGTTTATAATCGTATTGAGGTTTTCCTTAAGCGCTTCCCGGATTTCCTCGGAACCAACCACAACCTTGCGCGGTAAACCCTCCACCAGGTCACGACCGGTAACTTCCATTGACATTTCTTCTTCCATTGGCCAGGCAGAACCGATGGTAATCTTAATATCTTCCGCGGTTCTTTCGCCGACCAGCAGGTTATATTTTTTTTTGAGATATTCCGTGATTGAGGTATCCATTTCATTTCCGCCGATGCGGATGCTTCGTGAAGCAACGATATCTCCCAGGGAAATGACAGCCATTTCGGTGGTTCCGCCGCCCATATCAATAATGAAATTACCGATTGGTTCCGCTACGGGGAGTCCGATTCCGATGGCGGAAGCCTTCGGTTCTTCAATCAGGTAGACTGCCCGCGCGCCTGCTTTGGTGGCGGTTTCAATCACTGCCCGTCTTTCCACGCTGGTAATGCCGGAAGGTATGGCGATAACCACTCGTGGAGGGAGCACGAATCGGTGCCGGGCGCTTTTCACTTTGTCCAAAAAATAACGCAACATCGTTTCGGTTGCTTCAAAATCGGCGATGACCCCGTCTTTTAAAGGCCGCATCGCAATGATATTAGCCGGAGTCCGGCCCAGCATCCGTTTTGCTTCGGTTCCGACAGCTTTTGTTTTGTGGGTTTCTTTGTCCATTGCCACGATTGACGGTTCCGAAAAAACAATTCCCCGTCCGCGTACGTAAACGACGGTGTTGGCCGTGCCGAGATCGATGCCGATATCGTTAGCCAGTAAAAAATTAAACAATTTGCCCATTGGCGCCCCCTGTGTTATAATTTTTAAAGTTATTCGCTTTTTTCCAAAGCGAAGGTGTTTGTTGAGTAAAACTTCACGGAGTGTTAGCAACAAAACGAGCAAGATGAGGAAGGGAGTATCCGGAGCTCGCCCGATTTATGGGCGAGAACACGGAGAGTCTCGTTTCCGAGTTGCGTAGTTTTGTCTGACACGCAGGGTGTTTTTGCTCGACAAACACCTGAACGCTAATTAGTTTACTACTCTTTAGAGAGGAAAGTCAATGCGCTATTCTTTTAAATGGTTGCAGGAATTGATACCTCTGGACGGTATCTCTTTTTCCGATTTGTTAGGCGGTTTGACCGGAATCGGCTTACATTCGGAAACCGTTGTTACGGAGGGCGAGGACCATGTTTTTGAATTGGAAATTCCGGCTAACCGGGGCGACCTTTTAAGTATTTGGGGTCTGAGCCGCGAAATCTCCGCTCTTTTTCGGTTGCCCGGGCCGGCTTTTCCTTTTCATCCCACCAGGGAAGTAACGTCTGAAGAAAACAGGTTGAAGGTAACGGTAGATGCTTTGGATGCCTGTCCGTTTTATTCTGGATGTCTGATTTCCGGGGTGAATTTAAGGGAATCGCCGAAAGGGGTGGCCGGTAAAATTGAGACACTTGGTTTCCGATCGTTAAATAATGTGGTGGATGTTACCAATTACACCCTTCTGGAATTGGGCCAGCCCCTGCATGCTTTTGACGCGGACCGGATTTGCGGCGGAATTCAAGTTCGTTTCGCGCGTTCCGGGGAAGTTTTGATTACGATTGACGGCACGGAAAGAAAACTAAACGAAAATATTCTGGTGATAGCCGATTCCGCAAAGGTTCTGGCTCTGGCTGGTATCATGGGTGGGAAAGAGAGTGAAGTAACCGGAAAAACCAAAAACATTTTTTTGGAAAGCGCTTTTTTCCATTCCGGAAAAATCCGTTCCGGTTGTAAAAATCTTTCTTTAGAGACCGAGGCATCACTGCGGTTTGAGCGGGGGGTTGACCCGGATTTGGTAGTGGCTGCCTTGGAAAGAGCCAAGAGTCTTCTTCGTGAAGTAAGCGGAGGAGCAATGGGTTCCAATCTTAAATCGGGTCGACTGCCCAGAGGTCATTTTTCAGTCTCTTTTCATCCGCTGCAACTGAAGAACGTGATGGGGATTGAAATCCCCCCGGAGGAAACAGAGAGCATATTTAAAAGAATCGGCTGTTTTGTCACGGACAAAAAGGATTCCTGGCTGGTGTCAGTTCCTTCTTACCGAAATGACTTGAAAATGGAAATCGATCTGGTAGAAGAGGTGGCTCGTTTTCACGGCTACGATTTAATACCGTCCGTTTTACCCCAAGTTCAATTATTGTCGTCTAAACCCGCTACACCTGTAACAAAATCGACGGAAATGAGGGATTTGCTCGTTTCAGCCGGTTTTGACGAAGTCGTAACCTCCAGTTTTAGCGTTTCCGGAGCGTTTGATTTTTCCACAGATGTTTTCGGAGTGCCGGTCATGAATCCGCTTAGTCAGGAGCAAAAAAAACTTCGGGAAAGTATTTTACCCGCTCTTGTTCAGGTTGTCATCTATAATCTTAATCAGGGTAATTCAGGTCTGCGTTTTTTTGAGTTAGGTAGAGTTTATCAGGTAGATGGGTTGGAAAACGCCCGGAGTTTTACGGAGGAAAGCCGGATTGGATTGGTTATGACCGGAGAAAAAAAAGATATCCTGGTTCTGAAATCATTAATTGGTGACTTGGCTAAACGGTTTGGTTTAGGTAATCTTGAGGTTGGTCCGATTGACCGGCGGTATTTTGATTTTCCGGAATGCACCCCTCTTATTTTACCGGACGGTCATAAATTCGCGGTTCTGGGAGTTATTCCGGTTGTTAAAAGCTTGCTTTTATTTGCCGAGGTTTACGTGGAAGGTTTATTGAATTTTCCGCCGTGCCCGGTCAGGTTCCGCGACTGGCCGAAAGTGCCGGCTGTAATTCGCGATTATTCTTTTCTGGTTTCAAAACTTTTATCCTGGGCGGAGATTGAGAAGAAGGTACGCGGTTTGTCGGAGTTAATTTCCCGGGTTACTTTTTTTGACCTGTATCAATCTTCGGAATATCCGGCCGGTTTTCAAAGCATGGCTTTTTCAGTTTGTTTTCAGTCTCCGGAACGAACGTTGACTCACTCGGATATAGATGCGGTTCAAAAAGACTTGATTAGTGAGTTGGAAGGAATGGGCCTAAAGTTTAAAAGTTTAGGGGGATTTTCTAAAGAATAATGAAGCGCGCTGAAATTTCAATTATCGTGCTGGGTGAAGCGTATAGTTTTTTCGGAGATCCGGCGCTTATCAAGAGGGCGTCCGGTTTGTTTCAGGAAATGTTGGAGCAAATACTGAAAGAAAATCGGGGTAAGGATATTTCCACCCATCGCTTGGGGGCCATGGCCGGTATGGCGCTGGCGGAAAAGCTGGTTATTTCTCAATACCGGCAGGAGAAAAAAACAGATCTGGTTAATTTGTTACGAAATCAGGTTAAGGATTTAATTAAAGTTTTAGAAAATGCGGGTAAAAACAAGCCGGATGTTGACAGGGAATAAGGAATAGTGCTATCTTATCAAGTTGTAATAATTTCTAAATTTACAAAAAATTTAAAAAAAATAATTGCGGGGTGGAGCAGTGGCAGCTCGTCGGGCCCATAACCCGGAGGTCGGAGGTTCGAATCCTCCCCCCGCTACAGAACGAGCAGTAATATAGTGAACAGTGAATGGTAAGCTGTTGATTTTAAGTTTTATTTCTCCATTTATAATTTACTGTTCACGGTTCACCGTTTACCGTTTACCGTAGTTAATAATTATGCTTTTAAAACGAAAAAAGGTTTTAGGGCTGGATATCGGGACAACGGCAATAAAAATCGTTGTTCTGGAATCCACCGGTAAAGGCTTCACATTAAAACAGATAAAGATAATTGACCTTCCGGTCACGGCGAATGAGCAGCTTGTTCTTACCCTGGTCAAAGGTCTTTTGAAAGAACTCGGCGGAAAGGAATTCGCTCTTTCACTGCCGGGTCGATATGCTTTAATCCGCTCCATCTCTATTCCGATTGTAGCTGTAGCCAAGATAGACGCTATCCTGAAAATTGAAGTTCAACACCGGATTCCATTCCCTCTTGACCAGGTGGTCTGGTCTTCTTTCCGATTACCGGAAGGGACCGACAACGTTGATTTTGTGGTGGGGGCCGTCAAGAAAGATATCGTCAAAAAGCTGGTTACCCCTTTTCGAAAATTTAAGGAAGAATTAGCATTTTTGGACGCTGACCCGCTAGTTCTCGTAAACCTTGTTTCCCGCCAGCCTGATTTTAGCCGCAATAAAACTTACGCCATTTTGGAATTGGGAGCGGAAAGCAGCAACCTGACTATATTCCAGAAAAACCTGCTTCTGGTTCGCGCTCTTACCGTTGCCGGTAATAACTTTACGGAAAGCCTGAAAGAGGAAAAAAGCATTGATTTTTCCGCGGCCGAAAAAGAGAAGATTTCTCTGAGCGGACCGGAATTACCGGGTAGCATCAATTACGCTTTGGATAATTTAATCGCCGAGATTCAGAGTTCGGTAGATTATTGGCGTTTTACCCACAAAGGACCGGAACTGGAGGAATTCCTGCTTACCGGCGGCGGCGCAAATCTACCGGGTTTATCCCGGTTGATTGAGACTAGGCTCAGGGTGTCTACTCGGATTTTGGATCCGTTCGCCAATATTGATGTGAGTCTGGGCGCCGGAGAAGAGATTCGGTCGGAAATGAAGAATCGGCTGGCTGTGGCGACGGGGCTGGCGCTGAGAATTGCTTCCGGAAAAACATTTTTTTGTGCGCTTGATTTTTTACCGCCCGAATATCTCGCGCTGAAAAAAACCAGGCATAATCAAGTATATTTATATCTTTCTTCTTTTTTAGTGATTATGCTTTCTTTTACTCCGGGATATTTCTTTAACCAGGAAACAAAGGCCAAGCAAGTGGTAACGGATGGATTGAATGCCGATTTAAGCGAGTACGAGCAGTACCTTCCGGCCGTGCAGGACTTGGAAAGAGATATTAAAGATTTACAGGGTAGGTATGAAAGCCTTAATGCTACTCTCAATCAAAGATATCTTTGGTTGTCCCGTTTAATCGATATTGGCCGGATTTTACCCAGTTCCAATATTTATCTTACTAAGTTTACTCCTTCGGGTAATTCGTTGGTTCTGGACGGTGAATCCAACGCCGGAAACCTGGGGCTTGCCTTTCGCGATGTCCGCCAGTTTGTCCTTAATTTAAACACGCTGCCTTATTTGCAGAACGCCACCGTTCTTTCTGTAGAAAGGGACCAGGGTGAACGATTAGTCTTTCAAATCACGGTTGGAATAAAATAGTGGAATTTTTACAAAAACATAAATTGCTGTTGATAGTATTGTTAACCCTGCTTTTTGCCGGCGCCGGTATTTATCTGGACCGAACCCTCAGCAAGCAGGCGAATGCCCTGACCAAGGAGATAAATGCCCGGCAGGAAAAATTAAAGGGTTATTATTCTAATACTGAAGCCGCGCCTTCCCTTAATTTGGTTAATCGTCTTACCCGGGACAAGATAACCTTGGAAGGGAATTATGAATCCGTTTCCAGCCGGTATGCCCTCGTGCCGGTTTTAACCCTGCCGGAAGGGGAAATATTCCCCGCTCTTTATTACAAAGAAACGTTGTATCTGGTTTTGGACGATTTGCGGCGACAATCCGCGAGTAAGGGTATCGCTCTTTCTTCGCTCGGTATTGTTGAAACCGGTCTTCCTCCGGCGGAACAGGTGCCGGGGTTGCTGGTGTTGTTGGATACGGTTAAAAGGCTTAGCGAGGAAGTTTTTAAAAGTAAAATATCCAGCCTTGATTCAGTTCAGATCGGAACGCCTTCGGTCAGCCCTTTCTATATCGAAATTCCTCTGGCGGTAACCGTTAGCGGGAGTAGCAGCCGTCTCGCGTATTTTTTTGAAAACCTTGGTTCTTCCCAAACCATATTTGTTTTGGAAAAGATGGCGATGGTTGGCACCGGAGGTAATTTTCAGGCTTCGTTGAGTCTTAAAAGGATTCTCTGGGGCAAAGACCTGGTGGATAAGATTAAGTTTGTTACGCTTTCCGGTCCGAAAAATATGGGAGCAGTACCAGGCATGCCGGGTAGACCGGGGATGCCGGGAGGAACAGCTCCTCCGCCTCCGCCACCACCACTATAAGATTTAAAAAGGTTTATGCGGGTTCATCGGAGACGCAGCACATAGAATCATTTAGAAATTAAAATGAATAGAATCGAAAAAGATAATTTTCGTTCGCTGAAGAGAGAAAAACTGAAAAGTTTTCTCTCTGAACGCCGTTCTCAAAAAGATACGCAGGCGAGGGCAAAAAAGGAGACCGCACGGCGTCTGACTTTGGAGCGGCGGACGCGTTTGGCTTTAGAGCGAGTTCAGGCCCGGCAGCGAAAGGAATCTGAACGGGTAATAAGAAAGGAAGTTCGGGTTAAAACACGCATTACCAAATCCGATAAAACCGTTTCTTTGCCCGGTCGGCCTAAATCGGAAAAAAGAAATATTTTTAGAGGCCTGAAAATACAATCGGGTTCCGGGGAGGACGAGGTTAAACCTTCTTTTTCCGCGCCTGCGAAGAATCGACAGGCGGAAAAACGGCAAAAACTTTTATCTTATCTCGAAAAACAGAGGGTAAAGAAATCCGAGATTATCGCCGAAAAAATCAAGCAAAAAGAAGCCGTCTCCGGAAAAAAGCGGGTTCGCCGGGCAGAATTAAAAAGACAGAAAGAGTTTCTGAGTCAACAGAAATTGGCCAGTCAGTCTCCGCCGAAAGCGAAAGCTGCGTTCTTAACCCGCGATAAGAAAGAAACCAAAGTTAATCGGAAAGAAGAGTCCGGGAAAGCGGAGGGATTCGGCTTGGCGGTAGCCGGTCGGTTTTATAAGCGTCAGCAGCTATTATCATATCTTAAAAAGCGCAAGGCCGGGCAGAAGACTTTTGCCGTTCAGCGCCGGGAGTTGAAAAAGATTGCGAAAGTAGTGGTTCCGGAGGTACCTTTAACACCTGTGGTTCCGGAAGTAATCCCGGTTGTTATGCCGGTGATTACGCTGCCGCCCCCACCGCCGGAAATCATCACTGCGGTTGTGCCGGAAACGGTTTCGGCACCGCCGGAGGAATTTTCTCCGGTGATGGTCGAGGAGAAAAAGTCGACCGTCCGTCGTTTTAAATTGTCTTTAGCGCGAGGTAAAAAATCGCCTTCCGACACTGCGCTTCCTGATAGTCAAAAGGTGGTATTACCACCGCGAAATCCGTTCCACATCGTTTCGTTTCTGAAAGCTCATTCGGTAAAGATAGTTTTTTTGCTGCTGGTTCTGGGATGGTTTGCGGAAATTACCATGCTCAACCGGCGTTTGGAAAGCGTCCGTAAACAAATCGAACAAGCCACCGGAATTACGAAAGCGCATATTTCGGGTGAAGCTATAATTACCGATAAATTATCATCGTTGGCTTTAGGAACAACCCGAGTGGAAGGAATACGAGACCCGTTTTCCAATGAACTTTGGAGAATCCGGGAAATTACACCGTCGCAAGCTAGAGCTGTTCCGATTCGCACGGCGAAGATACCCGCTCCGTCGTCTATCATAAAGCCGGTTACCCCGATTCTGATAACCAAATCGCCGGAATTCACGCTGCCGGAAGTGGCCAGGGCGATTCCGGATAGTGCGAAACTGACCCGGATTCCTCAGGTTACCGTTCCGCAGGTCGGCTCGGTTTCAACACCTTCGGCGCCGGTCTCCGGTCTCCGTTTCCGCGGAATTCTTAACGTCGCCGGGATCGATTACTTTTTCGTAGAAGGCGCGAACGGAGGATATCGTGTTAGAATCGGCGATACGGTTGAAGGGTTTAAGATTTACGATTATCGTAACGGTATTCTTTATTTCGCCAAAGACGGATATACCTATCAGTTTAATGAAGAAAGGGTGAGTCCGCCTTTACGTTATCGCGGACGGATGATTAAGTCCGGTCAGGAATACTTATTTTTGGAAGATCAGAGTCAGAAAACCCACATGGCGGTTATCGGCGAAGAGATTGAAGGTTACCGATTAATTAAACTGGTTGGTGATTATCTTTATTTTATCAAAGATGACCGGCTCTATTACCTTAAAAAAGAATAGCCATTTTTTTATTTTAGGTCTTGACTTTTAACGGGATTAACGGTATAACAATAACGAAGGGGGTAGGTTTATATGAGGAACATTCTAAAAATATTTCTGGTTGTGGGTTTATTCCTGATTTTTGCTTCAGGTTGTGCCTCCCGGGCGGTGGAAACAAAAGAAGCACCGGTACAGCCGATTCCGGTTGCGGTAAATCCGCCGCCGAACGCGGCGCTTCCGACCGACGCTTCGGTGAAGGCTGAATCCGAAGCGGCCAAAATTTACAAAGAGGGGCAATCGGCTTACTGGCTCGGTAATTATACGGAGGCGATTTTTCTTTTTTCGCGGGTGAAGGCCGTTGATGCTAATTACAAGGCCAGAAGCGTGGAGACTTACCAGGGTTTGGCTGCCTACCGTTTGCTTGGTAAAAAATCGGGTGGAACTAAGGTATTCGTGGAGCCCACACCGGAAAATAAACCAAACAGTAAAATTTTAATTAACGATGAAGAAGAGTGGCTTAACTTAGTCCGGGAAACGGAATCGATTTTACTGGACGCGTCTACTTACCTGGATAAGATACAAAAATCCGGAGAGGTGCCGGCCGAAAAACTGATTGACCCGAATTACTATTTGAAACAGGCCCGGCTATCTTTTGAACGCCGGGAGTATTTGGGTACCATTCATTACAGTTACCGGATTAAAGAAACGATTATGGCGGCCTACAATGAAGTGGTGGAACCGGAAAGAAAACTCTTGGGAAAGATGGGTGATGCGCCGGTTACTCTTAACGTTACCGGACTTGACCTCGCGGCGGCGTTACAGCAAATTTACAGCCTAACCGGTGTCAACATCGTTCTTTCCGCGGGTGTTTCCGGTAAGGTTACAATGAATGTAACGGAAATTCCGTTGCGGCAGGTTTTGGACCTGATGGTAGATATGAACGGCTTGAAATATGCCGAAAAGGATAATGTCATCCGGATTATGACCCCGGAAGAGTATGAAAAGACCACCGCCGGACTGGCTATGCGTAACAAGAAGGTTTACCCGATCCATTATGCCGACGCCATGGCCGTGGCCAAGGTTATCCGTGACGCGATGGGCATGGAGGGTGTTACCGCCGACGTAAGAAGTAATTCAGTCGTAGCCGACGCCAGCAGCAACCAGCAGGCCCAGGATATAGACAAGTTAGTTAAAGAATTGGACATTCCTACCAGCCAGGTGTTGATTGAGGCGCAGTTGCTGGAGGTTACCTATACCGACGATAAATCCCTGGGCATCAATTTTTTGCTTCAAAGCAAAATGCTCGGTGATGTTCGGCTTTCCGGTCCCAGCTTTGGTACGGTTCCTTCAACCTTGCCGAGTGATGCCGCCAGCATATATTTCGGGCTTACCCACCGCGACTTTTCGGCAATTTTTAACGCCCTGGCAAGCGACGGAGAAGTGCGGTTGCTCCAGAGTCCGCGCATCATGGCCATTTCCGGTACCCCGGCCGTGATTACGACCACAGAGCAATTTCCTTACGTTACTTCAACGGTGAGCGGCGGCTCTGCTACGGTCGCGCCGACCGTTACGAGTGTTTTGAACACGAAAGATGTTGGGACAACTTTTACGGTCACGCCTATAATCCAAGGTAATCGCACGGTTGCTTTAAACGTCAATTTAGTTGTTGACCGGGTTTCGGAGACTGTCGATGTGCCGATAATCAGCGGCAACCTGGTTTTAAGCCAAAAATATCCGTTGGTTGCATCCCGGAGCACTAGCCAAAACATTGTTCTTTGGGATGGGGAATCCCTGGTGGTCGGTGGAATTATGAGTAAAAATGATATTAAAAGCGAAACCAGATTTCCGGTTTTAGGCAAAATTCCCTTATTAGGCAACCTTTTCAAGCGGAGTTCACTGAGTAAGAGGAACACCGAATTGATTCTTTTTCTGACCCCGCGCATTATTCAAACCTACGAAGAAGGTCGCACGCTTACTCGGGAATATGAAGCGCTGCCTGCCAACAAGGAACTAGAGAAGGGAATTATCGGGCAGAAGTGGTTTTAATTAAATTGAAGGAGGAACCAAACATGAAAAAAAGAGGATTTCCGGGTTTGCTTTTCTTAACCCTTTTTGCTTTTGCGGTAGTATGGGTGTCTAAAAGTGAGGGCGCCGTCGGCACTGCGCCAACGGTTGCAACCGTAACGAAGATAACTAAAGACGACATGGTTGGAATGATTAAACCGACGCTGGAAAAATATCTAACCAATCATCCTGACCCGCTGGTTCGCGTCTGGTCCATGGTTCTTTTGGTCAACACGGACAAAATTGACGAACAAAAGGTGTCCTCTATTCCGGTCCTGGTTTTGCAGTTGGGCAACAAGGATGAAAATATCCGGCAGATTGCGTTGAACAGCATACGCGCGGCCCTTACTCTTGACGATAAAGAATGGAAAGGAATTATGGGGACGGTTTTTCGCACTATCGCCAAAACCACCAAGTATCCGGAAGAAGGAGTTAAAAAACTGGCAATTAAATCTTTAAGCATGCTCCAGGATTTAGACGAAGAATCGTTGAATTCCCTTGCGTTGCTTTTTGATTTGACGCAGGATTCAGATCCGGAAATTCGCCAGGCCGCGCTCGAAGCTATCAACGGGATTTTGTCTTCTAAGGAAAAGAAGAGTTCTGTCGGCAGCGGTGGTGTTGGTTGAATTGCGCCGGAATATCCCGGTAGCCGGTGAAAGGAATATGCTGAACAGTCTTCGAATTAATTTCCGAAAAATACTTTATTTTCAAGGTATTTTATTACTGGCCGGAAACTATTCTCCGCTTTACCAAAGAGATATTTTTCACTTAACCCCGCCCCCGCCTCCGCCGAGAGTAGTGGAAGTGAAACCGATTATCAGGGAACCGCTTCTTTCGGAAATCGTGTTTCTGAAGGGGACGATTGTCGGTACCGGCGGCATTCCTTCTCTGGCGGTAATTGAAGATCGGCAGACGAGAAGTGAAAGTATCTACCAGGAAGGTCAGGAGGTAGCCGGCGCCAGAATTGTCCGGATTGAAGTAGACGCGGTGAATTTTCTTGATAAAGAAGGCAAAGAAGTCGTTCTTGAGTCTTCTTCAACCGACGGAGCGACTGCCGGAAGGCCGGTTCGGAAACAGGTTATTACGGGGGTTAATCAGGCGCCGCCGGCTGTACCGGAAGTTATCCCGGAAAGCAAAATTTCGGTGAGCACTTTGGTAAGCTTAACGGACATTACCCGGCAGGTTGCTCAGAATCCGGCGGAGTTCCGGGATTTAAAAGTAGCGCCGGTCGTTTCCGAGGGGAAGGTATCCGGTTATCGGGTTAAGAATATTGCCGCCGGTTCTTTAGCGGCTCGATATGGCATTCAGAATGGGGACGTTGTTACTAAAGTAAACGGAATTATCCTGGAGAAGCTTTCCCAGGTTAACGAAATATATCGTTCCATTAAGCCCGGAACGCCATTTGCGGTGGAAATTCTGCGGGCAGGCAATCCGCTTACCCTCAGTTTTAAACTCGCCCCTTAAAACACGTGAGCGGTGAATGGGGAGAATATTTGTAGAATGAAAATCACGATAAGGAAAAGAACTAAACCGCGTGTTGCGATAATCGGGTCAAAATTATTTCTTGTTTTTGTCCTGTTGTTGTTTGTTGTTAGTGCCGTAAACCCGGTTTCTTTTTCCGCCGAGACTGCCGTTGAGAACCAAACCATATCCATCGCTTTTCCAGCCGTGGATATAAAGACGTTCATCCAGACGATGAACTTTTATCTCGGCAAGAATTTTGTCCCTCCCCCGAATTTTGGCGCAACGGTAACTGTCTATTCCGCTAAACCGATTCCCATCAAGGAGGCGGAGGCTGTTTTCTACTCCATTTTGAACCGTTACGGGCTTACGTTGGTTCCGGCCGGTGAAGTGGTTAACATTATTCCGCTGGCCGACGCAAAGGGCACAAATATAGAAGTTAGCGTTGGTTCCGACCCGGAGCAACTGGTTGTTTTTGGGGATAAAATCATTCATCAAATTGTGCCTCTTTCTTACGCCAAGGCGGCTGATTTGGCGCCGTTTCTGCAAAAATTTTCTTCCAAGAGCAGCGGGAGCGTGGATCCGGATGCCAAGACCAATACTTTGATAATCACCGATGTCGCCAGTAATGTGCGCAAACTGCTTTTAATGGTGAAGCAATTTGACCAACCCGCGCCTCCGAGTCAGGAGGCAATGCATATCGTCACGTTGCAGAATAAGGACGCCACGGTGATGGCTAATGAGTTAACTTTGGCCATGGCTCAACAAAAAAGCAGGTCGCCTCGGCCCGGTGAATCCGCCGTGGAACAGGTTAACATCAGTTCCAGCCCATCATCAAACGCCTTAATCATTACCGCCAATCCGGAAGCCTATGCTTCTTTGGAGAAGATTATCAAGGAACTTGACCGAAGACCCAGTCAAGTCAGGATTGAGGCGCTGGTGGCTGAAGTGAGTGGAAGTTTGGTTAGGGAATTCGGTGTCCAGTGGCAATTCTTTGAAGGCGCGACAGACACTTATCGCGGATTTGGTTCGATGGGCGGGACTGTCGGCGCCACTGATTTGGCGACGCTGACGGCCGGCCTCCAGCCAACCGGGCTTATTGCCGGCGTAATTAGAGGCAAAGATTTTCCTTTTAATATCGGCGCGCTCATAAAATTGTATGGCTCTAACAGCAACTTTAAAATCCTTTCCAATCCGCAGATAACCGCGATGGATAACATCGAAGCGGTAATTTCGGTGGGTAACAATATTCCCTACACCAAACAGATTACTTATGCGACTTCAACTACGGACCAGGGGTTACCGACCCAGAGTTTTGATTACAAGGATGTAGGCATAACCCTTAAGATTACCCCGCATATCAGCGAAGACCGTCATGTTAGATTGATAATCAACGAAGAAGTAAAGAAAGTGATATCCGCTTCTGTTTCTGTTTCCGGAACCGCCGTTCTCGCGCCGACCATCGCTACCCGTTCCGCTCAAAGCAGTGTTATCGTTAACGACCGGGAGACTCTGGTATTGGGTGGTTTGACCAGTGATAACAGTGACGAAACGATGGAGAAAGTTCCCTTTTTCGGGGACATTCCTCTCCTGGGGTACTTTTTCCGTCATAAGGTCAAAAGTAATGACCAGACCAGCCTCTACATTTTTATTACTCCCACCGTAATCACCGCCGACGAAAAATCTTCCGTTATCACCGATATCACCGAACAGAGCAAGGCCGCTTTAAAAAAGAGCGGCGCGGCAAAATGAAGATAGGCGAAATTCTTGTCAGCCGCGGTCTTCTCGCCCAAGCCGTTCTAGAGAAAGCCCTTTCCGTTCAAAAAGAAAAACCCCAGCAGCGAATTAGCGAAATCCTTATGGAAATGGGCGCTTTTGGCGAAGAAGAGCTCTTTTCCGGTCTGTCGGAGCAGCTGGGAATTCCATTTAAAAAGAATTTTCAAGCCTTTTTTGCTTCCGACCTGGTTGGCTTGATTTCGTTTGATTCCTGGCAGCGCTGGAAAGCGGTACCAATCAGGGAGGAAGGAAAAATTTTTGTCGTGTCCGCCGACCCGTTACGTCTTCCCCGGCTTGAGATTGAGGAAGGATTAAAATCTTCGGTTAATCTTGCTTTTGGTTTAACCCCGGAAATTATTGAACTTTTGGAGCGCAATTACTGGCGTCCCAGCCAGAAAAAGGCGCGCGGGGATATTTCTTCGGTTACGCTGGAAGCGCCTGGAGTTGTCGCGGGCGGCAGCGATTCCCCCACAACCGGGGTTGTTGTAAACGGTTCTACTCGGGAAAACCTGCTGGACCTTGCCAACAAAGCGCCGGTTATTCGGATGGTCAACCAGGCTATTTTCCAGGCTCTTCAGCAGGGCGCCAGCGATATTCATCTTCAACCCCAAGAGAATGAATTTCGGGTCAGGTACCGCATCGATGGGGTTTTGCACGATATGTTTAAACTGCCGGCCGCGATGCAGCCGGCAGTTATTTCCCGCATTAAAATTCTGTCCGGCCTGAACATCGCGGAACGCCGCCTGCCGCAGGACGGGCGTACCACCGTCCACCTGGAAGGCCGTCCGATTGATATCAGGGTTTCTATTTTACCCACTTATTGGGGGGAGGCGGCGGTTTTGCGTCTCCTGGACCAGGCCTCCTTCCTCTTTTCCCTTCCGACGCTGGGATTTTACACTGACGAGTTGGAACTGATGGAAAAATTTATCTCTTCCGACCACGGAATCATCTTGCTGACCGGGCCCACCGGAAGCGGCAAGACAACCACACTTTACGCCGCTTTGCAGAAGATAAATCTTCCCGGCCGCAACATTATTACGCTGGAGGACCCGGTTGAATACCAGATTCCTGGGTTAAGCCAGATTCAGGTAAATTCGATAATCGGGCTCTCTTTTGCCGCTGCTTTGCGTTCTGTTCTTCGTCATGACCCGGATGTTTTGATGGTCGGAGAAATCCGCGACCGGGAAACAGCCGATATGGCTATCCAGGCCAGCTTGACCGGCCATCTGGTTTTCTCCACGCTGCACACAAACGATGCGGCCAGCGCGGTTACCCGGTTGATGGAAGTGGGCATTGAACCGTATCTTATTTCTTCTTCCGTTCTGGCGGTTATCGCCCAGCGGTTAGTGCGTTTAATTTGCAATTATTGCAAGGAACCGGTTCCGGCAAGCGAGATTCCGGTCGCGTCATTCCCGCCGGGAACGACCATCTTCCGCGGCCGGGGATGTGAACATTGTTTTCAAACCGGATACCGGGGCCGCACCGGAATTTTCGAGTTTTTTATTCTTGATGACGTAATTAGGCGCCAAATTTTAGAGAAGAAACCATCGCAGGAATTAAAGGAACACATGAATAAAAAAGGAATGCGTACCTTGCGTGCTTCCGGAGAAAAGAAAATCTTGGAAGGTTTGACGACTTTGGAAGAGGTTTTGCGCGTCACCAGTTAAAAAATGATGTCATTCCCGTATGTTTTAAACGGGAATCCACACCGTTAGATGTTTGATCTTAGCTTACTATTCGCCTTCGCCAAGGCTACGGCGAGACAAAGCACGCGGGAGATGACAAGTAGGGGAGGGGCTACGTCCCCTCCCATTTTAAAATGCCCCTATTCCATTATTCGTGTTTTGACCGGAGCGGTCGTCGCGTCAAAGGTGAAATTGAAGCCGCCGATTCTGACGAATGTCGGTTGGCGCTGAAGAACCGGAACCTGTTTCCCGTAGAATTTCAAGTCGCGGAGGAACGAAAAAAAATATTTTCCCGGGGCCGAAAAACAAATTCGGAGGAAACCACCGCTTCCCTGCGTCAATTGGCGTCGTTGATTGACAGTCATATTCCGATCGTAGAAGCAGTCGAAACAGTTGCGCCCCAGATTAAGGACCCCGCTTTATCCCGCGCCTTCCGCAATTTATCCGAATCGCTGCGTCGTGGAACTCTGTTTTCGGAGGCACTGCGCCGAGAACAGGTGTTTCCGGCCGCCTTGCCGGAATTGGCGGCTGCTTCGGAAGCAAGCGGGACGCTCGGGTCGACCCTTTCCGAGTTTGCCCGTTCGGAGGAAGCCGCTTTACGCTTGAGGCGCAGGGTAATCAACAGCCTGGTTTATCCGATTTTTCTGGCCGGAATTTCCCTGGTGGTTCTGCTTTTTCTTTTCCTGGTAGTGTTGCCCAAGGTCAGCGCCGTTTTTGCGGAAAGTGGGGTTCTGCTTCCGGCTTTTACCCGTTTCACCCTTTCTTTTGTTTTATTTCTCAAACGCTTTGGAATCCTGGTATTGATTCTGTTGATTTTTTTATATTTTTGGTGGCATCAGCATCAAGGTAATCAGAAGGGCAGAGAGTATTTTTGGCGGATGCTGGGACGTTTGCCGATAGCGAAAGAACTTTCCCGGAAACATTCCCTGGCGCTTTTTGCCAGAAACCTTTCCGTTCTTCACGGGGGCGGCGTAAGGTTGATTGAAGCTATGCATCTGGTTTCCATGGTTATTCCCGACCCGCTATTCCGGAAAGAATTAAAGGTTGTTGAGCATGATTTAAGCCGGGGGATTTCTCTGAACCTGGCGTTAAACAACAATTCTCATTTTCCGCCTTTTATCGTTCAAATGGCCAGGGTAGGGGAGGAGACCGGGGAGCTTGCGGAGATGATGGAAAAGGCCGCTCTGCATTACGAAGAGGAGTTAGAAACCGGGTTGACCAGGCTGGTGGCGCTATTGGAACCGACGATGATTGTGGTTATGGGGATTCTGGTTGGCGGAATCGTGATTTCGGTTCTCCTGCCAATTTTTGAGATGAGCCGAATCATTAAGTAATTATTCACGTTCACTGTTTTTGAAAAGGAGGAAACATCAGACTGCCGAAAAAGATTAAGGACTTGATCGAAATTTTGGAAGAAAAACACGCTAAAAATGTGGTTATTTTGAAATTATCCCGAGTGGCAACTTTCACTGATTATTTCATTATTTGCAGTGCGGAGAGCATCTCTCAGGTGAAAGCGATTGCGGAGGAAGTAGCTCTTCGTTTGCCCCGGAAAAATCACCTGGGTAAAGAAGGTTTTCCGGCAAGTTCCTGGGTCCTGCTTGATTACGGGGATTTTATCCTGCACGTATTTCTGCCGGAATCGCGTAAGTTTTACAATTTGGAACGAATCTGGTCCGACGCGCCGTTGGAAACTGTGAAGAGTGAATCATAGCACTAAAAAATAGCCTGTTTTTTTATTCCTACCAATTTTTCCTATCACAAATTTACTCCTCCCCCTTGACAAGACCAGGGTAGTATGTATTACAATCATTACAATCATTACAATCATTACAATCAGTACAAATTATGCGTACTCAAAGAGCGGCTCTAACCACCGGTGAAATCGCCCGACTGTTACATGTAAACCATGTGACCGTGTACCGGTGGGTAAAAGCGGGAAAAGTAAAATCGTATCGTGTAGCGGGAGGAAATTTTCGTATCCTGAAAAGTGATTTTGATAAATTTTTAAAAACGCATAAATTAGAACATATTGTGATGAACCGAACACGGTAGCCCATGCGCAACCCGGACATAGGTTAGAAATAATGAGTATGGTAAAACGGAAAAAAAACGTAACATCTGGTACCGGCGATAGGATTGAGAGACGTTCAGGGTATTTCTTTTTCCTGGTTCTTATTTTTCTGACGATTGGTATTACGGCCATCAGTAGTTTCTCTTACTGGCAATATCGGAAAAATTACCGCGCCGAAGTAGATAGAAATCTTTCCGCCGTCGCGGATGCGAAAGTAGACGAACTTCGGCATTGGCGCAGCGAGCGACTTGAGGATGCGTCCATCTTTTCCAAAAACCCCATTTTTACCAACCTGGTTCAAGATTTTTTCGAAAACCCAAAAAATACGAACACACGCCGGTTGATTCAAGCGTGGATGGGTAAAATTCAGGAAAACCCGCAATATAACCAGGTTTGTTTGCTTAATACTCAAGGTGTAATTCTTTTGTCGGTTCCCATCGGTAGTTCGCCGATTTCTTCCGTTGTTTTACATCGTTTGCCGGAAGTCCTAAGGTCAGGTCAAGTGACATTTCAGGATTTTTACCGTAGTGAACACGACCAGCGCGTTTATCTAAGTATTTTGATTCCCATCTTTGACGAAAATAACCACAATCGGTCCCGGGCTATTCTCGTCCTGAACATTAACCCCGATATTTACCTTTACCCCTTTATTCAGTATTGGCCCACAAGCAGCCGGACTGCTGAGACCCTGCTGATGCGCCGGGACGGAAACAGCGTTCTCTTTCTGAATAAACTTAAGTTTCAGAATAATGCCGCTCTTAACCTGCGGATTCCAATGGGTGAAAAAGAATTACCTTCCGTAAAAGCGGTACTGGGTCAGGGAGGGATAGTGAAAGCCATCGGTTACCGGCGCGTACCGATGGTCGCCGTCTTGCGCGCTGTTCCCGGTTCGCCGTGGTTCCTGGTTGTTCATATGGATGACTCGGAGGTATACGCGCCGGTGCAGAAGTATTTGAAGGCACTGGCCGTTTTTGCTGTTATCTTGCTCCTCGGCGCAATCATTGGTCTGTTCTTATTTCGGCGGTATCAAAGACTCCGTTTTTACCGTAATCAGTGTCAAGCGGAGGAAGCGCGGTGGGGGAGCGAGATGCGCTACCGTACTTTTATTGAAGCTACCTCGGATATGGTGTTTTTGAAGGACGAGTCTTTCCGTTATCTCATCAGCAATGCGGCGAACAGCGCTTTTCTGGGTCAACCGGAAGCGGCCGTGTTAGGCCGCACTGATTTTGATTTTATGGCCGACGAGATTGCCGAGCACTGTCAGGCCTCCGATCGGAAGGCCCTGGAGAGAGGAAGTGTTGTTGTTGGAGAGGAAGCGGTGGGTCCGAAAATCTACCGTACCGTTAAGTTTCCGGTACCCCTACCCGGGGGATGTATAGGGGTAGGCGGTTATATCAGCGATATTACCGAGTACAAGAAAATGGATAACATGCTGTGGAAACAGCAAGAAGAACAACAGACCATATTTGATTCTGTGCCGGCGTTGATTTTCTATAAAGATACGGAGAACAGATTTATACGAGTTAACCGGAATTTTGCCGAGGCAATGAAGATGTCAAAAGAAGAGTTGGAAGGTAAATCATTGTTTGACATTTATCCCAGAAAGCAGGCCGAAGTTTTTTGGGAAGACGATAAAGAAGTGATAGCATCCGGTAAGCCGAAGAGAAATATCCTCGAGCCCATGGAGATTAAGAAGGGGGTTTTGTGGGTTCAGACCGATAAGATTCCTTACCGTGACGAGCAGGGTAATGTTATCGGTATAATAGGCTTCTCCACGGATGTTACCGAGCGCAGGCAGGCGGAGGAGAAAAGAAAAAATATTCTGGAACAACTGTTTCGGGCCGAAAAATTAGCGGCGCTGGGTGAGTTGACCGCGGGCGTGGCCCACGAAATAAACAACCCGCTGACCGAGATATTGGGATTTTCCGAACTTTTACTGAAGGAGAACAAGGAAAATGTCGGCGAAGAAATCAAAAAAGATCTTGAGCGCATTTATCAAGCCGGCGAGCGTATCAAAAAGATTGTGGTTAAACTTCTCCGGTTTGCCCGCCGGGAAGCGCCGGAGCGAAAGAGTGTAGCTGTAAATGAAATTATTGACGTGGTCTTAGATATCAGAAACTACGAAATGAAAACCAGAAACATAAAACTTGAAAAGAATTACCAGCCGGATTTACCCCCGGTAACGGCTGACCCTTCCCAGTTAGAGCAAGTTTTTTTAAACCTCATAAGCAACGCTGAATACGCCATTCATGAAACCGGTAAAGCCGGAACTTTGACCGTTACCACTTTTCTGAAACAAAACGACACTGAACACAAAAAAGTGATAATTGAAATTTCCGATACCGGCGGCGGTATTCCGGAAAATATATTTTTGAAGTTGTTTAACCCTTTCTTTACCACCAAGCCGATTGGTAAAGGAACCGGTCTCGGACTTTCGGTCAGTTACGGAATCATCAAAGAGCACGGCGGGGAAATCTTTGCCCGTAACCGGGAAGAAGGCGGCGCTGTTTTTACCGTAGAACTTTTGGCTGAAGAAGAAGGTAAGCGATGAATGAAAAAATATTAATTGTTGATGATGAACAGGGAGTGCGGTGTTTTTTGAGCCGTTCTCTGAAATATCTGGGTTATAGCAACACGGTGGAAGCAAGCAGCGGCGAGGAAGGGTTTGAGATTTTTCAGAGAATAAAACCAGATTTGGTAATAGCCGATATTCATATGCCGGGGAAAGGCGGATTGGTGTTTCTGAAAGAAGCAAAGAAGTGTCTGCCTAATACCGGTTTCATCATGATGACTGCCAGTGATGATTTGGCTGATGCCATTTCTTCACTCAATCATGGTGCGGACCGGTATGTACTGAAGCCGCTTGATATTGATGAAGTACAGCATGGGGTGCGGTTGGTTTTGGAGAAGTACCGGTTAGTTTTGGAAAACAAGGAGTACCAGAAAGATTTGGAAGGAAAAGTGCGATTGCGGACCGAAGAACTATTTAAATCTTTACAGGAGCTTGACCAGGCGACCAAGGAGATAAAAGCCAGCTATATCGAAACTATCCACCGTTTGACCGTAACCGCCGAGTACCGGGATGAGCTGACCGGTTTCCACATCAAGAGGATTGGTTATTATTCCCGGCTTCTGGCAAAAGAATTAGGTCTTGCTCCGGAACGAGCGGAAGTGATATTTCACAGCAGCCCTATGCATGATTTGGGTAAGGTGGGAATCCCGGACAAAATTCTGCTGAAATCATCTCCGCCGCTTACACCGGAAGAATTTAATATCATGAAAACACACGCTCAAATCGGCGCAAGCATTTTTGAAGGGTCTTCTTCAGAATACCTGAAAACCGCGGAAAAGATTGCTCTCACCCACCACGAAAATTGGGATGGCACCGGGTACCCTTCGGGTTTAAAAAACGAAGCCATTCCCATTGAAGGACAAATTGTAAAGATAGCGGATGTGTATGACGCGCTAAGGAGCCGCCGGTCGTATAAGCCTTGTTTTAACCATGAAAAAGCTTGCCGGATCATTACCAAAGGCGACAAAAAGACCAGACCCGAGCATTTTGCCCCGGTTGTTTTGAAAGCGTTTCAGAAATTAAACCAAGATTTTGACCGAATATTTACGGAAAATCAATAATCTAAATTAAGCAAGCAAGAGAATGTGGGCGTGTTTTATTGGTTTAGGGTGTAATTTGATGGTTCTTGGGATTTCGAAAAGCAATGCCGGAGAGGAGGACGGGTACCCTTACCGTTGAATCGGTAAGGGGTTGGGGGCTCTGTCCTCACTTCACCACGTTCGACCAGTCCCACCCGCTAGCAACGCTCCTTAATCAGTCACCTTACCTGACTTTGCTCCCATCAATTCCCGGAAGAATAAGTGTGCCGGAGGAGGGAGTTGGCGCCGCTCGGCTTTCACTGCGCCTCGGGTCGGCCATTCGCTGTCGCTGCTCCTTCTCGTCGCAGCTCCTGACTTCGTTCTCTTTAACTCCTTTTTTCAGGAAGCGGTGCCGGAGGAGGGAGTTGAACCCTCATGAGGTTGCCCTCACCGGATTTTGAGTTCACACACTTCAATTTTACCACGAGGTTTTTTTTGGGTTAATCTCAGGAAACCATTGTGCATCAGCAGTATTCGTACCTTTATTAAAACCTACCATTTTTCTGATAATAGTCCCGATTTTTGTGCTTTACGTCATACCTACGTCATATTTTTTCACGTCTCCGACTTTACTGAAAATTGTTGTCCAACAACGTATTTGGAATGAAAATTTACGGAGGATGGTAATTTTCGCGAGACAAAGCCCCTAAAATATTCTGTTATTTTATTCTTGACCAGTTTTTGGCAGGGTGGTAAGATTTGCTTTAAAACCGGAATCAAAGAAATCTCGTTTTAAGGTTGTCTAATAGTAAAAGGACGTCAAAAATTTTCTTCGGTAGAGACATCTGTGGTTTTACAACTGCAATCCAAGGATTTCATCAATTCCATTGTCTAATTTAATGAGAAAAGGATTAGAAGATGCCGGATGACTTACACCTTGTAATCAGGCTGAAGGGCGGTGATGAGGAAGCTTTTGCAGAGCTTGTTCATCTGTATCAAAAAAGGATTTATGCCATGCTTTATCAAATGACCGGAAATCACTTTGAAGCCGACGACCTTTCGCAGGAAGCCTTCCTTCGGGCATATACGTATATAGACTCCTTTAAGGGAGGCTCTTCTTTTCAAACCTGGCTTTACCGTATCGCTCGGAATCTGGCTTTTACTCACTTGAAAAAAAGGGGGCGAAAAAATACCCTGATTCTAAACGAATTTCCGGGTGAGAACCTTTTGGAATCGAAGACCGATAATCCGATGCGTTCATTGATGCATGAAGAACTTAGGTTTGAAATCACCGCGGCCATTAATTCACTACCTTTGTTCCAGAGAGAAGTCGCGGTCCTGCTGCTTCTGCAGGAACTTTCATACAGGGAAGTTGCGGAGATCCAGGGATGTGCAGAAGGAACGGTTGCCTGGAGGTTTTATCAAGCGAGGAGAAGGTTGATAAAAATATTGGGGCCCTTGGTGGACAAAATGAGGTATAAAAAATGAACTGCCGAAAAGCAAGAAGGATGTTGTTAAAACAAGTGGATGTGGTGAATCTCGGTCAGACAAGCCAGGAAATCAAGACTCATATTAACACTTGCGACGGTTGCAAAGAATTTCTTGAAACAATGCGGCAGGTGGACAACCTAATTAAATTAAAAAAGAAAGAGCTACCTTCTGAAGAATACTGGCGAAGTTATTGGTCGAGACTCCGGGCAAGAAACAGGCGAATGGCGGTTCCACAAGAAGAAAAACTTTTGGGCGGAAGCCTTTTCCCGCGCTTAAGGTTTGCATTTGAAATCTTGGCCATCCTGCTGGTCGCTATTTCCGCTTTTCTGGTTGCGAATAATCAGAGGGACATAAAAACTCTTGCTCAGTCAATGCAGGCTCTCCAGCGAGAACGAGTCGCGGCGGCCCGTCCTGTTCCGGAAAAGAACATTGTCGGTACCCCGGAAAAGAAAATAAAGAACGGCCAACCTAAATTGTACGCGGCTAATTTCCGCAATGACATTAGATTATTTAATGAGGTTGGTTCACTTTTTCCTTCCGATATGGGATGGGTGGCAACAGACAACGGCCAGGTTGAATTAGGCCTTTTAAACGCGGACTCGGCCCGGAGCGGTAATATTATCTCCGAAGGAACGCGGCCGTTGCTATTTCTAAACTTCACGGTTTTTCTTAAGAATTCTTCGGTCGGGACTCAAAAAATATCTTCTCCCAAAATCGTTACCCTTGATGGAAACAAAATCAGCATAAAAACAAACGATTTATTCCACAGCGGCCGGGTATTAAAATACCAATTTTCCCCCGTATTAGTTAATAAGAAGACGGTGCAGACAACCTTGAGGCTGTCCATTTCAGAACCGAAATCCCCGGGAAAGGAGCAAGAAGAAACCGAACTCCGGACCGTAATTACTCTGCGTGACGGGGAATCTGTGGAGTTAGGTAAAATCAGCAGTTCGGAAGGCGACTACTCCGTATTCCTTAGTCTGTATATTGATGGAAACAGGAAGGTAGAAACCACCGAGAAGGCGATGATATGAAACGTTTTTCTATATTATTCATAATATTCTTGTCTGGATTATGGATTTTACCCGTAGAGATACCCGCGTTTGCTCCAAACATAACTTTAGATATTCCGGAAAAACCAGGTCACTTTTTTTCCGGGGAAAAGGTTGCCAGAACGGTTGTGTTGAAAAATCAACTCCCAACTGTGCAAGACTTAGTGATTTCCTGGAAAACCGTCTCCCTGACCGCAGTAATTCAAAAAGGAAAAACAGCCGTTGAACTTCAGCCGGGGGAGACGAAAGAAATACTTTTTACGCTCAAGATACCGAAAGCCCGTTGCCGGGTCGAACTGCTGTGGCAAATCAGCCTTTTTTCCAATAAATCTCTCCTGCAGGAAAAAGAGGTTAAACATACCGTCTTTCCTAAAAAACTTTCTTTTGACATTGATAAAGCCATCTCCAGGTCGCAAGTAGGCTTATACGATCCCGATGAAGAGATAAAACCTTACCTTAAAGAATTCGGCTGGAATTTAATTCCTTTGTATGCGAATATAAAGAGCCTGGAGGGTTTTAATGGAAAGCTGTTAATTCTTAACGGCCGGGCATTAATGAAGGCTTTTTCTTTCGAGACCGATCCGCAGAAGTTTCCGTTCCGGGACTATTTTCGGCAGCAGATTGAAAGAGGAATGAATATCATTGTTTTTGACCCGGTTTTTTTAGAAAACGCCGACGCTGTTCCCGCAGGAGAGGAACAGCAGGAACCGTTATGTTTGTCACGAATATTCGCTTTGGGCCACCCGGTCTTTTATGACCTCTCTGAAGATGACCTTTGTTGGTGGCGGAAAGACGGCAAGGTGGCAGGGAACGAGATGACGATAAAAGACTGGAAAGGTAATCTCCGCATTTTGGCAAACGATGCCGGTCGGCAGGAAGAAAAGGCCTTTCTCGTAGAATACCCGGTAGGACGGGGACGGTGGCTTTTTTGCAGTTACGACGTGCTGGAAAAATTTGCGGCAGAACCTGTCGCCAGAATTCTCTTGGCAAATCTCGTCAGATACGCTCTTACCGAATCCGAACCTTTCAAGAAAACACTTATTGCTGCTGACCCGGAAGGCGTTCCTGTGAAGTTTTTCCGGGAATTGGAAATTGGTATATCTAATGTATTGGATAACCAAGATCACTATAAGGCACTGATTGTTTCCGCGGACAAAGAAGAAGTTGAGTATCTCTTGAAAAAGAATCCGCGTTTTTTTACTAACCTGAAAGAATTTGTCAGAAATGGCGGGCTCCTTCTCATACTCAATCTGAACCCTGGAACGTTAGAACATTTCAAAGACCTCCTTCCGCCAGACATTTTGCTGAGAGATTATTCTCTGGATGGGGCGCTCAAAATTGACCAATCCGCCCAACTCCTGCGGGGGGTTAGCGAAGACAGATTAAAAGACCTTTTCATGAAGACAGAAGGCGAACAGATTGACCCTGAGAACAGGATTGCCAATTATATCCTGGATTTTAAGGAAAGCGGAAGTGCCCACGGTTTTACCAGCCCCTGTGCCATAGCAAAATTTCAACTTGATAAGGGTGAAATCGTCGTTTCGCAGATAAAGTTTTGGGAGAGCGACAAAAAGGATGCGGCATTACAGACAATCTCGCAGTTTCTAACCAATTTGGGAATCCAGATTGGGGACGGAAAAGAAAAACACTCGGGATGAAACAGTGGTTTTTAAACCAGCGGAGGTCAAAATGAGGGCGAATGGAAAAGTAATGCGGAAGATAATTTTATCGGTGTTGTTTCTTCTCTTGTTCAACGGAATTGCCCAGGCGAAATCGTTCAGCGTGGCCGTGTTCAATTTTGAAACCAGCGATACGGATAGGTCGGGCCTGGGAAAGAACATTGCAGATTTACTGTCAGCCAACCTTTCCGTTGGTTCCGATTTCAAGCTGGTGGAAAGAGAAAAACTGAATTCGGTCCTGGATGAGTTAAAGTTGAACATAGCGGGAGTTGTTGACCAAAATCAGGCGATAGCCGTCGGAAAGATGACCGGCGCGCAAATTCTGGTGGTCGGACGGGCTTTTACCATTGACAAAGAACTGTTCATCGCGATAAAGATTATCGGCACAGAGACAAGCAGGGTCTATGCGGAAATAGTCAAAGGTTCCCTTTCCGGTGAGTTGTCCCCGCTTGTTGAAGAACTTTCCGGCAAAATCGCCAAGACAATTAACGCGAAGGGAGATACTTTGGTCGTCGTCCAATCCGAAACCGTGGAGAACAAGATTGCCGCCCTTCGGAAGAAACTGGCAGGCAAGAAACTTCCTTCGATGGCCGTCGTCATTCCGGAAAGACATTTCGGTACGCCGACCATTGACCCGGCGGCAGAAACAGAATTTATGTACATTTTGGTGAAGTGCGGGTTTGAAGTCCTTCAGAAACCGGAAGCGGGACTCCGGGAATGGGCGCTGGAATATCTCGAAAACGCCAATCTTCCCATACCCAAGAATAAGACCGATGTCATTATAACAGGAGCGGCTTTCAGTGAGTATGGAACGAGGACGAAAGACCTGGTGTCATGCAAAGGCCGGGTGGAAATAAAAGCCGTTGATTCAAATACAGGCAAGATTTTGGCTATAGACCGGGAAACCACGGCGGCAGTTGACCTTTCGGAACAGGTAGCCGCAAAGAAAGCCCTGCAGGAAGCGGCTGAAGACATTTCTTTTCGGATCATAACAGACATGGTAAACGCCTGGAATTCGTCGAAACCAAATTCAAAATAAAACGGAGTTGTCCAAAAACGGGAGGGGGGATAATTTATGAAAAGATATCCGGTTGTTCTGATGCTATTTCTTGCATTAAGTGTTATCCCTTTATTTGCATTTGCAGAAATCTCAAACGAAGGGATCAAATCTTTACCCGCGTTGATAGGCGCGGCAAAAAAGGATGTCGAGCCGGTAAGACAAAATGCGATACGAATCCTCGGTGACCTGAAAGCCGAAGAAGCGGTTCCTCTTTTAACGAACTATCTTGGGCAGGAAACAGACACCGAAACAACATTAATTGTTCAGATTGCATCTTTGGAGGCCCTCAATAAAATAGGCACCTCTGAATCTATCTCCGCCTTGGAGCAATACGGGCTAAAGCATAAAAATGATAGGATTGTATTAGCCGTTGCTGAATTATTGATTTTTAAAAAGAAAGAAAAGGCCGTTTCTGCATTAAACAGTTTGGCAAATAGCATAGACCCGGGAATAAGGTATCAGGCAGCCACGTTTCTGATTGAAAACAAAGAAAAAACCGGGATTCCCATTCTGATCGGCTTGCTCCAAGAGAAAAAATACCTCAGGTCAGCAATAAATAGTCTTAAAAACGTAACTGGCTATCTCCCTTGTAGTTATCCTACGGTGGTTAGAAAAGAGTTTAACGAAGAATACACCAAGAAATGGCGGGACTGGTGGGAAAACAATAAAAATACTTTTGAATTCAAAAAGTAGGCCGGCTGAAACAAAGATTAAAATGAAACGGAAATGGAGTTGGACTACTTTTTTTGTTCTCTCATTGTTTCTTTCTGTGTTCGTTCCCAACCCTGCATTTTCTGCCGAAACGAAAAAACCTTCCGTAGCGGTCCTCTGGTTTGAAAACAGGACACCTGACCGGAAATTGGATTATTTAGACCAATTAATTCCAGATTTAATCACTGCGGAATCCTCCAAAATAGGCTTCTGCAATCTGCTGGAAAGGGAAGAGATTGAAAAAGCCCTGAATGAGGTTATGCTTTCCAAACAGGGTTTTATGTCACCGATAGAAAAAAGCAGAGGAGGGATAGCGGAAACCACGGATTTTATTCTGAGCGGCTATTTTGAACAGAAAGAAGAAAATCTGGTTGTTTCTGTACGGTTATATAACTGGAAAAAGGGAACAAGTCAAACAAAAGATTTTACCTATACCCTTTCTGAAATTAAGGAAAGGGCAGGGAAGGAAATAACAGCGTATTTGCAGACGAGCACAAATCTTAAGGAAGACAGCGAGAAAAGAGCGGCGACCATCCCAGAAAACGCCCGGATTATTATTTTTTTGGATGTCAGACATACCTTTTTCAATTACGATGTTGTAGTGGATAATATAATTTACGACTATCCTCACGGAGTCATTCTTTTGGAGAAACTAAAGGATGATTTTCAGTCAAGGGGAGTGTCCTGCGAGATTATCACCAACAAGGATGATTGGAACAGGATACTCCAGAAAAATCCAGTCCCGGCGCAACCCGCCAGAATTTACCAGATTTTCAGAAATGATATTTCTGCATCGTTAACAATTGCCATCCGAGATTTAGGTACAACCGACAGCCCAATTAATCCGCAGACTGCCGAATTGGGTAATATCAAAAGCAAGACATTATCTCCTACCTCTTCCCCTTTTTCCTCCCTTAAAGAGGATGATATTTTACAATACATTTTGGGTTCTGCCGGAAAAGAAACCTGTGGCGGGAATGAAACCTATTCCCCCAAAGTAGAGTCACTTATCTATTACGATAATTATTTAAGGCAAAAAGGATACGGAGATTACGCCGCCGCCTACCAGGAAATCCTAAAGGCCTTATATCTCTATCCCGATTTCTCTTTCTACCGGTTTATCCTTAAGGAGTACTACTACAATTCGGGTAAATACGAATTCTTTAAATCCGAAAAAGAGATGCAGGCAATCGAAACCTACCTGGGGCTCTCTTCCTGGAGCGAACATTTTTTGATTTATTCAGACACTCTTAGAATTTATATAATAAGTCTTGCCAGAAAGAGGATGCTTTCATCCGGAATTGCCGTACGGTTAGTTCCCCTAATGGAGAAAATTATTTATGAAGGTTACGAAAGCAAGGATTCAAAATGGAGAAAAACAGATTCTGCAGTTTTGCTTTCTCGTCTTTATCTCTTAGGGGAAGTAACAGAAATAAAATTAATAAATTTAAAGGAAAAGGGATTAATTTCAGAGGCAGAGTACCAAAATGACCTATGCTGGGCGTTCTTAATGAGTAAATTAAGTTTTACGAAAGAAGAAGGCCTGGAGTCTGTGAACCGGTCTCTTTCTTGGGGATTAGATTGGGAAAACTATTACAATTGGTATGAAAGAGGACTTCCATTCTTCCTGCCAGATTCGGTTTGGGGGCGGTTTAGACAGAGCATAGATAAGCAGAAAGAATTTCTATCTGTAGTTCAAGAGGCGGTGAGAAAGTATCCGGACGCCCTTGCAAATTGTTATGTTATCAAGAATATCCCCGGAGATTTTGACCACGATTTGGTTGAAAAAGAGTTAGCGAAGATTATAGAGAAAGTTCCTAATTCTTTGACTTCTCGCTGCATCAGAGGTGATTTGATAAGTAATGTTACGCCAAAGAGTATTCGTTCCCGTCTTGAATCTGAATTCGGTTTGAAGAGGGAAGCACCCGGGGAAGAAGTAGAGAAGAACAACCTATTTTCACAGAAAACTAAGGAGACCAGAGTATTGGTGGACGCTGAATTAGAAGGCCTGAAGGAGACGTTAGATTCTATCGGCTGGGGCACGGATATTTTTTCCAAGGAAACGGATTTGAGCAATCTGTCCAAGTATAAACTTATCATTCTTCACTTCAATTCCTTCATCTCGGAGGACAAAAACGGCAGGTATGGTTTTCAGCCGTCTCTTTTTTCCCAAATAATAGCCGGGCTGGATAATGGGGTCTTTATCCTGATAATTCCTGGAAAAAGCGATAGGATTCCTGAAATTAACCCGTTCCTTTCCCAGTTCAATTGTTATGTTGACGATAAAAAAGAGTTTTATTCAGAAGCGGTCTTTGTGCCCGGCGTATTTAAGGATGTAATAGATACCCACCTGGATTATCATTCTTCAGTTTCGGATTCCCCGACCTGGAATTGGCAATGGGAAAAGTTTTTCATAAAAGGGCCGCCGATTTATGCTGAAAAAGGGAAGGTTATTATTCAGAATGCAAATGGTTATCCGGTCGCCGTTTCAATTCCTTTGCCCAACGGCACCCTTATTCTTTCCGGCGAAATCTATGAACTTTTCAATATTCACCTCTCCCGGTCTGGTTGTGAGTTATATAAAGGGCTTATCTTCCGCAATATCTGGCAGATACTGCTCAATAAAATGTTTGGCGGTGATTCGGTTCTTACCCCGGTTTCTACCATAAAGAAATTACAGGATTTTTACTGGGAATTCCGTCTTGCCGATAAAATTTTATCGGGAGGGGATTTGTTTGACCCGCTCTCAGGATGGATTACGAGGAAGAGGTGGTCTGCCTTAGTTTCGCCGTTTTCAGAGGAACGGGTTTTTGCGTCTGCCGGGATACTTAAGGAGGTTTTAAAAGAAAACCCTGACCTGCAGATAAGAAATTATTGTTTCTTTCACCTGGGCCTCATCCGCCGTTTCCAAAAGCAAGATGAAGAGGCAATATCTTACTTTAAAAAAGCAAGAGAGAATGCCGTTAAATATGAAGATTCTTTGGTCGCCGCTTTCTTTTTGGCAGATACCCTCATCAGAAAGGATAATTTCAGCAAAGATGATTATGAATTATGCAACAAGTATTGCAAAGAAGGAACGGGGATTAAAATAGGAAGGGGGGACAATTATTCCTTTTTGAGAAAAATGAGGTTTTATGATTTACAGGGAAGGCTTGAAGAAAAGGTAAAAAATTACGCCGGAGCAGTTGTTTCCTATGAGAAAATGGTGGCAATATCTGGACAAATGTATTCTTCCCAGTATGTGGCGTATGCTCTATGTCGCCGCGCCTGCCTTATTTATAAATCCGGCAACTTGGATGCAGCCGAAAAATCTCTTCTTGAATTAATTGGGAGTCTTTCCAATCCTAAGCCAGACAGCTGGGCCGAATTTGATTTTTATTCCCAGGGCGAGAATGATTACGGATTAATTCCGGTACCGTTTGAAATAAAAGTCGCCTCTTATCTCTATTTACGTGAAATAGCAAAAAAAGAAAATAGGAAATTCTTGCATCAAACAGAACTGGAAGAGGTTATTCAGGCCGCGGAAAAAAGGAATTTCCCGAATAAAGATTTACTATCGCAATTAAAAATTATCCTAAGGGGGAATTGACATCGTGGATAGGTCCACTTTGATTATACGCGGCCTAATTTTCTAGGGAAAGGTCATATATGACCAAATCAATGTGGGGTTTGGCAATCGCGGCTATTTTGTCAAATATACTCGGATTTTTTCTTGGTTTTGAGGGAGTTGCCAGAATTCACCGTTTGCATCTTATTCCCTTTAACGACGGTATGCAGTTTGTATTAAGTCCTTTTCCCTCTCCACCCAATTGGTTAGTATATGCATGGGCATACGGTTGGTTTTTTATTTGTTTGATAGCGTTTGCGCTCCCGTCCTTTTGCGTAATCTACTTAATTCGCCGCGAAAGATATTTTCTAGGATGGACGCTTCTTGCAATCACTACCTTGTGTTTGGCATGTAGCGGAGCATGGCTGTGGTTTTATGCTGTTTTCAATGAGGTATAAAGTGACGGAGGAGGGAGTTGGCGCCGCTCGTCTTTCACCCCAAAATCGCTGGTTCCTGTCACACTTAACAAGCCTCGTTTGACAAATTATACGGTATCGTATAGAATGTCAGAATGAACCTCAAACGCGCAGTATATAAGGAAATTATCTCTGACATTGCCCGAAAAGAAATTGGAATTCTCATCGGGCCGCGCCAGGTCGGTAAGACCACGCTTTTAAGGGAACTGGCCCGATATTGCCGGAAAATAAAGGTTAATCATCGTTATTTTAATCTGGAAATGCCTGCCGACGCCCAGTATTTCTCCCGGGATTCCGGAGAGATACTAAAAGACTTTTGCCGGGGGAAACAGGTTATTCTCATAGACGAATTTCACTATTTGTCCAACGCGACAAAATTGTTCAAATCAATATACGATGGTTGCGAAGGGGTAAAAGTCTATGCTTCCGGTTCTTCCGCGGTGGAGATGCACCGGCACCTCAAAGAAAGTCTGGCTGGCCGGCGGCGTCTTTACCGCCTCTTTCCGCTGTCATTTGCTGAATGGTTGCCGAGTAAATCTCCTAAAATTCGGCTGCCTAAAAACATCAATGACGAAGTTGCCTCCCGGACTCATTCTGTCTTAAGAAAACACTTGGAGGAGTATATCATTTTCGGAGGGCTGCCGGGATTGGTTCACGAGAAAGGAATCGACGCAAAGAAGCGTCTGCTCCTGGACCTAGTGGTGACCTACATTCAGAAGGATATCAAAGCGCTTTTGCGAGAAGAGGACATCCTCTCTTTTAATCGGTTGATTATTTTGTTGGCCGGACAGGAAGGCGGTCTCTTAAGTGAGAGTCACATTTCGCGGGATCTTAATTATTCCCTGCGACAAGTCCGGAATGACTTAGCCATACTGAACCAGATGTTTCTGCTGGATATCCTGAAACCGTTCTTTACAAACCGGGGCCGGGAGTTGAAGCAAACTAATAAAATATACTATTTTGATACCGGGATACGGAATGCCATTCTGCGCGACTTCCGGGGATTGAACCAGAGGCCGGATAAAGGTGAATTAATGGAAAGTTTTGTTTTGCACCAGATGCAGGAAAACCTGAAGGTTTCCCAGGAGATTTACTATTGGCGCACTCGGGAAAAGGACGAGGTCGATTTTGTTCTGGTTCAGGACCGGCTTCCGATTGCGGTTGAAGTCAAATCAAAAATGGACGCGATGGAAATACCTGCTGGAATCAAGCAATTCCTTAAGAAATACCCGGAATGCAAGCAGGCCGTGGTTTTAAATGACCATCTTTACGGGAATCTTAATTTTCAGAATAAAAACATACTATTTGCCCCGCATTATTACGCCTCGTTTATTCCATCTATTTTTGAGCGCAATGCCTGAAATAAACGCGTGTAAAGATAAACATGGGATTTTTTGAAAGAGAAAGGCAGAACAATGAGACTTAATCAAATTTTGGCCGTGTCTTTACTCGGACTATCATTGTTTTCATTTCAACCAGAAAGTCTCGCCACGGAAGTTCATTTTATCGAAGTTTTTGTGCCATTGTTGGTTCCTCAGGAAGGATTGGTTGTTAGAAAAGTAATTTTTCAAACAGAGTATTCCACGCCAGAAAGCGAAATTATGGCTACCTGTTGGCCATATGTTGTCAACAGTGTGCCGAATGAAAAAGCACCCCGTTACTGCAGAAGTGAAAACTTAAATGTCGCTTCCCTTTCTAACTTTAAAATTATCTCAAGTCCAAGTGGCGCTAAAGATGAAAGAAAGATAGTTGTTTTAGATGTTTCTAAAATGACAGACTTTTTTAACAATTTGCAGGAGAGGATGACGCCATGTACCAAGATGGAAATACTTGAAACGACCGTGAAGGCCCTTGAACAAAATCTCCAAACAATGAAGATACAAAACTGCTTGGTGTCTTATGCCGGGAAGGAACTCCACCCGGAAGCGGACTGGAGCAAATTGCCGAAAATGTTGAATGTGGTTTCTTATCAAGCAGGTGTTAAAAAAGAATCGAGAGGGTTTCAAAAAACAATAGAACGATATCAACATGATTCAACCGGCACCAAAAGAATAAAGGAGAATACCCTCGTTTTCGAAGAGGACCTTGATGGTGATGGCAAAAAGGACAAAGTCTTAATTCTACCGCATGATTCTGAATATGATATTTTCATCAACGATAAAAAAGTGTTTTCGGATCGCATCATAGATCCCGGCGTTGACGAGACGGGAATAGTTGATATTGACGAGAAAGATAAATTTAAAGAAATATACGTTTTTAGCATGGGCCCAAGCGATGACCCAACCGACCACTATTATCATTACAATGGAAAGGATTGTATCTTTATTGGAGAAATTTGCAGTTCTTCGTCCATCAGCGGAGATGGTTTTATATACACGGAAGACTGGTGGGGTTCATGGCGCCGGCATGATAAGTATTTTATTGATGACGAATACCACCTTAAACCAATGCCGCAACCTTTCTACTGGGTCGGAATTTTCGTAAAAGTCGGCAAACCGTTCCCCCTTTTTTCCTCTTCCAACAAGAAATCTCAGGTTATCGAAACAGTAGTGCTTGGCGATGAATTATTAATCGTCTTGGAGAAAGGCGATTGGCTGTTGGTGAAAACACGAAAAATATTCTGGGGTGGGCTTCTTACAAAGATTTAGATGAAGGGTGTCCCGACCTTCCAAGAGCAGATTGATTGAAAGAAACAGAAATAATTATGGTGAGGTAATTTCTCATGTTTGGCGAAATATACCTGATATGGCAATTATTAAAATATGAGAACAAGCATGGATATTTTTATTAAACGAATTAAAAAATATCCAAAAACAAATTTTATTCTTCTTATCATTGTTTTTTTGACCGCCACAGTATACGCGGGAGAAGTGGGTTTTAAAAGAACCGCGTTAGAAAAACTTATTGGCCGGTTTGACTCCGCCACATGCAAAAGGGGTACATTCACAGTCAGTTCAGATGGCATACGCGTAGCATGGATAGAGAAAGTTGGAGGAAATGAACTGGCCGTGGTGGATGGCCACCAAGGGAAAGCATATAAAACAATCGGCAGCGATATAGGAGAAAGCGGCCTGGAAGGTCCGCCTGTATTTAGTCCTGACAGCAAGAAAGTAGCGTATGCAGCTGATATAGGTCATGGATGTCGCATCGTAGAAAACGAGCAGGAAGGAAAATATGTTTCCATTGGACCGATTATCTATAGCCCTGACAGCAGATTTCTTGCATATCCGGGTCGGGTCGATGGAAAATGGTTTATCGTAGTGAATGAACAAGAACGCGAGAAATGCAACCATCCTAGAAATATCGTTTTCAGTCCGGATAGTAAAAGATTGGTCTATTCGGACTCAACCCAAAATGATGACGAGTGGTTTATCGTCGTGAACGGACAGGAAAGAAAATATTACGACGGTTTCGTAGGAGACATTTTTCTCAGCCCGGATAGTCAAAGAGCGGCGTATCTTGTGGAGCCAAAAGCCCGCGGGCGTTTTGTTGTGATAGATGGGCAGGAAATAAGTGGTGATGCACAATTAGGGCCGACCGTTTTCAGCCCGGACAGTAAAAAGGTGGCTCATGTAATGTTTTCAAGTGGAAAACAAAGGCACAAGGAGTTTATGGTAGTAAATGGACAGAAAGAAAAAGAATATAACGAAATCAGGAGAGATTTAATATTCAGTCCGGACAGTAAGCATCTGGCATATGTGGTCAAAAATTCCTACACCGAAGAATTAGTTGTGGTGGATGGACAAGAAGGAAAACCTTATTGCTCGATTGGAAATGAAGTGGGCGTAGGCGGCGTTTCTGGCCGTCCTGCCTTCAGCCCGGACAGTAAGAAACTGGCGTATGTGGCCGATACGGGCCACGGATGTTGTGTAGTTGTAAATGAAAAAGAGGAGAAATATTACGATTTCGTGAGTCCTTGTGTCTTTAGTCCGGATAGCAAACGACTGGCCTATACAGCCGGTTCCGGACAAAAACGGGATGTGTGGTCGGCCACCAGAGAGCGTTTCGCAGTGATTGATGGCAGCGAGGGAAAACTATAATGCCATAGGGGGCATCGTTTTCAGTCCAGATAGCAAACACGTTGCTTACTGGGCAAGGATCGGCAACAAGGAGTGCGTTGTATTAGACGGTCAAGAAGGCAAATATTATGATGTTTATCGTTTTATTGGCGACGAAAGAGTGTTCTTTGATTTTTCTGAAAACATCCACTATTTTGCCGTGCAGAAGGGCAAACTTTATTTTATCGAAGAAACGATAGGAAAGAACACGAAGAAATAAAATTTAGAACTCAACACCAACAGTTCTATGCGCACCAGAATGTCAGTAAAAATGCTCTTGTCTCTTCTCGAATCCGCCATTGCCGCCTTCTGGCTCATGGTTTTACTGTTTATCAATTACAGCCGACTCCGGGTTCTCGTTGATGATTTTATCCCCTCAATAGCTGTATTCGTCATATCTTTCTTATTCACCTGGAGAAGGCGTTCCCCGCAGCGCGCACCGGATTCTCATCGCCGGTTTGCTTTAATGCAAGGGGCAATCACGGGCTTGGCAGCAGCAAGCATACTGTTGTTATTCTGGTATCTTGCGGGCGGCGCCCGTGCTCTTTATTTTTCCCGGCCGTGCGAATTAATTTTCCCTTTCGCCCTTATTTTCGTTTCTTATCTGGCGCTCCCGCCGCTTTTTTCTTGCGCCGAACGTTATTGGCTAAAGCCGTCAAAGGAAAAAAAGGAACGACTTCTGTTCATTGCAGCGTCGGGTTCATTGTTGATTTTAATTGGAATCTGGTCTTTTAGGGGTTACGAACTGATAAGGGAAAAATTTGAGACGCGATTTAGCCCGACCGAAAATAGAAGCGGCACGCCGCTTCAAATTCCGGTCCGGAAAGAAGAATACGCGGTCTATTCAGCGCTGCTTAACTCTTTTATTCCCAGCCCGAATGCCGGCGGCGATTTCTGGCTTAATAAAATTGAATTGCTTGTTATCGACGATTACACTTCTCCTTTCAGTCAGGAAAATGATGCCCCGTTAAAATTAGTTGACATGTATTCACCTGTAAAACTGCGGGTTGATGCCGATGTCCTCGATGAATTTAAGCGGGTCAATAAAGAATCTTACCCCCTGGATGACTCCTTCAACTTGAAGATAAAATACCTTCTCCTCAGCCAAAGAGGCGCGTCGGAATTTTTCGCGGGCAAAGGCGGATGGGAAGCATTTGACAAGGAATTCCCCGCGGCGCTGGGTATTTTTAACTTCTCCCGCGTAGGTTTTAACCGAAATATGGACAAGGCGCTGCTCTGCAGTTGGAACCAAAGCAACTGGTGTGCTGGTTTCGGATTCTATGATTTGTATGTAAAAAAACTGGGCCGCTGGTATTTGAAGCAACGAATCCTTTACGGAGTATCCTGACATGAAAACGAGTAGAATTTCATCCAGATTGTGTCTTGCCCTGATGGAATCGTTCATTTGCGGGGCGTTAACAAACTCTGCCCCACTACCTGAAAACGCCTGCCCGGGAACATTGGCTTTTGATTTCATAAATACTGCCAGTGTTTTCGCGCTTGTTTTTATCTTTTCTTATAAACGGCTCTCTCCGACCAGAAGACCTAAAAACCGTTATCTCTTCGCCGTTACGGGCGGCTTTCTTGCAGGATTAATAAGCACGACGGTCTTTATCATTTCTTCTATGATAATTGAAAGTTCATCAATGAATGACGTGTTTCGAGTCGGCATGAGTGTGACGAGCTTTTCAACAAGAGGATTGCATCTTCTACTATACGCAACCGGGTTTTTTATTCTTGAAGCCTTATTTTTCAATACGCTTTTCCATCTGTACACAAAAAAACGCGTTTTGTCTCAAAAAGCGAACCGCCTTATTTTTAATTTAACGCTCTTCTTATTAATTCTTTTCGTGATTCCAGTCGGCGTCGAACTTAAAGCGGACGTTCAGTACCATAAAGAATCGAAAATTGTGGAAAATGGAAATGAGACAGAAAAAATAACCTTGATGCAAAACTCCCGATTTTCAGAAATTAAAAAAGAGCTGATAAGAAAATTAGTGCCGGAACCCCGTTTGGTGGAGAACCCGAGTGAGGGCCTTGTAAAGGAAACTATTCACGTAAACCCTGCGGTGACAGGCGTCTTACTTCTATTGCTACTAGACAAGAATATAGATGTGCAAGAACAAGCCATCATAGCCTTAGGAAATATCGGAGATAAGAAAACAACCCCCGGACTTATCTCTTTTCTCGATGATAAATCTGACCGATTGAAAGAGTGGGCCATCGAATCACTCGGACGGATAAAAGATGAAAGAGCAGTAGAACCTTTGGCGCGCATCTTACGAGACGATAAAGATAACGACATCAAATCGTCTGTGCTCAAAGCGCTTGGTTCCATAAAAGGAGAACACGCCCGTGCAATTTTACTGGGTTATTTGGAAGTAAAAGACGAAGGACTCAAAAAGAGCGCAGTATCTTCATTGTTGAAAATTAAAGAACCCCGGGCAATAGAACCGGCGTTTGCATTTCTGTACGACCACAACGTTGCAATACCTTTGGAACAAATGGGGAAATATGCCGTAATTCCGCTAATGAAAATTCTCCAAAAAAATGGAAACAAAAACCGTAAAGATTTCGCTCGTTTACTTGGAGACATTAAAGACCGGCGGGCAGTAAATGTCCTGATATCAGCGTTGCACGACCCGGAGGTTGGGGTGCGTGAAGCTGCCGCCGGTTCGCTCGGACAGATTAAAGACGCACGTTCCGTAGAACCGTTGGTTGCCGCTTTAAACGATTCCGATATCCACGTTCGGCTTTCCGCCTTTTATGCTCTGGCCGTCTTCAAAAATCCGCGGGTAAAACAAATCATCTCTTCAGCCCTGAAATCATTTAAAGATAAGCGCTACACGGCAAGTGAAACATCGCGTTTAGTTCTGGCTTTGTACCGGAACAGTAATATTGACGCATCTTATGCGGAACCCCTCGTTTCTCTTCTAAGCCAGGGCTGGCCTTGGCTTACATATCGTCCTATGGTAGAAATAATGGAAAAAATAGGCCGGCCGGCCGTAAAATCGCTTTGCGCAGCCCTGCAGGAAGAAGATTATAGAAACAGATTCAGCGCCGCGGTCCTGCTTGGAAAAATAGGGGATTACAGCGCCGTAGAACCTCTTGTCCCGGTAACGCATGACCCTGACCGAAGGGTGAGAGAATGCGCTGTCTGGGCGCTGGGAGAAATAAAAGACAAGCGGGCGGTTGAACCCCTTATAGACGCTTTGCACGACTCTTATTCCGTAGTTCGCTGGAATGCCGCGGCCGCCCTCGCCAAAATAAATGATGTCCGGGCAGTAGAATTTTTGATTCTCGCTCTGGACGATGTAAATTGGGTTGTGAGAAAATGTTCGGCGGAAGCCCTCCAAAAAATTACCGGGCGGGATTTTGGGGAAGACGCCGCAAAGTGGCGAGACTGGCGTCATAGTGTACAGTGTCGGCCGGAATCTCGTGGATGACAATGGCCGGCAGGGATTGTGAAACCAAACCGGCGTTAGACGACATCGACTGGGAGGTAAAGTAAGACAACATTTAATGTATAACCCGGAATTACTACTGTCCGGTTAAAAACTGAATGGTGTGGTAACAAATGGAGAAACTATCATGAACCGATACTTCGGACTTTTTTTCGTTTCCATATTCCTCGTTGGCATCACAGTTGCAGCCGCGTCATCGGAGTCATCACCAGAGTTTTATGTGCAAATAAAAGTGCAAGAAATATTTTCAGCATTGATTACACGCGACAAAGGGGACAGGGTCTATTCGGGACAGATCAAATCCAAAGATGGACTTGCCGATTTCAAGAAAACCTACGGAATCGAGAAAGAATTTTTGCCGGTTGATTTTGAAAAACAGATGCTTATTTTCGGAATTACCGACAGCATCTCTTCACGAGCATTCCAGTTTTCAAAACAAGAAAAGATACGATCATTCGTTCTTGACTATGCAGACACTGGCATTATGTATGACCTAAAGATACCTGAAAACGGCAAGAAGTACTCCTATCTCCAAGTATTCATTTTGGATCGAATTGATGGCATTTCTCATATCCGAGTGAAGAACCTTGTAGTAAATGGTTTGTCGATAATGTACGAATAGAGCGACACTGACGCGCCCCCCTCACTGAACTGCATCACTTGAAGGTAGATAGAGCCCACCTGACCTTCCCCCCGAAAACTGTACCACTTGATATTAGAATCCTGCCGTGATAAAACATAACAACCAAGGAGGTACAGAATGCGTCAGGGGCGGTATACGGAAGAGCAGATAATTAATGTCTTAAAA
>JBAZEZ010000004.1:0-93658 GCA_041653615.1 Candidatus Ratteibacteria bacterium
CGGCGTTTAAATTCCGGGGTAAAGATTCTTCTGTCTTTCATGGTAGTTCCTTTCTGCCCCCGGTTGGGGGCGATTAGGCTCTACCAGGTATTCTAACACAAGTGTCCAGTTTTAAGGGTGCAGTCCACAGACCGCCTTCTCCATCAACAACAATGCAAACTTGGAACCTCTCGGCTGGGAGGATGACTATACCATTACACTTAAAGCAGAAGGTCTCAAACCCAATACTACCTATACCATTACCATAGATGGAAAGAAAGCCAAAAACACCAAGGGAGAAACCCTGATCGGAGGAGATTACAGGTGGGATATTGGCACAAGCGCTGAAAAGTAATTTAGGGGAGGTAAAACAATGAATAAATTTATCAAATCTGTTAAAGAAGGGGGCGTGGAAAAGAATATTTTCCTAATTATATCAGTTCTTTTTGCTTTCTTGGTTAGTAATATTTATAGTCTTTCTTATGCGGGGGATGCCGTAACGACGATAGATGGGGGGTCAAAAGCATTTACCGTTTATGCCCTAAAGATTTCTCCGTCTTCAAAAGGAATGTACAGCGGGGGAACTCAAGTTTTTACTGCAAAAATATGTGACAAATTAGGAAATGAATTATCTATGGATCCTTCAAAAGTCGTTTGGGATACTGATTATGGAAATATGAATCCGTATGGCGGAAGCGCCTCTTCCACTTTTACGGCTCCTTCATTTCCAAAATATAGTAATTTAGTTACAGTAACTTATGATGGTCTGTTTAGTGCAGATGCCACGGTAAGGGTATACCCTAATATTGGTAGTTTCAGTGTTAATGTAGTAAGAACATGGAATATATGGCCTAACCATTTTTCTGTACGCTTATCACAGTTGACGTTAAAGAATGCTTATGCAGTAGATTGGGGTTCTGGACCAGATTATCCTACTCCGATGTATCAATATTTCAATTGTAGGGATGGCAATTTTTATCAGAATACCCCTGCTTACACTTTCCCTGATCCACTTTTTTGGGCCCCATGGGTAATAGCAAATGGGTTAAATGCAACAGAATTTGTTGATGTTTACTTCGATTCAGAAGAAGGTGACTGGCCGGCAGCAGGCTACAACAGTGCACAAGATGGATATACTTGGGATGCCCTCAATGTATATGGGACACCTTAGATTTTTTAGCCGCGGTTTTTTCTTTGTGGAGCCCTTCTAACAAGGTTGCGCTTTCCACGAAGAGGAAAACAATAGGAGGATATACCTATGAGAAAAAAAATTGAATCCGCTTTGTTGTTTATTTTTCCTCTTATGTTATTGGGCGCGTTGTTTTTAAATACGCATGATATTCAGGCAAATAGTGAAAAAGAAAGCCTACAGGAAATGAGGAAACAGAGGAACAATCTAATAAACAGCGAAAAATTTAATGAGGCAATCGGAGTTGACAATAGAATCATCCAGGTTTACCCCAACAGCAACGAAGCAAAAGGAGCAAAAATTGATATCGCGAATAATTATTATCGATTAGGGGATTATGATAAGGCGGTCTATGCATACAAAAAATTGGTTGATCGTCCTTCCTATGAAAACATCCGTTGTTTTATTTTAAGACGCATAGCGCTATGTTACTGGAATCAGAAAGAATACGAGCAGTCAATTAAGGAGATGAAAACACTTCTTATCAAATACCCCCAATACAAAAAAGATATTCAAACAAAAATTGCATTAGGGTATTTTTACTCGCAGAAATATCAAGAAATGGTCGAGACATATCTGGATTTGGTTAAAACGTATCCCGAAGACCCCCAAGTAGCAGAAACAACAACAAAAATGATGTATCTTAGTTCCTCTCAATTAGAGAATATTCCGCAAAAAACCATAGAAGTATACAGATGTATAGCAGAACATCATACCAAATTTAAAGCCGAATCTTATTATCAAATTGGTTCAATATATGGAAATATTGGAGACTTAGATAAAGCAATGCAAGCATTTAAAGATGCGGCTGATAATTCTAAGGATGATATTTTTATAGCAAAAACACAGACGCAGATGGCTGATATATATGAAAAATTTGTAAAGCCAGATTTAGCGAGAAAAACACGCGAGGACGCATTGGCTAGATTGTCGGACACAAAACCATCCGTGCGTGGATTGCAACAGGTTGCTGAGATACATCGAAAAACGGGAAACAGCACAGAAGAAATAAAAGCACTGAACACATTGGTTAAAGAATTCCAACAAACAAAGGCAGCTTCAGATGCTCAATACCGTATAGCCGCGATCTATCAGTCTCAACTCAAAGATCCTCAGAGGGCGATCGAAGAATATGGGAAAATGATAAAAACCTATCCCAATGATTGGCGGGTTAGTATCTGTTGGAGAATGATAGGCGGGATATATATTGAATTGAAAGACTATAATAAAGCCATAGAAGTTCAAAAAAGAATCATGGCTATTAATCCAAACGATCCATCTCCGAAAGTGCTGATAAGGTTAATAGAAGAATACTATAAAAAAGGAAAAACGCCATCTCCCGCTGAGGTGCAAGGAATTGCAAAAGGTGTCTCCTGAAAACTTCAGTCGCAGAAGATAAAAACAATGAAACTGGTACGAGTAAAAGAACTCTTGTTAATATTTATACTTTCAATTTTAATTAGTTTTGGTTTCCAGGGTTTTGTAGGGAACCATTATCCTAAAGGTCTGGAACAAATGATAAAAGGGGAATTGGCTTTCAAAATAAGTTTTGTTTCGATATGGTTGTTGTATGTTGTGATACGATTTGTAGGTTGTTATCTATTGACCAAAATAAAAAAATATTGGGTGGGGTTCAGAAAAACAAATCGAGAAAACCTGTCAGAGAAATGAACGTGAAATTTCGGATTGTTGTTGTTTTTCTTAATTATTTCTTGAAGCCTCCCCCCCCTACCTTTTCAGAAGAAGAACAATCTACAGCAGCATATCGGGCACCTTAAATTATTCCGCTTATTTGTTTGAGTTGCTTTATCCGTTCATTCGCCGCCGAAACATATGCACTCTTTGGGTAATTTTCTAAAACTTTATTGTAAGCCCAAAGGGCTTCTTCGCGCTCTCCAAGAGCCAAATATCTTTCAGCGAGTTCATATTGAGCTTTGGGAGCCAACTTACTTTTAGGATCCCTTTCAAGGATTCCTCTGTAAAGCGTTACCATCCTATCCATATTCAGCCTTTCTTTGTTCTTCACCTCTTGTTGAACTAGGGTTTCACATTCCTTTATTATCCCCCGGAGGTCTGTTGTGGTTTGAACTGTTTTTGCTCTTTCGGAGAAAGCATTTAGTTTCACTTTTAGTATGGGGGAGTTGTCTGCGGTTTTGATGCGCTCTTTTAGTATCTTGAGGTAATCTTCTTTTGCTCTTTTGTAGTCGTTGGTCTTTTCGTAGTAGCTGGCTGTTTGGTACAGAGATGGGATGAGATAAGGAGAATTCGGGTATTTGTCTATTATTCTCTGGTATTCCAAGTAGGCAGACTGTGGTGCGCCCAATGTGCCGTATCTCTGGGCGAGTTTGTATGAGGCCTCTATGGCTTCCTTGCTATCAGAATTTTCTTCTATTATTATTTTTTTGAGGTTTTTTACTATCTGGTCTGATTCAAGTTTTAAAGCAAGGTTGATAATGTCGTCGCATTTTTCTTTTGCTTTGAGGTAATCCTTGTTTCTTTTGGCATCGTTAATGATGGGTTCTGTCTCTTTCTGGATTCCAAATTTATTGGCGATTCTCTGGTAATCTTCCAAACCTGTCAGGTATTCTTTTTTGCCGAAGTAATATTCAACTCTTTTTCTGAAGGCTTTTAGGGCATAGTCTGTATCTGGATAGTTTTCGAGGACTTTTTTGTATTCGTTCATCGCTTGGGAATAGTTTTCCAGGGAATAGTATTTCTCGGCGATTTTGAATTGGGCGGAAGCAGAAAGTTCTTTGGACGAATATTTCTGTGTTGCTTCTTTGTATGAAGTAATTATTTCTTCTGTTTTTTGCCTTTCGGCATTTTTCCCTTCTTCTTCCAGCATTTTTACATAATGGCTTTCAGGAAATTCTTCCTTCAATTTTCTGGTTTCTTCTCTTACTTTAATTTCATTCCTCAATTTATCGTAACACTGAATAATGTAATATTGAGCGGTAGGGGATTCCGAAAAACTTTCCCAACTTTTTCGCCGCTCATTGTATATTTTCGCATCTACAATTTTTGAAAGTTCTTTGATCGCTTTGTCATAATTCGGAATTTGAAAATATATAAGTCCGATCGCGAGTTGCGAACGATACGCCCAATAGGTTGAGGGGTAATTCCCCATTGTTTTCTGATACATTGCTATGGCCAAAGGAAAATTGTTTTCTTTCTGATATGATTCGGCAACAAGGTAAGAAAGATAGGCGGGTGCAGTTTTTCCACCTCCTGCTTTTAGTAAAATCTCAAATTGCTCTCTCGCCTTTTGCGGATTGCCCTGCATGTTATAGCATAATCCAACCCGGTAATGAGCATCGGCTACTAAACTTTCGGATTGAGGGTAGTAATCCATTAACTTTTGCCACTCTGTTATCGCTTTACCATAATCGTTCTCTTCGTAATAGATTTCGCCCATCATAAATTGAGCCTGTACCATTTTTTCGCTTCTCGGGTAACTACCGGTTATGATTCTCTGACAAACTTCTCTTGCATCGTTGAATCTACGCAATCTAATGTAGACAAGTCCAACGTCAAGAAGCGTGTCAATATCTATATTCCCTTCTTTTTTAATCTTTTCGTAATGGGCTATTGTTTTTTGATAATTTTCTGGCTTATCCCATGATTTTACCTGTTGGACTATTTTTTCTTCTTCTTTAGTTGCCATTCTCAAAGCGTGAAGGCTTTTGGGAAATCCCTCTTTTAACCTTTGGAAACTTTCTTCTGCTTGGTCTGTCTTATTTTCTGAAGTATAAATCAAACCAATCAGATACTGTGCCTTTGCCCCCTCTTCCAAATCTGAATATTTTCTGGCTGTTTTTTGTAAAACGTTCACCGCCTCGTCGCGTTTTCCTTCCCTATACAGCGAATACCCTTCCCAGTAAGAAGCTTTGGCTAAGTCTTCTTTGGCGGGTCTGTAGTCTTTATCTTTTGTTTTGCATAAGGCGGTGAGGTATTCAATTTCGGATGGTTCGGTCTCTTCATTAGCATAGGTTGGTTTTCCCTTGTCTTTTGGGTAGTACTTGTTCAAGAGTTCTTCGTATTCCATTCCGGCCAGATCAAACCTTCCTTTGTCATAATAGAACTGGGCTATTTTCTTTAGGGATTGTGGGGCTGATGGGTGTGTAGGGTCCTGGATTAAGGCCTTTTGGTATTCAATGAAAGCAGAGGGAAGGTCGCCTGTCAGGTAATACTCGTCTGCTAATTTATATCTGGCTTCCGTACCTACTTTTGTGTCAGGATGTTGTTCGGCTATTTCTTTTAGAATTCGTATGTTTTCGCTCTCTTCTTTTTGGTTGGGTCTGTATTTCTCCGTCAACCTCTGGAGAGAGAGTCTGGCGGCATAGGTCTTGGGGTAGGTATTTATAATCTCCTGGTAGGCGATGTCCGACCTTCCTTCCTTTCCCTGGAATTTCTCCTCAATGATTCCGATGGTTAAAAGGGATGGGGGTGCGTAAGAACTTTCGGGGTGTTGTTCTGCAATTTTTTTGAACAATGAAATGGCTTTGTTCCATCTTCCCCTGGCAAATAGTGCATTTGCTTTTTGGTATATTTTTCTTACTTCTTTATCTTCTGTTTTTAATTCCGCCGCGCAGTATTGCGAAAGAAGGGTTTGGTAAATTCTGGCTGCTGGTTTTGGTTTCTTGATGTTCAGGTATAAAGCGGCGAGCCATTCCTGTGCTACCGCAGCCTCTTGGCCGGCCGGTGTTTCTTTAATCAGCGCCTGCAACTGAGCGATTGCCTTTTTGTAGTCTTTTTTCTGTAGGTAACGGCTTACGGAAGTGAGGTAGGCTTCAGAAAGGGACTTTGTTCCGGAGAAGCCGTAGGAGAGACTGCCTGACTTTACGCTCACCTGACTGCCGACCAAGGAGGCGGGGTACTTCAGGCTGGTGAAGAGGTAAAGAGCTTTCGTCTTATCAACTTCTCCTCTCTTAAGATAGAATTCCCCGGTGCTTTTTAGGGCGACAAAGCCTATCGGTTTATCGGGTTGTTCTTCCACCAGGGAAAGATAAGGGGTGAGTTCTTGTTCCGGGAATAACTGGGTTAGTTTGGGGCAGGAGAAAAGTGTCTGGGGAGCCCTAATCTTGATTTCCTCCAGAAGAGAGGCTGCCTTTTCGGTGTCTCCGGAAAGATAAAAGGAAACAGCGTCTTTAATCTTTTCTTGCGGTTTTTTAAAAAATCTGCCGGAGAAGACAAAGGTTACGACTATGGCTATTGCGATGAAAGCGATGACGAAGCCAAAGACTTTCGTTTTCATCACTTTTCCACTACTCTCTCCAGGGCAATGGCGGCCAGGGGATGGTTGGGATACTGGTCGATAAGTTTTTGATAGGCGGAACGGGCAAGGCTTTGGTTCTCCATATACTGGTCATATATTTTGGCTATGCCGAATTGCGCCTGGGGTGCCACTTTTGTTTTGGGGAATTCGCTCGTTATTTTGGCGAACACTTTCAATGCACTCCCTATCTCAAGACTTTTGAAATAACTTCTTGCCAGGTCATAATAGACCGCGGCGGTTTCTTCTTCGTTCAAGGGATTTTTTAAGGCTTCCTCATATTGGGAGAGTTCTTTTCCAAAAGTTGCGTCTTGCTGCAGGAGCGCGGTAACCGTCTCTTCCATTTTGGAGGTTCTGGGGTCTGAGGGATAGCTCTTCTTGTAGCTTTCGCAGGAAGACAAGGCATACTGGTAGGCTTTCTCGATACTCCCCTTGGATAGAGCGTCTATCGCCAGATATGAACCGGATATTGTCTTTTCCAGGCCTGCCGGAATGGCTTTGTTCACCCTCTCATAGGTAGAAATGTTGTCCTCGTCCAGAGATAAGGCAAGGTAGGTTTTCCAGAAGTCCGCCTTCTGTCGGAGGACTTCTTTACCGAGGGTGTCCAAGCTTTCTCCGAATCCCAACACCTCTTTCTTGAAATCATTTTCGATGTTGCCTATTAGTCCGGTATAGATTATTTCCTGATAGGTTTTCATCGCTTCCCTGTAGTTTCCCGCCCTGAAATAAGAGTCTCCGATGTTCTTTATCTCTTTTATGGTTTGGCCGCTCACGTCGCCCTGGGGATTCTTTTCCAGGACTTTCCAGCAGTAAGCGATGGCTTTTCCGTTATCGCCCTTCTTCCGGTAAAGTTCCGCGAGGTTCGCCATAATTTGGACCAGTTCAGGGTCTTCCGGGTATTCCGAGAGGAAATTTTCATAGGCCGGTATCGCTTCCGAAGTTTTGCCCTCCGCATAAAAGACATCCGCTGTTCTTTTCCGGGCTATCCTGGCCACCGGGCTCTTGGGGTATTTGGCGATGATGTCCTGACACAAGGAAATTGTCTCTCCGTATCTTTTATCCTTGAGAAAATAAGCGGTTAGGCCATCCAGGGAGGAGGAAGCCGCTTTTGCCTCCGGATATTTTTCCAGAATCCACTGGCAGAGTTCCCTAAGATCATTATAATTTTCGCTGGTGTTCAAGTTTTTTATAACCTTTTCCATAACAGCGGCGGATGCAACGCTGTCCGGGTTTTCACCGACAAATTTTTTGCAGGAAGGAACCAGGGAGTTCGTCTTCTGCCAACTGCTGACCAAAAATCCGACGGCAAAGGAAGCGCGCATATTGGACGGGTATGCTTTCAGTACTTCTTCGCAGGTCTTTATGAAGTCTTCATTTACCTGACCCGGATTCATCATCCATTTGGCATAAATCATGGAATGCATAGCCTCGCCTGCCTTCTCCGGATATTTCTTAGCAACTTTCCGGTAAATGGCGATCGCTTTCTTATAATTTCCCTTGTTTTCCTGAAAGGTGGCCTCGGCCATAAGGTAGCTTACTTTATCGGGGAAAAACTGTTGCTCGATATAACCCCGCATAAAAACCTTCGCAAAAACAATCGCTATGATTCCGATTCCGGCGATGATGATTAATTTTTTCTTTCTTGTCTTGGGAAGAGACCTGCCGAGCAGACTTTTTGCTTTTTTCCACCCGAACAATAAGATATTCTTCATTTTCCGGCCTCCGTCTTCCAGTTGGTTATGTCGTCATTGTTTCCGGGTTGTCCGTCAGGTCCGTTTGAGGAAAGGTCATAGCTTTTCGGGTTATGCTTGCCGGGAAAGACGTAAGTGTAAGGTTTCCCCCAGGGGTCTCTTGTCAACTCTTCGTTATAGACGTAGGGACCGCGCCAATCCACCGGAACCGGCGCAACCGCTGGTCTTTTGGCAAGGCTGGAAGGACCCTGGTCGTTGGAGGGATAACTTCCATTGTCCAGTTCGTAGAGGTCCAGGCCTGTTTTCAGGTAGGTATCTATCGCTGTTTTTGCCAGAACCGTCTTTTCCTTGCTTCCCCGGTCCAGGAATGAAGGAACGTTAATCGTACCAAGAACGTTTAAGATACTGACGATGATGAGCATCTTTATTCCGATGAATCCTTTTTTCCTCATTCTTCTCCTTTCTCTGTTTCGGTTTCGGCCACAGAGGGTTGGTTATCGGAAATGATGTGCGGGGTTATGAAGACCATCAACTCTTTCTTCGCCAGAGTGGTCTTTTCATTCTGGAATAGTTTACCCAGGGCCGGGATATCTCCCAGGAAGGGAACCTTGCTTGTACTCTTGTCCTCTTGGGTGCTTATCAAGCCTCCGATAACGATAGTTTCTCCATTCCTGACCATTATCTGGGTCTCGGTCTTTCTGGTGGATAAGACGGGTATGTCATTGAATTGACCCCGATATTCAAGAACGGTACTGATCTCCGGTTTGACCTTCATTGTTATGTAGAGGTCTTCGTTTATGTATGGAGTTACGGTGAGTACGATACCGACATCTTTTTCCGTATACCCGGTAATCTCCATAAGTCCTGTCTGCGCCAGCCTTTCGTAGGTAGCGATGGGAATGGTTTCTCCCACGGTTATCCTTGCCTCCTGCCCATCCAGAACGGCAACTCTGGGGTTGGAAAGGATGTTGGTGGTGCCCTGAGTTTGTAAGGCTCTCAAGACCGCGGTAAGGTTGGTGAAGGAAATCGTTCCGAATTTATAGACTGAAGCGGCTGGAGTTGGAAATGAACTTTCGGAAAAAGGAAAAGTAGTGGGTTTGCTTGCGCCGCCGGCTGAAATTATTACATTCCAGTCTATGCCGAATTCCTGGTTTTTGTTTAGCACGATTTCCACAATCTTGGCTTCTATCAAAACTTCTTTGCTCTTTCTGTCCCAGGACTGGACAAGTTTTTCAACTTCTTCTATCTTCTTGGGAATGGCGGTTACGGAAATTGTTTTTGTTCTTAGGTCAATGATTAGGGTGCCTTCTTCCTTGGGAAGGAACTGCTCCAGTTGGGTCTTTATCTTTTCCGGGTCCGCGTAGTTTAACTGGAATATTTTCGTGGTAAGTTTTTCATCTATCTGTTTGATCGCGGTTGCTATCTTTTCCATGTTTGAAGGGGTGTCGGTTACAAGGAGCTGCCGGGCCCTTTTGTCCACCTGAACGCCTCCGCCTTTGGATACCATCTCTTTCAGGATGGGCTGAAAGTCTTCCGGTTTGGCATAGTGAAGGGGGAAGATTTTGGTAACCATCTTTTCGTCCAGCGTCTTGACCAGTTCTTCTATCGCCTTGATGTTTTCCGGAGTATTGGTTACGATAATCTGATTGTTACTCTTGTCAATTTCAATGACGCCGCTCTTGGAAGGAAAGAGGCTGTCCAGTTCTTTTTTGACCTGTTCCGGGTCAGCATATCTGAGAGGAAATATCCTGGCGACTTTTCCTTTGTCAATCTCTTTGATTATATTCTCCATCCTCTGGATATTTTCCTGGGTGTCGATGATGGTTAAAGTATTCGTCCTTTCGTCAGCCAGAATCTCTCCCTTCTGGGAGGACAGTGGTTTCAATAAATTCTTTATGCCGGTGGCGTCGGCGTGAGAAAGGGAAATTGTCTTCTTTTCTTTTCCGTGAATGATCTCGTATTCTTCCCTGGTCATTACTTTAATTGTTTTACCCTCTTTCTGGTACTTGATGTTATAGACCTCGGAAATTATCTGAAGGACTCTTTCCGCTTTTATGTTCTTCAGCAGGGCATTGACTTTTACCTCCGATACCTTTGGACTGGCGATGATAGTCCAGCCCATCTTGTCGGAGAGAATTTGCAACAGTTCCCCCATCTCCATGTTTTTGATGTCCAGGACTTCAAAAGAGTCTGCCGGCAGGGTGCTCTTTAAGATATTTTTCTGTATGGTTAGTTGCAGGGGAGGTTCCTGGCCGTGAAGGATGCAGCACAATCCAAGAAAAACCAAAGTAATTGCCGTTATTCTCTTCATCTTTTGCTCCTATAAGTTCAGTTCTATCTTTGCGCCGCCGAAACTCAATATCACTTTCCTTTTTGAAATTTCCTCAACCATCAGTTCTTCGACGTAACTTCCTTTTGAGCAGGAATAGGTTTTGCCGGTGGCGGTATTCCTGATTATTGCCCGCGGGCCACGGTTATCTATGAATACCGAAAGGAGGGCTAGGTTTTCAGATACCTTCCTTAACCCTATCTGGCCAAAGCCGGCGGTCGGGTTTTCCACGGAGGGCCGGAATAGTTGCTTATCTTTGAATAAAGATTCGTCTGCAGAAGATGAGGAGGCTTCGGGTAAAAAAGCGAAGTCCTGGGCCTGTACTTTTGCCGGAACCTCTTTCTTTACGGAAAAGAGGAAGAACGTAGCCAATTCTCCAAGAAACCAAAGGCCAAAGAGAATTATGAACAGAGACGAGTAGGTAATTACCGGGTCTTTTTTTGGGGATGAAAAACGTTTTCTCCCGATTTTTGTATGAACCCGGCCATTAGGTTTAAGTTCAGACTTTTTTTGTTGCGTTGTTTTGGGTTCCTGAGAAACGTTTTCGGGTTTTCTGGCTTTCTTTAATCTTATCTTCATTTTCCTGGTTTACTTCACCAAAATCCGGCTGATCAAGAAAGAGGATTTCACGATATTCTGTTCCCTGGTTGCCTGAATCTGAAGCCTTTCTATGTTGAACAGAAGCGTGGAATTCTCTACGGCGGAAATGAAACTGCCCATTGTCGCCATCTCGCCGATGGCTTCTATTCTGGTGCTGTATTTTTTGCAGAAACCTTTGTCTTCAACCGGGAGGGGCTCAATGGTGGTGATGTCCAGACCGATTGACTTGGAGGAGGATTCAAGTTCAGTCAAAACAGTGGCTATCTCCTGTTCATCAGACCCCTGAAGCGAGATCTGATTTTTATTGTCTTCGTAAATCTTGTCCACCGAGTCTTTCATCTCAAGGGCCCTTCTCAGCTTCTGGAGTTCCAGATAGTTTTTGTTTGTTTCTTTCCCCAGGAGTTTCCAGTAACCGGTCAGGGGACCGATGACAAAGTTGTAGAGGAGGGCGGCTCCGATTACAGCCGCGGTAGCGATAGAAGTTCTCTTCTCCCGGCCGGAAAGGTGTAGGTTCATTATTATTCTACTTTTTGAGGTGGACTGAAGTTGCAATATAATTCAAAGTTAACTGTTTCCGCATCGGCGATCTTCTTCTTGCTGGCGTATCTTAGTTTGACGTTATTGAAAGAAGGGGATTCTTCCAGGGTGGTGATGTAGGAAAACACCTGGGATAATTCTCCGGCCTGGCCGGAAAGAATACCGCCCTTATCCGTCTCAAGGGAAAAGGAATTGAGGGTAATTGTGTCCGGAGTAATACGATAAAGTTCGGATAGAATCGCCAGGCTTGAAATGCCGGGATTCCGCTCTTTCTTAATGAATTCCAGTTTCTTGTATTTGTCCTGTACTACAGAGGCGACCGGCTTTATTTCCCGCATCTCTTTGTTTATCTTGGAAAGATAGAATATTCTTTTATAGAATTCTGTTGAGACGGCGAGCGTCAGGAGTAAAAGGGCGATGGCGGCAAGCGAAGCCTTGGTCAATAATACTTTCTTCTTTAAACCGACCCTTCTTTTCTCCCGCAAAGAATGCGGCAGGAAATTAATGAGAGATTGAGGGGTGGTTTCTACTTCACCAAGAGCAAGCCCCAGCGGCCTTATTAACGAATAGTCAGTGAGGAGAGAATCTTTTTCCAGGATGGATTTACCAAGGGAGATGTTGAGGAAAGGCTCGGCCAACTGAACGGGCAAAGAGAGTTCTTTCTCCAAAGAAGGAACCATTTCAGGTAAATTGTTTCTTTCCCCGCTCAAAAGAACCTGGTCTGCTTTTTTGCCTGTCTCTTTTTCAAAGCTGGCGAGGGTTCGGTTGGTCTCCAGGGCTATGTCTGATAAAAGCGCTTCTTCCTTTGTGGCCACCCCACGACTGAAGAGCATCTTGCCGTTATGAACGACTGCCATATCCAGACTGTCGGAATCTATGTTTAGAACGAGGGTTGTTTTTGAATCAAACTTTTCTCTGCAAGAGACGAAGAACCAATTGGCCAAAGCCGCGGAACTCAATTGGACGATATCCGGTTCCAGGTCCGGTATCTGTAAAAAGGATAAATGTTTCTTGATTACTTCCTGGGTCCCAATGAGAACCATCACTTTGGAATATCCTTCTTTTTCTTCACCGATGATTAAGGAGTTAAAAACAATCTCTTCTTTGGAATGGGGAACCAGGGATTGTATCTGGTACTTAACCATCTCCTGGATTTCGTTTGGATCTGAAGACGGCAGAATAAGATATTTCTGGGTGATAAGATGGCGGGGGATGGAAAGAACGAGTGTTTTGATTCTTATCTGGTTGACTTCAAGTATAGAAGACAATTCAGACAGCTTTTCTTTTTCGGCGAGGGGGATTTGAATAAACTTGCATAACTCAATATGTTTCGCCCTTCTTTTTAGCTGGATAAGCCTGAGAGCGCCTTTGCTTGTGTCGAGAGCGGTAATTTCTCCGTGGGAAAGGACACTGAATAATTTCTTTGGTTTTTTAAACATGGATTAGAAAATAAAAAACCTTCCCTTCCTGTCTGGGCGGAAACGAAAGTTAATATACTACTTTGTTAACCCATATGTCAACGATTCGAAAAAGTGAAGATGTTTCCACTAAAGCCAAACAATTGCGACTGGGTGGTTGGGCGGGTAGGCCGGCCTGAAAAACATACCGCATTAGGACGGGGATAATGTTGCCGGATGGTATCGGACTATCAATTGACCCATGAAATCGCCTGGGCATGGCATTGCGCGCCTCAGGATGTGGGTATTTGCCGTCGTGGTGCCTTCCAATTACGTTCAGAGGAATTGCAGGTCACCTGTGGGACGTCCCACGCATTTACCCGGTTATGACTAAATATTGGTTTGGATACCCATCGTTTTATTGATTGTTCGGTAAACTAGGCATCTACCGTCAAGGTTATAAATGGAACAGACAATCTGGTCCGCTATATCACAATCGAAAATGTTTACAGTGCCGGTAAAAATTATATATAAACACGCAAACAGGAATGCGAGCAAGATGAACAATACAGGAAACAAATTGTCCGGCGGTGGTGAGGTTTATACCTGCTTCCCTTTTATCAATAAGCCAGGAGTGTTGCGCCGGATGATCAAACAATGCACCGTAGGGGCCCCGTTCTTTGGCAACTTTCTCGGCCTACGGAGGGAAGACCAACTGGTTTCCTTATCGTGCTTCTGTCTGGAGTACGAGGGTAAGCAATCCCGGAAGATCGCAGCATCAACGAGCGAACAGACAGGTCTTTTGAACTACTGTATATATTCAAGTATCTTGTCTTACTGAAGATAAAAGAATATAACAGCCTTTAAAAGACTCCTTTGAGGGGCGTAGATTATTAACTTCCCTCAAAGAAAGTTGCATATTGTTTTCAAGCAATTCAAGCGGTGGAAGGGTAGATGCGGGACCATTCGAGAAAGTGGCCTACTCTTCTACCGCTTCTTTTTGTGCCGGAGGCCCCAACCCTTACCACAAGGAATGGGTTCAATATCCCTATAATCCCGCGCCAAGATAAACCTTTTTCGTTGATTTCGTGGGATTTCTCCAAATTGTTGAACGTTCAACAATTACCAGGTCTTTCCTGGTTGATCCTGAAGGTTCAACCCAAGGAGCGTCTTGACATGTTCCTTCCAACGAACCTTGGGACTCCCCTGCAGGTTTCTACAGATACCCCCAGATGTCATTACTTTTCATATGGGGGAATGTGGAAACAATGCGAAAACAGCTTTCTATATTTCAAACCCTTATGTAGTCTCATTTTTGTGGCAAAAGGGGGAATGGTGGAAGGAATGCGGCAGAGGATGTTATGATATAATTATTACGGCTGTAGGAATGATAGTTGCTCTGTCCCTGGAGAATGCCGGCTAAGACATCTATTTGAGGCGTCTCTTTTGCAAGTGTCCAAAAAGTGTCCATTCCGAAGTTAGAATTAGTCTTTCTGGGTAAGTCTGGGTAAAGATGGAATGGTGGGATGCACCGTCGGGTAACCTTAATTTCTGTTGTTCTTATTGGGTTTGCGCTTAATCATCGGTTCGCATTCGTAATGCTCAGGTCCGCGGTTCAAATCCGCGAGGTGGCTCTTGAATAACTTCAGGATTTGAACCCCAAAGGGTGCGGGAAAAGTTATTTTCCCGCACCCTTTTTTCATGCTATCCGCTTTTACTGAGGTATTATTTTGTCTTAAACCAAAGGAAATAAAAGACTGACGGATTTCCGTCTGTATCTCTGAAACCTTGGAATTTCTCCGGGTTTAACCAAATCACGTATGTCTTGTTAGGTTCAAGCTTAACGTCCACAACGCAAGTTTTCTTGTCTTCAAGATATTTCGGTTTCCCGTTAATTTTCGGAAATGTTTCATTTGAGATTTGAGACCAAGACCAGCCGCCGTCCATCATCTCTTTGCAGAACATTACTTTAATCTGGGTTGTGGTTGCAGCGTCAACGTTCATATCACCGCATTCCGGAACAGTTTTGATGACTGTCGGAGGCAGGGATTTCACCGAAGGTGCGTCGCCCCAGGCAAACCCCCTGGCAAACAATACCGTACACGCCAATACTAACAGCACTACCATACCTACCGCAAATTTTTTCATAATATTCCTCCCCTTGTATTTTAAATAAAGTATTGTAGAGTTTCTATGTTGATTAACGACTATCAAAAAAAGTGGTTATAACCAGGTCGGCCGGGTTTATAAAGATGGCCGGAGGCGTTAAATGTTTTGACTCCGGAAGAACGGCTGGTGACTTTGCCCATCACAAAAAATCCGGCCTCGTAAACCGCTTTTCCGTATTTTGGTTTGACGGTAAAAAGCAGTTCAAACTCCTCTCCGCTGGTCAGCGCTTCTTCCGGCCGGATGCCGGATACGCAGGGAATTTGAGAAAGAAAAATTTTACCGCCGACCTTGCTTTTTTCCGCTATCCGGGTGAAATCACTTAGAAGACCGTCGGAGATATCAATCATGGCGGTGGCGGAAAAAAGGCGTTTAATCCGCCGTGCCTGCTGTACTTTAGGCAGAAAGGAAAGGTGAGTCTTTTTTCCTTTACCGAGTAGACCAGAGACGCAAATCAGGTTTCCGGGTTGCGCGCCTGACCGCAGGGTCAGGTACTTTTTTTCAACAACGCCCAGGACGGTGGTTCCGATAACCAGTTTTTCGAAAGCATTGGTGTCCCCGCCCACAATTTTGACTCGATATTTCCCGGCCAATTCCGATATTCCCCGGTAAATTTCTTGGGAATAGGAAACGGTTGTTTTCGGCGGAAGGCCGACAAATACGAGGCCGTATTTTGGTATCCCGGCCATAGCCGCAATATCGGAAATACTTATTGCCATGGCTTTCCAGCCTATTTCGTATGGGGATGCGTCTTTCTTGAAGTGCACCCCGGAAAAGAGCAGGTCGGTTGTCCAGAGGAGGTATTCGTTGCGGCGGTATTTGAGTATGGCGCAATCGTCTCCGACGCTAACCGGAATTTCTTTGTTCGGTTTAAAACTTTTGGTTAAAAGGTTTATCAAACCAAATTCGCCCAAATCTGATAGATTTTTCATTGGCTAGATTCTTCGTTCCACTCAGAATGACAACACAGGCCATTGCTCAAAATGATAACGAAGGCTATTACTCAGGGTGACACCGATTGTGTCCCTATTTTTTATTCCGCCGGCGGCCTTCCAGGAGAAGCGGCAATCCCAGCAGGTCTATGAACCCGGCGGCGGCGGTGCGGTCAAAGATATCTTTATTTCCGTAAGTAGCCAATGCTTCCGAATATAGGGAATGAGGCGAGTAACGCTCTACCACCACTGCCGCGCCCTTATATAATTTTACCTTAATCTTCCCGGAGACATAATGCTGGGTGGCTGCAAAGAAGGCGTCCAGCGCCTCTTTTTCTTCGGAGAACCAGGCGCCCTGATAAACCAGCCAGGCGTAGCGCGGGGAAAGCGATTCTTTTAGTTCCCACAAACTTCGGGAGATGACCATTTTTTCCAATTCCCGGTGGGCTGTAATCAGGATGGTGGCTGCCGGCGCCTCGTATATTTCCCGGCTCTTCAGGCCTACGGTCCGGTCTTCAACCATGTCAATGCGGCCGACGCCGGCAGAAGCGCCGAGCGAATTCAGTTTGGCAATCAGTTCCAGGCCGGAGAGTTTTTTTCCGTTCAGCGCGACCGGTTTGCCGTTTTCAAATCCAATCTCCACAAACACCGGTTTATTGGGCGCCTTTTCCGGGGATACGGTAATCTGGTAGGCATCTTCCGGGGGCGCTGTGTTCGGGTCTTCCAGGGCACCGCACTCAATGGAGATACCCCAGAGGTTTTCGTCCAGGGAATAGGGACTTTTTTTGGTTACCGGAACCGGGATTCCGCGTTTTTGGGCAAATTCAATCTCCTGGTCCCGGGTTTTGAACTGCCATTCGCGCAGGGGCGCGATAATTTTTAAATCCGGAGCCAGTGCTTTCCAGGTCAATTCAAAACGTACCTGGTCGTTGCCTTTGCCGGTGCAGCCGTGGCTGACGTATTTTGCGCCGGTTTTTCGGGCGACTTCGACTACCCGTTGGGCGATTAGGGGGCGGGAGAGCGCGGTTGCCAGCGGATATTTACCCTGATAGAGGGCGTTTGCCGCCAGGGACGGAAAGACATAGTCGCGGATGAACTCATTTCGCAAGTCTTCAAAAAAGAACCCGTCCGCGCCGCTCTTCCGGGCTTTTTTTTCGAGAAGTCGCGGGTCAATTTTCTGGCCCAGGTTCGCGGTGCAGGCGATGACTGAAAGATGATATTTTTCTTTCAGGTAGGGGATGATGACCGATGTATCTAAACCACCGGAATAGGCTAAGACAATTTTTTCCATAAGGCTACCTCGTCGCATTTAGGGAATTTGGGGCATTTTAGGCAGTCGCCCCATATTTTGTGAGGAAGAGATTTGCGGCTGATGCGCTCAAAGCCGTATTTCTGGAAAAATTCCGGCTGGCTGGTAAGCGCGAATATCTTCGGAAGCGCCAGGCGTTTCGCTTCTTTCAGGGTGGCTTGCAAAAGTTTTGCGCCGACCCCTTTTTTTTGTTGCGGCGGGAGGACTACCAGGGATCTTACCTCGGCCAGGTCTTCCCAGGCGATGTGCAGGCCGCAGCAGCCTACCACTTTTTTGTTTTCTTCGGCGACCAGGAAGTCCCGGATTGACTCGTAGATTTCCGAGAGGGACCGGGGTACCACGGCGCCTTTTACCGCTGCCGTATTAATCAAGTTGTGAATTGCTTTGACATCAACCAATTTCGCTTTCCGGGTGGTTATTTTCATTTTTGGGTTTGTCATCAAGAGTCCCTTTCATTTTCTTCGTTAATCAGGAAGTCCTGGATTGACTCGTATATTTTCGAGAGGTACCGGGGCGCAACGGTACTTTTTTCCGTGGTCGATTTAACCGGGTCGTGAATACTTTCGGAGAAAAGCTTAATCGCCAATGGGTAGATAATATATTCCTGTTTATGAATCCGGTTCAAGAGCGTTTCCGGCGTGTCGTGCGGTCGGACCGGCACCACTGACTGCAGGATAATTGGACCGGTATCCACGCCTTTTTCCACCAGGTGGACGGTGCACCCGGTAAACAGCACGCCGTGATTGAGTGCCTGCTTCCAGGCTTCTAAACCGGGAAAGGAAGGCAGGAGCGAGGGGTGGATATTTAAGACCCGGCCCGGAAACGCGGCCAGGATTTTATCCTTAATGACCCGCATGAACCCGGCCAGGCAGATCAGTTCACAGCCGGCTTCCTTCAAAGCGGCTATGTATTTATCCTCTGCTTCCGGAGAGAGGACGGTGCGTTTTGGCCCCGGCGGAATATACTGTGCTTTGATTCCGGCTTTTTCGGCGCGTTTCAGCCCCAACGCATCCGGTTTGTCTGAGAGGACTATCGATATTTTTGCCGGTAGGGAACCGTTATTAACCGCATCAATAATTGCCTGCAGGTTTGACCCGTTTCCGGAAAGCAGCACCCCGATTTCCATATTATGGTTGTCTATATTTTTTTAAGCTGGGTTAAAATCCGGTCCAGCCGTTTCAGGCCGACTAAGAGTTCTTTAACCGGAACGGATGCCCCGTTCTTATTTTTTTTTGGCTCTTTTTGGCGCAGAACCTTTTTGACCGCGGAAATCCGGTAGCCGTGTTGGTATAAAAGGTCTTTTAGCCGGACGATATTCTCCAGCTCTTTTTCGGTATAAAGGCGTTGGCCGCGGCTGTTGCGAACCGGTTTCAGGAAAAAGGAAAATTCATTCTCCCAGTACCGGATGGTGTGGCTGGCGATATTGGTCTTGCGGCTTATCTCCCCAATCCTATAGTATACCTTGTTTTCCATAATTCAGCGAATAGTGAACAGTGAATTGTAAACGGTGAAAACCAGACCAGAAATTGTTTCCGTTAATATTCACCGTTCACTATTTACCATTCACTGTTTTTCAGTGGTCTGGTCATCAGTTCCCGGACTGTCTCCGCCGGGTTTTTACCTTCGAAGAGGACTTCGGCAATCTTGGCGGAAATGGGCATCTCACAGCCGGTTTTTTTAGATAGTATCAGAGATGGTCGGATGGTGTAATAACCCTCGACTACTGATTCCTGCCCGGTGATAATCGATTTCGGGTCTTCGCCCCGGCCAATCGCGAGGCCGAAGCAATGATTTCGGGAAGCCGGACTGCTCGCGGTTGTGATTAAGTCACCCAGGCCGGAGAGACCGAAGAGGGTTTTTTCCCGGCCGCCCAGCGCTTTCCCCAGCCGGGCCATTTCAGCCAGACCCCGGCAGAGCAGCGCGGCTTTGGTGTTTTCACCAAGGCCGAGGCCTTCCACGATTCCGGCCGCGATTGCCAGCGGATTCTTGAGCGCGCCGCCTAATTCGCAGCCGATTGGGTCGAGGCTGGTATAAATTCGGAATTTTTCGGAGTTGATAATATCCCGGCAGCGGTTATTAAGGTTTTCGTTGTTGCCGGCGCAGACCGCGCTGGCCGGCAGACCGGAGGCTAATTCCCGGGCAATGGTTGGTCCGGAAAGTACCGCGTAATCAGTCGGGCCTATTTCGGAGCAGAGGATTTCGCTCATCCGGAAACCGGTCTTTTCCTCCAGCCCTTTGGTGGCGATGAGAAAAGGACCCTTCGCTTTTATTCCGGAAAGGTTTGCCGCTGTTTCCCGGAAGGCGAATGACGGCGGAGCCAGGATGAAAAAATTTGCTTCTTTTACGTCTTCCAGCGAAACGGTAATCCTTATTTCTTCCGGCAGGGTGATTCCCGGCAGAAACTTAGGGTTTTCCCGTTTTTTTATTAACACTTTTCCGTAATCCGGAAATTTTTCGTAGAGGAAAACTTGCTTGCCTTTTCGGGCAAGAAGCAAGGCGAGGGTCGTTCCCCAAGCGCCGGCGCCGATTACAGCTATTTTTTCCATTTTACTTTGGGTTCTTGTCCGGAGAGGAGTCGCTTGATATTTTTCCGGTGTGCCATAAATACCAGAACTGCAAGTAGAACTCCGAAAGCCAAAAATACGGGCCGATGGTCGGCCAGGTACCAGAGTAACAGAGGCAGAAATAAGGCTGCGGCCATGGAGGCGAAAGAAATGATGCGGCTCGCAGCAAAAACTGCCAGCCAGACCAGAAGAACAAAAAGGGCGGTTAAGGGCGAGAGCCCAATCAAAACACCTAAACTAGTCGCCACCCCTTTACCGCCTTTAAACTTCAAAAACAGCGAAAAGGTGTGTCCGATAATTGTGGCCAGGCCGACGGTAATTATCCATTCCGGCGGTAAAAGGCAGGTTTGACGAGCTAAAATTGTGGGCAGAAAACCTTTGGCGGCATCCAACAGGAGGGTGGCGGCAGCCGGGCCTTTACCGATTACGCGCAGGATGTTAGCCGCGCCGATATTACCGCTGCCCTTCGTGCGGATATCAACACCACAGGAACGGCCGATTAAATAACCGAAAGGAATCGACCCTAAAAGGTAACCGCCGACCAGTAAATAAAAACCGACCAGGTTCAAATTTGAGAAAGATTATGCTACGCCGATCAGTTGTTTGGCTTTAATTGACGCGGAGGCTGCGTCTTCACCGTAGGCATCAGCGCCGATTTCATCTGCGTAGGCTTGGGTAATCGGAGCGCCGCCAACCATCACCTTTACGCTATCGCGGACTCCGGCTGATTTCAGGGCCTCAATCACACCCTTCATTCCTGTCATAGTGGTGGTCAGCAAGGCGGATAGGCCAAGAACCTGGGCGCCTTCTTTGACCGCGGCCACGAATTTTTCTTCCGGAACGTCGATTCCCAAGTCCATTACCTCAAAACCGCCGCCTTTCAACATCATTATGACCAGATTTTTGCCGATATCGTGAAGGTCACCCTTAACCGTACCCACGGCAACCTTACCCAGCGGTTTTATTCCGGCTTTGGTTAAAAGGGGCTGAAGAATGTCCATGCCCGCGTGCATCGCCCGGGCGGCAATTAATACTTCCGGCACGTAGAATTCGTTGGCGCGAAATTTGACGCCTACTACGTTCATCCCGGCGATAAGACCTTTTTTAAGGATATCTTCTACCGGTACGCCTTCGCTTATCGCGGCGGTGACCAGATTCTTTACGTCGGCAGCTTTTCCGGCAATGATGCTATCCGCGATCTTCTGTAAATCCGCCATTTCTTTTTCCTCCGTTTTTTACCGCAAAACCGTAAAATTTAAAGAATCGTGAATACAATTACGAAATAGATATTTTAAACTACCTGAAAGTTACTGTCAAATAAATATGGAGAGTGCGGGCTTGCCCTGTTTTTTTACATCTAACCGTGTGTTTCAGGTGTCATTAAATGTTGTTATTCGCGTCTGATTTGTTCGATTTGTCTCTGCCGCGCGGGGTCGCGTGCGCGATTACAAAATCGACAAGTTCCTGGCATTGAAACCAGCCCGGCCACATAGTGTGACCTTGTCCTTTGATTACGTTAAGCGTCATAATTCCGCCTAACTGCCGGTACCGTCGTGCCAGTTCGCCGGAGTTATTTTCGAGAGGCACCACGTTGTCGCTATCCCCGTGTATGTGATAGATCGGAACGCGAGCTTTAGCCAGAGATTCTATGCGGTCAATCGGGTTGTTTTCCGCTAACCTGTCCTTGAGTTGTTCTTCTGTCATACCGTACGCGCCGCAGGCATTTTTAATGCCGGGATAACTGGCAAGATTGCATACCGGATAGATTCCTGCCACGCACGCCACGGATGAAGGATGTTCAGTTGCCCAGTTATAGAGCATCAACCCGCCGCGGCTTCTTGCCAGAAGGCAGGGTGTCTTAGAAAGGTCTTGGTTTAAAACAAGTTCCTCGTAAAAGGCGGAAAAGAGAGCCCGGCCTGCGGGGTTGCCGCATGATTCACCAATGTCTATTCCGGCAACCGCAATGCCGGCATTAAATAACTTTTGAAACAGCCACTTTTCTTCCGGACCCGGTAAGCCCGAAAGCGTCGGGGCGTACCATACCCACGGCGTTTCGTGAACGGAGGTTTGTCTCGGCAGAATAAGAAAAGCGGTGCAGTTTTTTACGCTAAAAACTTTTCCCGAAATCGGTAGTTCTTTTGGCGTTTTTATGGTTTTTTGTTGCATAACCCGATGAGGCGGTAAACTAACCGGCTGGCAAAATAGGATGATGGGGTGTGGTGCAGGCTGCCGTTGAGTTCCACGACGTCAAAACCGACTACCCGGTGTTTTCGCGTTAACTGGCGGAGAAAATTGTTTGTTTCGGACCACCCTAATCCGCCCGGTTCCGGTGTTCCCACCGCCGGGATTTCAGCCGGGTCAAAAAAGTCCAGGTCTATGGAAAGATAAACATGTTCCGTCAGGTTGGCCGACACCAGGGAAAGCCAGTCTTTTTCTCCTTTCAGCTTTTCCGCCCAGAGTACTTTTAGGCCGGAGGTCTTTAAGGTTGGCAGGTCTTCGCTCGGAAGGCAGCGGACGCCCATAACGTTGGTTGGAATCCCCATTTCCATTATCCGGCGGCTGACGCAGGCATGGTTATCTCTGGTTCCCTGGTATTTTTCTCTTAGGTCCGCGTGTGCGTCCAGGGTTAGGACCGAGAGTTTTGGATATATTTTGTGAAATGCTTTTACCGCCCCCGCGGTTATTGAGTGTTCTCCGCCCAGGACGACCGGGAAAACCTGTTTTTTCAGAATTTTGGTGACGTACTTTTCTACTTCGTTTACGGCAGCTTCCGGTCGGGAAAGGTCCGGCCAGAGTTCCGGCAGGGTGGTGATTCCCAGCCCAGACGGTTCGAAATTCAGGGATTCGTCGTACATCTCCAGAAACCGGCTGGCCAGGATTATTTCCTGTGGGCCGAAACGGGTTCCGGTCTGATAAGAGGTGGTGCTGTCGTAAGCAACCGGCAGGATTGCCACCCGTGCTTTTTCCAGCGGCAGAGACGGAAGCCCGGCAAAAGTGTAAGGGATTTCCATAAATTGTGTGTCGTCCTGAACGATAGCGAAGAATCCGATGTAATTTGTCGTCCTGAACGTTAGTGAAGGATCTCATCCTTAAAAACGAGATCCTTCACTAAATCGGCTCAGGATGACACGTTGATGGCTCAGGATGACACGTTAATTAGAGAATCAATACCGCGGCTGAAACAACGGTTGTCCAGCAGCCATCTTTGTCTCCGATAGCCGACTGGGTGGTGTTGGTGGTTTTAACGATCTGGTCGCTCATCCGCCAGATCTGTTTTTTTTCATCGTAACTGCTGTCCGGGTCAAATTTGACGCCTAAAGTAGTCGCCAGCATCTGGGCGGCCAAATCTTCGGCGTAATCTCCGGCCTTCTCGTCGGTCAGGCCAAAGCCGGAAAATTCGGAAAGGTAGCCGTGGCTGTGCGGGCTTTTCGGAAGGGCTACTCCGATGGAGGAGGTGATGAGCCGGTGCGGTTCGTTGGTGAAGTTTTTGCTCATCACGCAGAAAAGAATTTGGCCCGGGTCCAGCAGTTTTAAGCCGGATACCCGGCTGATTAACCTGGCGCCCGGCGGGAAGATGCTGGTGATGGGAACCAGGTTAAAAGGCGCGATGCCGGCGTTCCGGAGTGCCCGTTCCAAACTGGTCAGTTTCTCCCGGTCCCGGCCAACCCCTTTAGTCAGGAATATCTTTTTCGCTGTCAAGTTAACCATCTGTTTTTCCCTCCTTGATTAGAGAATCAATCTGTAACGCTACCCTTAAGGCAGCCAGACCATCTTTTCCGGTAACTATCGGTTCCCCTCCCTCGTTTATTACTTTCAGGAAAGAGTCTATTTCCAGGCTTAGGGTTTCCGCTTTTTCAATCGCCATCGGTTCTTTGACAATCAGGTCAGCTAAACCCGGTTTTTCTTTATTTTGCCAGGATTCGTCCGGGTTTTTACGGTAGCAGACAAGTTCCTGGCGTTCGCAATCCAGAGACCAATATTTATTGCTTTCGAATACCCGTATTTTACGCAGGCTCTGGTCGCTGATGCGGCTGGCGGTAAGGTTGGCCACCACACCGTTGGCGAATATCAGGCGGCTGGTGGCGATATCGGCGCTCTTGGTGAAAGCGGAAAGCCCCAGGGCACTCACCTCTTTTATTTCAGAGTTGACCAGGTCCAGGACCAGGTCAATGTCGTGAATCATCAGGTCGGCTACTACACTTACTTCGATGCCCCGTCCTTTGAAAGGACCCATCCGGTGGATTTCCAGGTATTTCGGCGTCTTCAGTTCTTTTGCCAGTCGCTGTACGGCCGGGTTAAAACGTTCGACGTGGCCGATTTGAAGCGGCACGTTTTTTTGGCGTGCGATGCGGACCAGTTCCTCTCCCTCTTTCTCGGTGCCGGCAATCGGTTTTTCCAGGAGGATTGGTTTTCCGGCCGAGAGAAATTCCGCCGTAATCAGATGGTGCAGGTTGGTAGGAATCGCGAGGCTTGCCGCGTCTACCTCCGGAATGATTTTCCGGTAATCGGCGAACCACGCCGTTCCGTATTCTTTTGCCAGCCGTCTGCCCCGCTTCTCGTCCGGGTCGCAGATTGCCGAAAGTTTTACTCCGGGCTTATGGGAATAAACCCTGATATGGTTTTCTCCCATGTGTCCGGCGCCGACCACTGCTATTTTAATCATAAATGACGTTCGGATATTTCTTTTGTCGCGCACGCTTCGTGTCAGACAAAACCTACGCAACTTGTATAACGAGGCTCGCCGTGTTCTCGTCTATACCTCAAGACGAGCCACGGCTACTCATTTACTCGTTTCGCTCGTTTTGTTCCTGACACTAAGCGAAGCGTGCAAAAGAAACAATCCTCACTTGAGTTTAAATAAAGAACTACAACAATAGAGTTAAAACGTTTTTAAAATTGCGATGTTAAATTTGCCAGTGTTTCTCTTTTTCGGATGATTCGGCTTTTCTTTCCGGAGACCAGAACTTCGGCCGGCCGCAGGCGCCCGTTGTAGTTGGACGACATCGCGAAACCATAAGCGCCGGCTTCGCCTACCAGAAGCAGGTCGCCTTCTTTGATGTTATTCGGGAACAGGCGTTCTTTCCCCAAGAAATCACCGGATTCGCAGACCGGACCGACTATTTCGAAATAATTTTTTTTGCCTTGTAATACCCGGACTGTTTGGATGCTATGCCAGGCTTCGTAAAGTGATGGACGGATAAGGTCGTTCATCCCGGCATCAACGACCAGGAATCTTTTGTGGGGTCGGTCTTTGCGGTAGATAATCCCGGTCAGCAGAAAACCGGCCGGCGCGATGAAATGGCGGCCCGGTTCAAATATTACCGTTACTTTCATTTTTGCAACCGCTGCGCAAATTGCTTTGCCAAAAACCTCAATTCCAGTCATCGTTTTGTCGTATGTGACGGGGAATCCACCGCCCAGGTCCAGAAATTGGAAGGGATGGATTTTGTGGAGCCGCTCCGCCTCTTTGATTGCTTTCAAGTACGGTTCCGGAGAGTCTATTTGGGAGCCGAGGTGGAGATGCAGCCCGTTGATTTTAAGGTGCGGGAAGTCAGCCGGATTTTTTAAAACCAAAACAACTTCTTTTTCGGTCAGCCCGAATTTATTTTCCTTTTTTCCGGTAGAAATATAGTGATGTCCGCCGGCCGCAATGTCCGGATTAAGCCGGAGAAGCGCGGTAATTAGCCTTTTTTGTTTTGAAGCCAGACGATTCAGGGTGGCGAGTTCCGACAGGGATTCGCAGCTGAAAAAAGAGACGCCTTTTTTTAAGGCGAATTCAATCTCATCATCTTTTTTGCCGACCCCTTCCATGATGATGTTTTGCGGGTTGAATCCGGCGGTCAAAGCGATGGCTAATTCTCCGGGCGAAATTACGTCGGCCCCGCAGCCGGTATCATTTAGAATTTTGAGCAGGTGCAAATTGGAATTTGCCTTACAGCTATATCGGATTATCGGCGCAATTTCGGAGAAGGCCTTCTGGAATCGCCGAACGCTTTCCCGGATTGCCTTTTCGCTGTAAAGATAAAGGGGTGTGCCGTATTTTTTCGCCAGCGCGGAAATCCGGCATCCTTCGATGAACCCCTCTCCTTTTTGGTAATTAAAGTATTCGTTTGTCATTTTTCAAGCGATCTGGACCACTTTCGAATTTGGTCGGTGACTAATTTAGGATTGGTGGAGCCGGCGGTCTTCCGGTTACGGACGGAATTTTTAGCCGAGAGAACTTCTTTCGCCTTTCCGTCAAAGAGTTTGGAGAACTGTTCCAGTTGCGGGAGAGATAAATCGCACAGTCGTTTTTTCATTCCTTCCGCGTGTTTCACCACTTCACCGACAATCCCGTGCGCTTTCCGGAACGGCATACCCTTTTTGACCAGAAATTCAGCTAAATCGAACGCGTCCAGATATCCGGTATCCGCGGATTTTTCCACGGAAAGGGTGTTAACCCTTGTATTGTGAATTACGGAAGCGAGTATTTCCAGAGAATTGAGCACGGTGTCGGCCGCGGCAAAGAAAGGCGCCTTATCTTCCTGCAGGTCCCGGTTGTAAGAGAGCGGCAGGCCCTTCAGCGTGGTCAAGAGACTTATCAACCCGCCGAAGACCGTACCGGTCTTACCCCGGATTAGCTCCGGTATGTCCGGGTTCTTCTTCTGGGGAAGCGCGCTGCTTCCGGTGCAGTAAACCGGTGCTATGTTAAGATAAGCGAATTCACTGCTGCTCCAAAGCACCATCTCTTCGCAAATCCGGGAGAGGTGGACGGAAATAAGCGCCAGGTCGGAGAGGACCTCAACCAGAAAATCCCGGTCGCTGACCGCGTCCAGGCTGTTGGCGAATATTTTGGGGAAGCCTAAAAGTTTGGCCGTATATTCCGGTTTCAGCGGTAATGAGGAACCGCCTCCGGCGCCGGCGCCCAGCGGTGAAATGTTAACGCGGACCAGCGCGTCGGAAAGACGGTCCCGGTCCCGCTGAAACATTTCCAGATAGGCCAGCACCCAGTGGCCGAAGAGGATGGGTTGGGAATGCTGGAGGTGGGTAAAAGCCGGCATCACTAAAAGGGGATATTTTTTTGTCCAGCCCAGGAGCGCTTTTTGGAAATCCTGTATTTTTGTATCAAGTTGGCCGACTAAATCCCGGACGTAAAGACGTTCGTCCAGGGTAATCTGGTCGTTTCGACTGCGTCCGGTGTGCAGTTTTCCGGCCAAATCACCTATTTTTTCATAGAGCCGGCGTTCTACCGCGGTGTGGATATCTTCATCGGACGGCTTAAAAACAAAAGTTTCGTTTTCCAGTTCTGTTTTGATTCCAGAGAGCCCAGTCACCATCTTTTTGGCTTCTGTTTCGTTGAGCAGGCCAACGTGTTCCAGCATTTTGGCGTGGGCGATACTGCCCGCGCAGTCATATTTCGCCAGGCGCCGGTCAACATCCAGGGAATTAGAAAACGCCTCGGCCGCCTGAGCCGGTTTCCGGTCAAACCTGCCTCCCCACAAACGTTTATTTTTCATAATCGTCACCGCATTTCGCAAAATGGTTTGGCCGGGGTTTTCTCGATTTCGCCGACCCGGTAACATTTTTCCCTCTTTTTTGTAAGAAACCGGCCGATTTTTTCCGCCTCGGCCGCCTCGGCGATGATAACCATTCCGATGCCCAGGTTGAAGGTGCGCGCCATTTCATCTTCGGAGAGTTTGTCTTTTTTCTGAATCAAGGAGAATATCTCCGGTATTTTCCAGGCGGAACGTTTGAGCACGGCTTTTGTTTTTTGGGGCAGGACCCGCGGGATATTTTCCAGGAGTCCGCCACCGGTAATGTGCGCCAGGCCCTTAACTTCAAAATTTTGGATGATTTCCAGGATTAAACTGACGTAGATGCGGGTAGGTTGGAGCAGAGCCAAACCCAGTTTTTTGTTTTTTCGTATCTCGGTTTCCGGGAATAATTTTCGGGCCAGAGAAAAACCGTTGCTGTGCAGTCCGCTGCTGGGCAGGCCCAGAATGGTATCCCCGGCTTTAATTTTTGAGCCATCGATTATTTTCTTTTTTTCCACCACGCCTACCGCAAACCCGGCCAGGTCAAATCCATTTTTGCCGTAAACGGCGGCCATCTGGGCTGTTTCCCCGCCCAGGAGGGCGCAGCCGGCCTGCCGGCATCCGGCGGCAATTCCTCGCATAATTTCCAGGTCCCGCCGTTTTTTTATCCGGCCGATGGCAAGGTAGTCAAGGAAAAAGATGGGTTGGGCGCCGCAGGTCAGGATATCGTTAACCGACATTGCCACCAGGTCAATGCCGATAGTGTCATATTTGCCCATGGTTTCGGCCAGCAGTATCTTGGTGCCGACTCCGTCGGTGCCGGAGACCAGGACCGGTTCCCGGTATTTGAAAACGGGCAGGGCGAACGAGCCGGAAAAAAGTCCGATTTCACCCAGGACTCCGGGTATTCGGGTTGTTTTTGCCAGTTGTTTTATGCCGGAGACCAGACTTTTGGCCGCGTCTATGTCAACCCCTGATTTTTTGTATTTTGTCATTTTACCAATCCACCTTCATTCATATAGCTGCGTTAGCATCGCCGCCATCTTCTTCGGCGTACTACCAGTACGCCCTCATTGCTGTCTCCTCGCTGCCTTGTTCTATTTTTGAAGGCGAATTGGTTTAATTTTATAGTATATCACTACCGCGAACTTTTTGGACAAAGAGTGCCATCTTTTCTTTGTTTTTCACGCCGGGTTTTTCTTCCACACCCCCGGCGACGTCAACCGCAAAAGGCTTAACTTGCCGGCAGGTATCGGCCACGTTTTCACCGGTAAGACCGCCGGCCAGAAATATCGGTTTGCCGAATTCTTTTGCTTTGACTGCCAGTTCCCAGGGAAACGACCGGCCGGTTCCGCCGAAGAGCCCGTTAGACCTGGTGTCTAAGAGGAAATAGTCCGTTGAATCCAGGTATTCCTCCAGCGGTTTCAAGTCCTTTTCGGTTGCCAGCCGGAACGCTTTGATAATCGGACGGCCGGTAACCGCCGTGACTTGAGAGCAAAAGCGCGGTGTTTCGTTTCCGTGCAACTGAACCAGGTCCGCGTCGGATTTCTCCACCGCCCGGGCGATTTCTTCCAGGTTGCTATTGACAAAGACCAGTACCTTTTTGGATCTCTTAACTTCTCCGGCCAGTTTCTTTAAGTCTTTTAACGGAATACAGCGGGTGCTTTTCGGGTAGAGGTTGAATCCGATAAAATCCACCTTTAATTCTTCGGCCCGCCGGATATCTTCCGGACGTTTCAGCCCGCAAAATTTTATTTTAATCAATGTTTTTTACCGCTGATAAAGAAGCCGTAAATTTTTTGGCTGCGTCCAGGTAATTTATGCCTGCTTTTTCAATGCAGTCAAGGAGCGCGCTGCCTACGATTACTCCGTCTACAAAAGGCAGAACCTCTTTTGCCTGTGAAGCGTTGCTGACGCCGAAGCCGAGACAGACCGGTTTTTTGGTGCAGCGGCGGATTTGCGTAATTTTGGCCCGGATGTCGTTCGGCAGTAATTTTCTGACTCCGGTTACCCCGGTCACGGAAACATAGTAGATGAAAGGGTAGCTCACCCGGCTGACCATTTTTATTCTTTCCGGTGTACTGGTCGGCGCCAGGAGAAAAATCAGTCCGATTTCCGCTTTTCGGGTTAAGCGGAGCAGTTCCTGCGCTTCATCCGGCGGCAGGTCCGCGCAGATGAGGCCGTCCACCCCCGTCTTTTTACATTCGGCGATAAAATTTTTAAGTCCGTAGGACAGAATCGGATTATAATAACCCATTAAAATAATCGGTACCTGGCTTTTTCCCCTGATTCGGGATACAGTTCGGAATATTTTAGACAGGTTGGTTCCGGAGGCGAGCGCCGCCGCGCTGGTCCGTTGAATGGTAACGCCATCGGCAACCGGGTCGGAGAACGGCACGCCCAATTCAATGATGTCGGCGCCGGCTCTTTCCAGTTCCGGCACCAGTTTTTCGGTAGTAGCCAGGTTCGGATAACCGGCGGTCAGGTAGAGAACAAGCGCTTTTTTACGCGCTTTTTTAAGTTCTTTAAATTTTGCTTCTATCCTATTCATTTTCAACCCTTAAAACTTCTTCCAAATCCTTGTCCCCTCTCCCGGAGAGGCACATTACCACTAACTGTCCGGCAAATTTCTTTTTATCTTTCAGCAGATAGGCCAGACTGTGAGAAGATTCCAGGGCCGGGATGATTCCTTCAATTTCGGAAAGGAGATGAAAAGCGGCTAGCGCTTCTTTATCGGTAACCGAGACGTATTTTGCCCGGCGGGTTTCCTTGTAAAAACTGTGTTCCGGTCCTACGCCCGGGTAATCAAGGCCCGCCGCGACGGAATGGGCTATCTTAATTTGGCCGTCTTTGTCCTGAAGCAGATAGCTGTAGGTTCCGTGCAGGACGCCGGGACGTCCGGCGCCGAGAGCGGCCGCGTGTTTTCCGCTGGAAATCCCCATTCCGGCCGCTTCCACGCCGATAAAATTGACCGGGTCCCGGCGAAAAGGATAAAAGAGGCCGATGCTGTTGCTGCCGCCGCCGATGCAGGCAACCAGAGTGTCCGGCAGACGGTCTTCAACCCGCAAAATCTGTTTGCGGGTTTCCCGGCCGATGACCGATTGAAAATCGCGGACGATGGTCGGAAAAGGATGCGGACCGGCCGCGGTTCCGAAAAGATAATAGGTGCTGCGGACGTTGGTTACCCAGTCGCGCAGCGCTTCATTGATGGCGTCCTTCAGGGTTTGACTTCCGCTCTGAACCGGGATTACTTCGGCGCCGCAGAGCCGCATCCGGTAAACGTTTGATTTCTGGCGTTCCACGTCGACCTTGCCCATGAAGATGGCGCATTTCAGGTTCAGAAGCGCGCAGACAATAGCGGTGGCAACACCGTGTTGGCCGGCGCCGGTTTCGGCGATGACGCGTGTTTTGCCCATCATTTTAGCCAGCAGCGCCTGGCCCAGGGTATTGTTAATCTTGTGCGCGCCGGAGTGAAGGAGGTCTTCCCGTTTCAGGTAGAGTTTGAAATTCAGGCGGCGGGAGATGTTTTGCGCGTGGTAAAGCGGGGTGGGTCGGCCGGCGTAATTGGCGAGCAGGTCGTTAAGCCGGGTTTTGAACTTTGAGCTCTGACCGATGGTACGGTATGCTTCTTCAACCTCGGAAAGCGCCGGAACCAGGGTTTCCGGGACAAAACGCCCGCCGAATTTGCCGAAATATCCTTTATGCATTCTATAAAGAATAACATTTTCCAGCCTTTTTATTCAAGCGTTTTTCTTTTTAACAGTAGCTAAAATTATTGAATTTCAGCCAGTTGTTTGCAGGTCAAAAAATCCGCGGCGTAATTTGTTCTAAGTTCCGCAATGAGACGCTCCAATTCGTTAAGCGCTTTTTGCCCGCAATTTTTGACAATGAACGGGTCCGGTATCACTGTTCCTTCTCCGAAATGGAATTTTTTCGGCAGGGAGATGAATTCCCAGGGGTGGAAATAAAAACAGACCACCGGTGTTTTGTCTTTATCTGGTAAATATTTTACGAAATTGTCGACCATTTTGATTAAAGTCAAGGCGCCTTCTGTTCGGAAAACAGGCCATTGGTCCAGGTCGCGACCGTAGGGGTCTTTACTTTTCCTGGTGATATCCGCAAAGCAAGGGATTTCTAAAACTTTACTATCGCCTTTTTCCAGCCAGTTATCGCGGCTCGGGTGGTAGGGGAAGAGTTGTTTCCGGTGATAAAAAAGAGGATATGACGCGTCGGCTTTGTAACCCAGCTCTTCCAGGGCGTTTATCATGGCGGTACTGCCCCAGAGCCGGGGCGCCCGGAAAGAGAGCATCTTTTCGCCGGAAGCCTTACTGACAACTTCGGTGGCTTTTTTCAGCCGGAAAGGTATCTCTTCCGGCAGGAGGGGTTTCACTCCGGGTATGGGGAAGATTTCTTCTCCGATGGTTTCGTGGTAAAGCGAGTGGCAGCCGACTTCATGGCCGGACCGGATTACTTCCCTGGTCTTTTCCGGAAATTTTTCCGCGGATTCCCCGGTAAAGAAAAAGGTTGTTTTGGTATTCTGTTTTTTGAATAGTTTCAAGAGAACAGGGATTCCCTCTTTTGTTCCCTGGTAGTGCGGGGTCCAACTGCCGACGTCTGTTTCCACGTCAATGCCGATAACTACTTTTATTCCCATCATTGTTTTTAAAGTTCCAGTATCTTCTGCAGCGTATTCGAAAAGACCTTTACCCCGGTTTTGGTAACGCAGACTCCATTTTCCCAACGCAGGCCGAACCTGGGGTTGTAGAGGAAGGTATCCACCTGGAAGGTCATATTTTCCCGCAAGGGGTAGTCGGAGTGTGATTCCATCCAGGGCCGTTCCACCTCAATCATTCCCAGGCCGTGGCAGGGACCGTAAAGAACGTTTTTCGCCACCCCTATCTTTTTGGCGTAGTCAAAGAACTTCCGGGTTACGTCTTTGGCGATGACCCCGGCCTTCATCCATTCCATGGTCTTTAACTGCAAATCAAGGCCTGCCTGGACTTGTCGGCGCATTTCTTTGGGCATTTTTCCGAAACAGAACGGCCTGCCCACGCTGCCGGAATATCCGGCAATCCGTCCGCCGATATCAAACTGCACCAAGTTGCCTCTGCCTAATTTTTGATAGCCGGGCCGGCCGATAGCGTGGTTGGAATGTTTGCCGGAAAGGACGTATTGAGGATGAGCTTCGTATTCGGCCCCGTTGGCGTAAAGTTCTTTTTGGATAATACCCACCACCTCCAATTCGGTCATTTCGGGTTTAACCTGTTTCAGGGTATTTTCCAGGGCTATTTCGGAGATGCGAAAAGACTCTTGCAGCATGGCCAGTTCCGCCGGGCTCTTGATGATTCGCAGGTTTGAGACGATATTGCTTTTTGCTATTTTGGTTCCCGGCAGTGCTTTTTTCAGGCTTTCGTAGATAGGCAGAGGAAATATCTGGTAGCCTTCCAGGCCGACCTTTCTGATTTTTTTCTTTCCAAACATCTCCCGGAAGATGCTTTCAAAGGTATCAACTTTGATGTTAGGGTAATCCGGTTCCGCGCTTTCCCGGTACTCCACCATTTTATAAATCTTTTTAATCCGGCTGCGGTCGGAGGCGAAGGTTTCGCTTTCCGGACCGATGATGAGGGCCGGTTTGCCTTCCGCCGGAACCAGAACCCCGGCGGACTCAAAGATGGGCCAGTAATCGGAGAGATACCGCACACCGGCAAAATCCGCCTCGTGGGAATGAACCAGGACTAAATCTAAGCCTTGTTTTTTTACGCCTTCCTGAACTCTTTGCCACCGCATTGCGAATTCACTGTCCGGTAACCTGTGTTTAACCATAATCATTTCCCCTTAAACCTGCGCTTGTCCCATGATTTCATTGACCAGATTATTCAATTCTTTTTGTTCTTTAAAAACGGCGAATGATGTCAGGGAAGTAAGTTGAGAACCAATTAATCTGCTTTCCCGAACATTAGCTCCACCGATTGTTTCCAGTTCAAAAAATCCCATTTCCGGCCCGGAATTAAAGATGCTGTATGTATCGGCCGCCGAGAAAGGGCCTTCCGGCTGTACGTTGTCCGCGATGTTAAAGTAAAGGTTTCCGTCCGGTAAGGTGAGGTTCTGCCGGACACACAAGATATTTCGTTTCCGGTCAAGGAAACCGATCATTTGCGGGTTGGCGTCTTTTTTAACGCCGACCTGCCCTTTTTGCAGCCCGTCGGTACGATAGGCAAACCCGTTCTGATAGTAAGTAATCTTGTCTCCGGGATGCTCGTAAAAGTCGAAATTTATCGCTTCCTCCGGTTTCTCCACCCGGCAGAACGAGATTGTATCTTCGGTCGCGTCAAATTGTTCCAGGGTCCAGCCGGCGATGAGACCCTCTTCCGGGCTGACCGGGTTGAGCACTTCAAACGAATCTTCGGTTATGTAAGCAAGAGAATCTTTCAAACTGCAGTTACGAAAAAGAGAAGGCAGGGGTGAGGATGTCAGCCTTCTTTTTATCCGGGTTTCCACAATTTTACCGGCCCGGTTCCGGAGTTGGGCCTCTTTTTCAATTAGGGCCGAAGTGCGGTTAAAAGATGTTACCGTAAACGGCTGGTTGTTGATTGACTCCTGAACGTACCATTCGTTTCCGCGATAATTGAACCCGAATTTTCCGCCTTCCGGGGCCGGCCAGAAATTGGCGCCGCCGAAATTATTAAACGGCTGGTTTGGGTTTGCCGTATTATCCAGGTCAATCCGGTGCATCGTCAGGCCGCAGACAGACGCGAAGACCCGCCCGCCCATGTCCGGAGCCAAGCAAAGTCCGTCTTTTTCGATTTCCAGCAAAGCGCCTTTTTTCAACCTCAGCAATTCACGGTATTTATCCATCCGGGTTAGCCGATGTTTTTAATCCCGCAGTTCGGACATCAGGATAATACGGTTTTCGCGTTCTGCCAATTCGGCGGCAAAGACCAATTTCATTGTTTCCAGGGAATCCGAAGCCGAAGTACCCGGCGGAAGTCCCTGGGCAACCAGGCGTGAGATTTCAACGCCCTGGCCATGTACGTTGTGTGTCCACTCCAGGTCTTTTTCCCCGGGATAGGTAATGGTTTCGACCAGTACGCTTTCCAGTTTTTCCGGAGCGTCCCGGAGTTCCCATCGGCGCGCCCGGCGCCGGAACACGTCGGTTTCAATTACGCCTTTTGTGCCGTAGATTATGTAGGTCAGGCGGTGTCCGTCGTCCGCCTGTTGGGATATCGTCTCCTGCATGTTTTGCAGCGGGTCGCCGTCAAAAACCGAGGCCGTATGCATGAAGAAAACCAGGGTGCCGACCGCGCCGTTTTTAAACCGGTACGTAATCTGGTGATTGTCCGAATGGCTAAAGTACATAACCGTGTTTGGCGCGGAGACGGAATAAACATTCTCTACCTGGTCTTCCATCCACCAGCGGGGAAGGTCAAGGTAATGGCAAAGCTTTTCCGCGATCAGGGTGGTTTTGCCTTTGCTGCGCCAGGTTCCTTTTTTGTGAAACTCGCTGCAGTAATAGTCGCAGTGAGAATTCAGCGGTTTTCCGATAAGACCCTGCTCAATCCACTCTTTTGCTTTCAGGTAGAGCTTGGAATAACGAAGTTCCAGCCCGATTTGCAGAAAGCTGCCTGTTTCTTTCTCTGCCTGAATCATCCGGCGGGCTTCATCCAGCGTTGTCCCCATCGGTTTTTCACATAACACCGCTTTACCGGCCCGCAGCGCCTTTACCGCCAATTCAGTGTGGACTTCGTTTGGCGCGGCAATATAGATAAGATGTATGTTTGGATCGTTGAGTATGCTGTTCAGGTCGGATGTGGCGGGAACGTCCCGTATTTTACCGAGTTTTTGCGCCAGTTCCGATGTCGGTTCGTAGCCGACGATTTTATCAACCCAGGGCGAATCTTTGGCCGACTGCAGGTGGGTTGCGCCCATTTCACCGAGACCCAATACCGCGGCGCCTATCTTTTTTCCGGTAATCATCTTAGCGGTTCTCCTTTTTTCACTTTACGTAACCCTTCAAAAATTCCATCGCGGCGGTTAGCATGCCGGAGGTGATTGTATGGTCGGTTTTGGCTTCTTCGTGCACAAAGACGGATTTTTTCAAACCTTCCGCGCCGCACCTTTTTTCGATTGCGTCCACAAAGGCCCGGTACATAACTTCCGGGCTGCCTTCGTCCAGAGCGCACCAGCCCAGAAATATTTTGCGCGGGGGAATCAAAGAAACGACTTGGTCCCAGTCGATGCCGGCGTTCACCATGTTCGGAATATAGTGGTAGAAACAGTGCCCAAGCCGGTATTGGTAGAATTGGTGTCGGAGCGTGGCGAAACTTAAGAAGCAAGCCGCGGCTCTTACTTTTACGTTGGCCGCCGCGAGAATGTACGCCTGCGTGCTGCCGCCGGACCAGCCGATCGCGCCGACACGGGAAGCGCCGAGAGATTCAAGTGCTTCGACCGCGCGGGAATTATCCCAGACCGATTTCCACGCCAGACTTTTTCCCCGGCTGCAAAATTCCTCGTGGGTGTTAATTTCGTCCATGAATTCCGTTGCGAGGCCCCACCGGATTTGTCTTTCTCCGAAACAGAGCGCGTCGGGTGCCAGGACCCGAAAACCTTCCAGGGCCGCGCGGTAACTGTACTGAAAAGGGTCGTTACAGTCCGGGTGGCTTTGATACTCCTTGCCTACAGGGAAAATATAATAACAGGTATCCTTACCGCCTCCATGTCCGTGGATAGACAGCACACCCGGAGCATTGCCGGGAATATCTTTTCGGAAGAGATGCAAAGCCGGTACGATTTCATCGTGGTCAACGTGATATTCAACGCGCTGGCGGATGACTCCGCCGGCCAGTTCTTTTTCGTCGGTCACGCGAAGTTGGAGCGGGACCGACGGGTCTTTAAAAGGGCCGAGCAATTGTTGAAACCGTTCCGCTATTTCCGGATAAGTCAGTTTCGCCGGGTATCCTTTCGGGAGGCCGATAGGTTCTACGGGGATTATTGTTTTCATTTAGACAGGAGTTGGTCCATCTTTGGGCTGAACGGCACCGCGCCCTTTTCTGTTATCTCGTATCCGGTTTCAATCCGGGCGCCGTTGAATTCCGGGTGTCCAAAGAAGCTGATGTCAACACAAACGGCCATGCCTGGTTTTAAAACATCATCGCTGTTTGGACCGAAAAAAGGAGATTCGGCTTCATGCAGGCCGATGGTATGCGCGAAGGGGCAGACTAAATAACGCGTCAGGTCGTGTTCTTTGAAATAGGCGCGGGCTGGCGCATCTATTTCCCGTCCGGTCCGGCCGGCCGCCAGTTGTTCTTTGGTCAGGCGGAATGCTTCCTTCAGGTGTTTCACGCATTCTTTCTGTTTTGCGGTGCAAGAGCCGGATACCGGCAGAGTATCGCCGACTACCCCGGCATAACCTTGTACTTTGGGGGCAAGTCCGACCATCACCATCTCCCCGTCCGTTAATTTTTTGGCGCTGGCGGTCGGTACCACCGCGTTACCCCTTTTTCCGCTTCCGACGATGGCAGTGAAACCGAAACCGCTGGCCCCGCGGGAGCGGGCCGCGTATTCTCCGGCAGCGGCAATTTCAATTTCGGAAACACCGGCCGCTATCTTTTGCTTCATCGCGTCGTAGCAAAAGTCGGCTAATTTGAAAGATTCTCTTATCCGGGCAAGTTCCCAAGCGGATTTTAGATACCGCAGTTCCACGAATTCCCGGGTAATGTCAATTAATTTCACCCCGGTAAAACCCTCGGAGATTTGTCGGTGGCAGTCGGCCGGCATCCGGCCGGCGCCGACCAATCCGGCCCGTTTCACTTTTCCGGTTTTGGAGTTGAGTTCGGTGAAAAGTTTAGGAAAATCAATAATGGTGGCGTTGGGATACTCTTCGTCCGGTACCATGAAGACCGGGAAATTTCTGGTTTCAGTAATGGCGCTGTCCAGTTTCGCGAATGGTTCGCTCTCCGGGCCGCCTAAAATCATCGGTTCGCCTTTCCCGGGCACCAGAACTGCCCCGCTTTCAAATTGGGGACACCAGCCGGTCAGGTACCAGCCGTTTCCAATGTTGAACTCGTCGTAATAGACCAGGCAGATATCCAGTTCTTTTTCCGCCATAATCTTTCTAACCTTATCCAACCTCTTGTCTCGTTCTTCTTTTGACAGGTAGCCCATCGTTTTTCCTCTTGATTGTTGTGAATTTATTCGGCTGTATCCTTTTGGGGAACGGCCAGAATCTGTCCTTTTTTTACTTCGCTGCCTTCCGGCATCAGGTTTGCTTCCCGAATATCTTCCGGGGTAAGACCGTACTGTTGGGCGATGCTTTCCAGGGTTTCGCCTTCTTTGACCGTGTAGAAGGTAAGTTCGCCTTCAATAATCGAAGTGGGTTCAATCAGGGGAGGCGTATCCGTATGGGTTTTGGAACTGAGCCCTTTTTTGACTTTACGCGTCCGGATGAGAAGCCGCTGTCCGGGCCGCACGGTGGTGCTCTTCAGGTGATTTAATTTTACCAGGTTGTTGACCGTGGTGTGGGTACGTACGGCAATTTTGGAGAGACTATCTCCTTTTCGGACCACATAATAATCCTTGCGGAGAGTGTAATTTTTATTTACGGCTGTGTTTTTTGTTTTTCCTTTCGGGTTTATTTGAAGTTTTTGGCCGACGTAGATATGGCTGCTTTTTAATCCGTTCCAAGTTTTTAACCGGCTGACGCTCACCCGGTATTTACCGGCAATCTTGCCTAGAGTGTCGCCGTTTTTGACTCGATAAACTTCCGCTTGGGCGAGGCTAGCCCAGAAGACGACGGCCAGCAAGAGGCCAATTTTGATTATTTTTTTCAACATTGTCCCCCTACCTGTTTTCCTTGATTTTTTTTATTTCCTCCTGCAGGCTCTTTACTTCTTCGTGGAGATCAGAGCATTCTTTGAAGAGGATGCGCAGGGGTTCGGCAAACGGGTCCGGCAATTTACCGTGTTCCAGGTCAAAGCCGATTTTGCGGTGTTCTTCCACGATTTGGCCCGGGATACCGACTACGGTGGCGCCTGCCGGTACATCTTTAACTACCACCGAGCCGGCGCCAACCATCGCGCCGTCGCCCAGAGTGATCGGGCCCAGGACTTTCGCGCCGGTGCCGACCAGGACGTTGTTGCCCAGGGTCGGATGCCGTTTCTTTTTTTCGAGGGACGTGCCGCCCAGGACAACACCTTGATATAGGAGGACGTCATTTCCGATTTCCGTTGTTTCCCCGATTACCACGCCCATTCCGTGGTCGATAAAGAACCGCCGGCCAATCATGGCGCCGGGGTGAATTTCGATGCCGGTGAGAAACCGGTTAAAGTGAGAGATAAAGCGTCCGAAAGTCCTGGAGCCGGTGCGCCAGAAGAAATGGGCGGCGCGGTGTAGCCAGATGGCGTGGAGGCCCGGGTAACAGAGCAGGACTTCAACGATGTTGCGGGCAGCCGGGTCCCGGCTGAAAACACCCCTGATATCTTCTCTGATAGTACGAAACATTATTATGTCTTCAAACGGTCAATTATTTCCTGCAGCTTTTGCAGAAAACGAGCGCTGTACGAACCGTCAACGACCCGGTGGTCGCAGGCCAGAGTGATTTCCAGGAGCGGTTTGACTGCCGGACTACCGTTGACCGCGACCACACCGTCCTTAATGGCAGACACGCCCATAATTACTACCTGGGGCTGGTAGATTATCGGGTAGAAGGAGTCCAGGCCGTAAGCGCCTAGGTTGGAGAGGGTGAAGGTACCGCCCTCAAGGTCTTCTCTGGGTATTTTATTATCCCGGACCTCCGCAACCAGTCGTTTTCGTTCCGCGGTAATTTCCCGGTAGGTTTTTCGGTTGATTGATTTTAAGATTGGTACTATCAGTCCTTCGGTTCGGGCAACCGCTAATCCCAGATTGATTTCCGGGTGGATGGTCAGTTCCTTATTTTCGTAAGTGGCGTTCATTTCCGGAAAGTCAGCCAGAATTTCCGCCACCGCCTTAATCAAGACATCGGTATAGGTGATATCCGGGTCTTTATCTTTCAGGCGCGTTCTGATTGCTTTCAGGTTGGTTGCGTCTATTACCTTGCGCAGATAGTAATGGGGAATTTCTGCCTTGCTTTTGCTCAAACGGTCCGCGATAATCTGGCGCAGGGGTGACAGCCGTTGTTTTTTAGTTCCCGGCGTTTCCGGATTTAGCGTTCCTTTACCGGGCGCGGTTTTCAGCACATCTTCTTCGGTAATTCGGCCGTTAGGTCCGGTTCCGCTGACGGAACTCAGGTCAATTCCCATTTCCCGGGCGCGTTTTTTGGCCAAGGGCGAGGCGATGATTTGACCGGACGGTCTTGTTTCCACTCCTACCTTATCTCCCCCTTCTAGAGGGAGGGATGAAAGTGATGGAGAAGATTTTTTTTCAATTTTTCTCCCCTCTGGCGGGAGAGATGTAGGCGGCGGAGTGGTTATTGCCGGAAGCGGTTCGTCCATGGATTCGGCCAGATATCCGACCACCGAGGTAACCGGTATTGCCTTATCGCTGGCCGGAACTAAAATTTTACGTAGGAATCCGGAGTGTATCGATTCTACCTCGAAGTTGGTCTTGTCGCTCATTACCTCGAAGACCGGCTCGCCCTTTTCTACTTTCTGGCCTTCTTCTTTAAACCATTTAGCCAGGTAGCCTTCTTCCATCGTCTCGCCCAGCTTGGGCATGATTATTTCTCTGACCATAATTTTACCTCATCTTTGATGTCATTCCCGCAGACAGTAAGCGGAAATCCAAGCATCTAAGGTGTAGATTCCCGTTTGATGCATACGGGACGCGGGACGACTATGAAACTAGTTTTTTTATCTCGCGGTATATGCGGTCCGCGTCGGGAATGGCCAGTTTTTCCAGGACTGGACTCTTGGGCATCGGCACGTCCGCGCCTGCGATGCGCAGGACCGGCGCGTCAAGATAGTCAAAACAATTTTCCATAACCTGCATTCCAATCTCCGCTCCGGTACCGCCGGTCTTGGTGCCTTCTTCCACAATTATCGCCCGGTGAGTTTTCCGGACCGATTCGGAAATCATTTCCATATCCAGGGGCAGGAGCGTGCGCGGGTCTATTACTTCAACCTCGATTCCTTCTTCCGCCAGTCTTTTGGCTGCTTCCAGGGCAAAATAAAGCATCCGGGAATAGGCGATTACGGTTGCGTCTTTCCCGGGACGTTTTACGTCCGCTTTGCCAATTGGCAGCAGGTATTCGCCTTCCGGGACCGGACCTTTAACGTTGTAGAGCATCTTATGCTCAATAAAGAGAATCGGATTATCTTCCCGGATTGAGGACTTGAGCAGTCCTTTGGCATCGGCCGGAGTTGCCGGAATGACGACTTTTAAACCCGGGACGTGCAGGAACCATGATTCCAGACTCTGGGAATGGTGCGCGCCCAGGGTTCGACCGGCGCCGCCTTCGGTCCGGATGACAAGGGGAACTTTGGTCTTACCGCCGAACATATAACGGATTTTAGCAACCTGGTTGCCAATCTGTTCCAGGCAGATGCCCATGAAATCTATGTACATGATTTCCACGACCGGACGCATGCCGGTGATGGCCGCGCCCAGTCCGGCGCCGATAATGGCGGCTTCCGAAATGGCGGTATCGCGTACTCGTTTCTCGCCGAATTTCTGCATCAGGTTTAGCGTTACGCCGTACGCGCCTCCGTAAACAGCGATATCTTCGCCCATCAGGAAGACGCTCTGGTCTCTTTCCATCTCTTCACTCAGCGCTTCGTTCAACGCCTGTCGGTAGGTGATTTCACGCATTGCACTCCTCGCTAAAAGAATTGTAGTCGCCAAGTTTGCTTGGCGTTGTTAAAAGAGCCAACCAAGGTTGGCGACTACATTTCATAGTAGACATCCCGGTAGAGTTCTTCCGGTTTCGGGTCAGGGCTCTTAATGGCAAAGTCAATTGCCGCTTCCAGTTCAGCGGTTACTTCTTTGTCCAGGTCCGCCACCTCTTTTTCGGTCAGGACGGTCTGTTCCTGCATCTTCCGGCTGAACGCCATGATGCAGTCCCGGTCGCGCCAGGATTTTTCTTCTTCTTTGGTTCGGTAGGCGCGCGGGTCGCTGCGGGAATGGCCGTAATAGCGGTAAGTGTTGCAGACGATGAGAGCCGGTCCGTCGCCTTTCCGGGCCGTCGCCGCGTACTTTGTTACCATATCTTTTACCGCCAGGACGTCCATGCCGTCACAGCATTCCGCCGGCATGTTATAAGGCACTGCTTTTTTAGTCAAGTCATTTACCGCGCAGGCGCGTTCCACGGAAACAGACATTCCGTAAAGGTTATTTTCACAGATAAAAACAACCGGCAGTTTCCATTTGCCGGCCATGTTCAGCGATTCGTGGAAGAGGCCGGTGTTGGTTGCGCCGTCTCCGAAGAAACAAAGGACAATCTGGTTGGTGCCGCGTAATTGGATTGAAAGTCCGGCGCCGGCCGCGATTCCGATACTGCCGCCAACGATGCCGTTGGCGCCTAGGTTTCCTTTTGAGACGTCGGCCAGGTGCAGGGAACCGCCCTTGCCTTTGCAGACGCCGGTTTCTTTGCCCAGAATTTCCGCCATCAGTTCCGGCAGGGAGCCGCCCTTGGCGATGGCGTGTCCGTGGCCGCGGTGCGTGCTGGTAATGTAATCGTTTTCGCGGATGGCTGCCATCGCTCCGACCGCGCAGGCCTCCTCGCCGGCGTAAAGATGCGAGCCGCCTTCCGCAATGTTACGCGCCATAAGGTCCATAATGGCGTCTTCAAATTGGCGGATTTGCATCATCTGTTTCAATAGATGTCTCGCTTCGTTTTTGGTTATCTTTTTCATATATTTTTTTAGTTTTTCTTCTGCAACGAGGGTAGCCTGGTACATCGGAATTTCGCGGAGTGACGGAAACAAAACAAGCAGCACGAGGGATTGAGTATCCGGGGCTCGCCATGACTTTTAGGCGAGAACACGGAGAGGCTCGTTCCCGAGTTGCGTAGTTTTGTCCGGCACGCAGAGTGTTCCGCGAACCAGATACCCGAGTATTTTTAGGGTTTTACGATAACTTTCAGTCCCCGGCAGTTTTCCGCGGCCGTCAGCGCTTCTTTGATTTCCGCCAGAGGAAAAACACTGGTTATGTAATCTTTACCGTTAATTGCGCCGGATGCCAGAATTTTCAACGCTATTTTATTATGGCGGGGCGCGGAACCATGTGTGCCGACCACTTTCAGTTCACCATAATGGATGAGGTTGGTGTCCAGGCTGACGGTGGGCTGGGTTTTGGGCAGGCCGCCGAAGAAATTAACCGAGCCGCGTTTGGCAGCCATTTCCAGCGCCTGGGTTTGTGCCTGGCCGGAACCGGCGGCCACGATTACGTGGTCCGCGAGCCGGCCTTCGTTCTCTTTTTTGATAACTTCAGCCAATTTTTCTTTCGTTGGATTGATAAAACGGTCGGCGCCGGTGAATTCAGCCATCTTGAGTCTTTCGTCGTCTACGTCTGATATGATAATGGGAGAAGCGCCCCTGACCCGGGCTAATTGGGCGTGTATGCAGCCCATCGGCCCGGCGCCGATTATCAGGACTGAATTCCCGATTCCGACACCGCTTATCTCTTGTCCGTTAATACAGCAGGCGATGGGTTCAGCCAAGGCCGCTTCTTCGTACGGAAGTCCCGAATGGATTTTATTAACGCAGTCGTTTGCCAAGACCCGTTCCGGCAACAGGATGTATTCGGCGAATCCGCCGTCGTAATGGTAGCCGATCGCTTTCAGATTATCGCACATTGCCTGGATGCCCAACCGGCAGTAGTAGCATTCACCGCAGGGAATGGCCGCGGCCGCTTGGACCCGGTCGCCCACCGAAAAATCGGAGACGCCTTCGCCCACTTCTTTTACTTCTCCGGCTAACTCGTGCCCGGTAATCCGGGGAAATTTGATGAGCCGGTGGCCGTAATGGTAAACCTTGACGTCGGTTCCGCAGACCGCGCAGGCCTTAACCTGCAGCAATAATTCTCCTTTACCGGTTTTCGGCTGCGGAAATTCACCGTAAACCAGATCTTCAATCCCCCGAACCATCGCTGCTTTCATAATTATTGTATTTTTCTTATTATCCTGAACCGTGATCGCGAAGGATCCCGCAGTTAAGAATTAGATTCTTCGCTATTGCTCAGAATGACACCTTAATTCGTCGTACCTTTCCAAAATTGCGTTGTAGATTGGTTCTTCCGGCTCGATTTTACAGATTTTCCGGAGGACATAACCGGCGCCTTTTTCGGAAATCATTTTTGCCAGGTTAACGGCCTCCTCGTCTTCTTTATAATTATAGCACAGGGCCGCCGCAATCGTAAAAATTACATTTTTAGGTTCAATTTTAAAATCGAGGCAGAGTCGGGCCGTCCCAACCAGCCGGTCTTTGGGTCCCAGTTTTCGCAGGGGCTGCCGCCCCACCCGGTAAACGGTGTCGCCCAGGGATTTGTTGGCGAATCGCCGCAACAGGTCACTGCTGTAATCGCGCAGTTCCTTTTTTGAGAAACGATGTTTTTTTCTTAAAGCGGTTTCAGCCTCCTCCAGCGTTCCTTCCAAAAGTTTGCGGATTTCCGGATAGGCGACCGCTTCCCAAATGTATCGGCAGTTTTTCAGGTAACCGAAATAGGCGCAAACCGCGTGAACCAAATTGTGGACGTAGAGTTTCAGTTCCTCATAAGCTTGGATATTTTCCACCGGTAGGAATCCGCTAATCTCCGGAATTTTTCCCTTAAAGCCGTATTTTGCTACCGGCAGGATTTTATAGGGTTCCACCAGGACCAGGAGCGGTTCCTGTTTCTTCATTTCCGGCGGCACCGGCGGCACCATCCGGCTGACTACCGTCTCCACCATTCCGACTTTTTCGTCCAGATAGTTATACAAATCGGACGGAAGGCTCTGCCTGATTTCCGACTTAAGGGTTTTACCGGCGGAGAGCAGGTTTTCACAGATGATGATATTTAACGGCCGGGGATTTTTGGATGCGGCCCGTCTCGCGATTCCTTTGGTCAAAAGCGGGGCAATCTTCGGAATATTCCCCACGCCGACCGCAGTTGCGGCTAGGTCGGCTTCAGTCAGTTCTGCCGCGACCGCGGCCCCATCGCCGGCGGAAACCGCTCGCACATTTCTGATTTCAAACTTTTCTTTTTCTCCGTCCGAAACGACCCAGAGCGGGTAAGATTTGTTTTTATTCAACAGTTCGACAACTGAAGGTATCGCTTCCACAAAGATGGTTTCGTATCCGGACTCAAAGAATAACTGTCCCAGAAAACCCCGCCCGATATTACCGGCGCCGAATACCACCGCTTTTTTCATTTCAAAAACGACAACTGTTCCTTTATTCTTTTTTTATTCAGATACATTAATTCCAGACGTTCCTTTTCCCGTTTTACCACTTCCGGCGGTGCTTTCTTTAAAAATTGCCGGTCCTTGAGCCGAACTGTAATTTTAGCCATTTCCGTTTCTAATCCCGCAAGTTCTTTGTTTCGTTTGTCCCTTTCTTTGGCGGGGTCGAAGAGACCGGCTAAAGGTAGAAAAACTTCGCCCAGGGTGAGGAGGTGGTTGGCTTCCATATCCTGCCGTTGGTGGTGGGTAACAATCTGTAGTTCGGCCAGACCGGATAATTTTTTTACATAATTCTGGCAGTTTTCTTTTTCAAAGAACGTGTATTCTTCACCGGGACCGATGCATATGGTTGCTTTTGCCAGCTGCGTCGGTGGAACCCCGAATTCCCGCTTCAAGTCCCGGATGGCGGTGATTGCTTCTTTTAATAATTTGAACCTGAAATCCAGCGCCGGTTGGTGATGGCCGCGGATGGCCTGGGGCCAGGTGGCTAAAGAAAGAGATTTTGCTTCATCTTGAACCAGGCCTTCTTCTTTCAGCCGGTTCCAGATTTCTTCGGTAATAAAGGGCATGAAAGGGTGAACCAGGTGTAAAAAGCGTTCCAGCACAAAGATGGCGCAGGCAAGAGAATTTTTGTCTTTCCGTTCCTGCCAGTCTATCTTGACCATTTCAAGGTACCAGTCGCAGTAAGTGTGCCAGAAGAACTGGTAAAGCACGGCCGCCGCTTCATTCAAACGGAGCGCCTTAAGATTTTTATCAACTGAACGCCGGCATGTTTCGAATTCGGAAAGTATCCATCTTTGGCTGAAGGTAAGCGTAGCGATATCCGGCAATCCGTCTATTTTCAAACCTTCTTCTTTTACCCGCCCGATTACCAGGCGGCTCGCATTCCAGATTTTGTTGGCAAAGTTCCGGCCCAGTGTAAAGCTCTTACGGCCGATAAAGAGGTCCTGTCCCTGACTGGCGAAAGAAATCAGGCTGAAACGGAGAGAATCCGCGCCGACCTCATTGATTATTTCCAGCGGGTCAATAACGTTTCCGTATGATTTACTCATCTTTCGGCCGGTTTCATCCCGGACCGTACCGTGTATGTAAACCTGTTCGAAAGGCAGTTTTCCGGTAAATTCCAGGCCGGACATGGCCATTCGCGCGACCCAGAAGAAAATTATCTCCGGCGCGGTAACTAGGATTTTGGTCGGATAAAATATCTCCAGGTCTTTAGTTTTTTCCGGCCAGCCCAAAACGGAATAAGGCCACAGCCAGGAAGAGAACCAGGTGTCCAGGACGTCCGGGTCCTGAGTCAGGTTGATAGAGCCGCAATTCGGGCACTTGTCCGGTTTCGTTTTAGAAACAATTATTCCCTTTTCGTTTGTGTAGGGGAGGGGCTCTGTCCCCTCCCGCGGGCGGGGATGTAACCCCGCCCCTACATTTTTGGTTAAGCACCCCTGACAGTAATACACCGGCAGGCGATGTCCCCACCATATTTGCCGGCTGATGCACCAGTCCTCTATATTCTCCAGCCACATCCGGTAAACCTTCTGCCAGCGGGCCGGATAAAATTTGGGCTTATTCTTTTTTGCCAGGACAAGCGTCGGCTTGGCGAGTGGTTTCATCCGGACAAACCATTGTTTGGAAAGATACGGTTCCACCACGGTCTCGCAGCGGTAACAGCGGCCGACACTATGCTGATAATCCTCAACCTTAACCAGTAGGCCGTTTTCTTTGAGTAAAGCCACGGTCTCTTCCCGGGCCGCGAATCTTTCTTTTCCGGCCAGGGGACCGGCTTCTTTAGTGAGAATTCCTTTTTCGTCGATAACGGTAATACCGGGCAGGTTTAAATCACGAGCCATTTTAAAGTCATTGGGGTCGTGGTGCGGGGTGATTTTAACCGCTCCGGTGCCGAACCCTTTTTCCACCATCGGGTGCGCGACGATTGGAATCAGGCGGTTCAGGATAGGCAGGAAAACTTTTTTTCCAACTATCTTTTTGTAGCGGATGTCTTTTGGGTTAACCGCGATTGCGGTGTCGCCGAAGAGGGTTTCCGGCCGGGTTGTGGCTACGACCACGCCTTCGGTTCCTCCTTCGCCCGGGTAGCGGATGTAATAGAGATGGCTTTCTTCTGTCTCGTGATCTACTTCTTCGTTAGCCAGGGCGGTGGTGCATCGGGGACACCAGTTGACGATGTAATTTCCCCGGTAAATAAGCCCTTTTTGGTAGAGGGAAACGAATGCCTCGCTGACCGCGGCACTCAGGCCTTCGTCCATCGTGAAACGCTCTCTCTGCCAGTCGCAGGAAGCGCCCAGTTTTTTCAGCTGTTCAATGATTGTTCCGCCGCGCTCTTCTTTCCAGCGCCAGACTTTTTCGATAAATTTATCCCGGCCCAGGTCGTCCCGTTTTTGGCCCTTTTCTAAAAGAGAACGTTCTACTACGTTCTGGGTGGCGATACCGGCGTGGTCGGTTCCCGGAATCCAGAGGGTGTTAAGGCCGGACATCCGCGCTTGACGGATAAGTACGTCCTGGATAGTGGTGTTTAGGGCGTGGCCGATGTGGAGAACTCCGGTTACGTTGGGCGGCGGAATGACGATGACAAACGATTTTTTCGGGGAATCAACGTCTGCGCGGAAAAACTCGTTTTCCCGGTATATTTTCAGCCATTTTTCTTCGACTTCTTTCGCGCTATATTGTTTTTCCATAATTTAATTGTCGAGAAACATTTTCGGGACGCAGATATACGCAGAAACAACCGGATAATACTAAATGATAATTCTTTTAAGAATATCTTCTATAAAATGATCTTTAATCTGTATCTGCAGTAATCTGCGTCCAAATAACTTATTTAGAATACCCTGAAATGCGTCTTTTCGTCAATCCGGATATGGATATTTTGACGAAGATGAATTTTTCGGGTAAGATAATTATTATAAGGGTTGGGCGGGGAGGTGGGAGGTAAAGATGAAAAACGGTGTATTGATTTTGGCGGTTATTTTTTTGGCGATTGGAATTACTTCCTGCGGTAAAAAATCGGCGCCTGAGGAGGGCCTGAGTCCGGCTAACGCCATTCAGAAATACGGCGGAGTAATGGGGAAGAACTATCAGAGAGCTAAGTCTTTCGACGTTCTTCTTTCTCTGAAACACGACATTACCTCTTTTCAGACCGAGCAGGGGCGCTGGCCGTCTTCACTTCAGGAATTGGTGGAAAAGGGATACACTAAGGAATTGCCGAAGCCGCCGGAAGGGATGAAGTTCAGTTATAACTCGCAGAACGGGTCAATAAGGCTGGAATAGGACGGTTGAGATTCTTTGATTGCGCTCAGGATGACACGCTTTATTTTATGCGGCCGAGGCGGTTTGCGGGCCAGTAGCGAAAGATAATCTTTCCGCGTATATTTTCATTTGGTAAAAATCCCCAAACGCTGCTGTCTTCACTATTATTCCGGTTGTCTCCCAGCACAAAAAGATTGCCGGGCGGCACCTGGGCTTGGACGTATACATAAACGATAAAACTTTCCTTCAGGTAGGGTTCATTCATCGGTGTGTCATTCAGGTAGAGTTGTCCGTTACTCACTTTCACGGTATCCCCGGGCAGTCCGATTACTCTCTTCACCAGGTATCCTTTCGCATCTTCGGGGTCTTTAAAAACAACGATATCGTTTCTTTTTAAAATTTTTGTTTTTATCAGTGCCATTTTGTCCCCGGGTTGAATAGTCGGTTCCATGGACCGGGTGTCGGTATAAAAAAACCCGCCTTTTTTTACACTGAAGAAAAAGAAAGCGGAGGCAAAAAAAGCGAAAAGAAAGGCGTAATTAATAATCTTTTTAAACATAAAGGCCGTTTTAACGTAATTTATTCTTCATTATCGAAAGGTCTATCAGGTGTTGCTTTTCTTCGGCGATAATTTTTTTGATGATTTCCTGTGTTTTTAAATCTTTTCCCGGTACGAATGTTTCAACCTCGCGGAAGAGAAACAGGGTGCTTCTTTCAAACATAAGCGCAATGTTTATTGCCGCCCGGTCATCTTTTTTTGCCGCTTCAATCATGAATTCCGCTCTATTCTCTTCCGGAAACATGCGGCCTTCCATTAACGCGTTCAGGTAGGACTCGTATTCGCCCGGATAGTTTTCAACCGGTTGATAATCTTCCAGAGAATCAAGCAGTCCGGTAAATAGTTTTTCGTGATACTGTTCCATGCCAGCCAGTCGTTCGGCCAGTTTCCTAACTTCTTCGGCCCGGGCATTTTGGGAAAGGAAAAGGTAGTAATCGTAGCCGGTCTGTTCCTCCCGGACCGCCATTTTTAGCATCTCCCGGATATCAAATAGGTTGGCCATCGCAACTCCGCTTCAAGTTTGCGTTCAAAATTTTAGAGTATACTTTAATACTATCATGATAACATAATACGGGGTCGTTGTAAAAAATAAATTTCCCCGATTTGTGCTATAATTTTAACCCGACGAAAAATCTATTAATCTATCCTGAGGCGACTCTATACCGAAAGGTATTAAATCGGGGCTTATGTTCAACTTAACTTTTTACCGTTGGCTGGTGGTGGCGCTTTCGGCATTTATGATCGGTCTTTCCAAGACCGGTTTGCCCGGTACTGGAATTCTGGCTGTACCTCTTATGGCTTGGGTGCTGCCGGCTCGCGCCTCTACCGGGGTTGTCCTGCCGATGCTGATTTTTGCCGATTTTTTTGCGGTCGGGTATTACCGTCGTTTCGTGGTGTGGCCCAAGTTAGTTTGCCTTTTGCCCTGGGCGGCGGCCGGTGTTTTCCTGGGTTATCTTGCGCTGGGGAGGGTTAACGACCAGCAGTTGAAGCCGATAATCGGCGGAATAGTTCTGGTGATGCTGGCCCTTAACTTCTGGCGCAATTACGGCAAAAAAGACCGGCCGGTTCCCGCTTGGTGGTGGTTTGCCGCTTTGTTCGGTCTCTTGGCCGGCGTAACCACCATGATGGCCAACGCGGCGGGTCCGATAATGGCCATTTATCTTTTGGCGATGCGGCTGTCCAAAAATGAATTTATCGGCACCGGCGCCTGGTACTATCTGCTGGTCAACTGTTTTAAGGTTCCTTTCAGCGCCCATTTGGGATTGATTAACAGCCAATCGCTTCACTTCAACCTGGTGTTGTTTCCGCTGGTTGCCCTCGGCGCCTTGGCCGGGATAAAATTGCTGAAACATATTCCCGGGAAAATTTTCAACCATCTCATCCAGGGTCTGGCTGCTTTGGCCGCGATAAACTTGTTGTTTTAAGATACTAAAAATGCTGAAAATAATTAACAATTTCCTGCGTAAGAAATACTGGATCTATCTCTTCCCGGTCCTGATGGATTTCTCGGTCGCCTTTTTACTCCTTTTAGTATCGGTAAAAGCGGTCCAAATGGGTACGGCTCCGTTTAAGCTGGGCATATTAGGCTCGGTTTGGGGAGTCAGTTATTTTGTTTCAAACCTGCTTCTGAGCCGTTTTGCCCATAAACGAACGGCAAACCTGTTTATGGTCCTGGGCTGTCTGTCTTTTATCGTCATTGCGCCGGGTTTTATCTTTTTACATTCCCTCGCCGCTCTTTTTATCCTGGCGTTCCTGATCGGTCCGGCAACCGCTTTCTTCTTCATCGGATTTCAACTTTTCATGGGTGAAGGCGCCAACCTTTCGGTGCTTAAAAGCACGGCATTTTACACCTTGAGCTGGAGCGCCGGGATCGCTTTTGGTTCTTTGATTTCCGGTACCCTGGCCGGGTTTCCACCGGCCATTTCAATTCTGCCGGTAGTGGTGAGTTCGCTCTTGATTATCGCCGGGCTTCGATTTATCGGAAAGTTTTCCGCCCAGCAGCGGGAAGGGGTTAAAAAAGAGAACAGGCATGATTTTTCCGGTCTGGATAAGACGGTATCACCGGGAACGGAAAAGGCTTACCTGCTCCTGGGCTGGGTCGGTATTGTCACTGTTTCGATTATCAGTGTCGGTATAAGATTTCTTATGCCCAAATTAATTATTGATTTTTTCGGTCTTTCCCCGGCCGTTGCCGGCACACTACTTTTCCTCTCTTTTGTCATTCAGGCGGTTTTCGGGTTTGCCTTGATGAAATTTCCGGGCTGGCGTTATAATTTCAAGGCCCATTCCCGGCTGGAACTCCTGGCACTTGCCGGGGTATTTATTTCTTTGGCAATTTCCGGTTTAGCCGGGGTGATTATCCTGACGGTGGTTGTGGGAATTTATTCCGGGCACGCTTTTTACAACGGTGTATTTTATTCTCTCTGCCAGCACCGGAAGAGAGGCCGCAACGTAAGCGTTAACGAATCGCTGGTGGGAATTTCCGGCATCCTCGGTCCGCTCATTTTGGGTGCGGCCCTCCAAGCCGGAATCAGCTATTTTTTTCTCGTCCCGGTTCTGCTGATAGCAGCCACCTATTTTATTCAGGCGTTTTTAGTCCGGTCGGTTACTTCACCAAGCGTTTTTTCATCATAACCAGAGAGAGAATAAAACAGACCGCGGTTAATGTCAACAGTACTCCCAGGCTGACGAAGAAGAAGGGACTTATCTGGTTCATGGCCAATTGACGGATAACGATGACCAGATGTGTCAGCGGAAGAATAAGGGCTATTTTTTGCACCCACCCGGGCATGGCCGAAATCGGGAAAAAGACGCCGCTAAAGAGAAACATTGGAGTGATAAAGAGAAAAAACGGAAAGTTGAATTGCTCGATCTGACGCACCATACCGGTAAAAATCATTCCAATCGAGGCGAAAAGAAGACCGGACACAAAAGATACTGGGATAATCCAGAGCGCGGAAGGATATTTCAGCAAGCCGAAGAACGAGACGAAGATAATCATCAGGCAGCTGGCCAGCATTGCTTTGGTGGCGCCCCAGAGGAGTTCGCCGGTCACCACGTCTTCTACCAGTAGCGGTGTGGCCAGGATGGCGTCAAAGGTTTTTTGGAAATACATTCTTACGAAAGAGGCAAAAGTGGTTTCAAAGAAGGCGTAATTCATGATGACCGTGGAGATTATCCCGGGCGCGATAAAGGCGAGATAACTGATTTCCGTGCCGTTATAAGAAACCGTTTTCAAAAGCTGGCCCAGGCCGAATCCGAAAGCGAAGAGAAAAAACATAGGTTCCAGCAGCGGGGGCAGGAAATTAACCTGCCAGGTTTTAAGATAAACGGTGGCGTTCCGCTGCCAAACCCTCAAACAGCGCCAACTGACATTTTGCGTAATTGCCGTAATCATTTTTTTATTCTTTTAAATCTCTCCCGGTCAATTTCAAGAAAACATCTTCCAGGTTAGCCATTCTCAGGTTACAGACGGCGTCGCAGAATTTTTGAGAAATTTCGCTGAAAAAGTGTTCGGAATCCTTGGAAAAAATGATGATTCGCGACGGAGTTTTTTCATAGAGCGCATTTTTTTCTTTCAGGAACGGTTCCAGGTCTTTGCGGTAACCGGATACTTCAATCACGTTCCGTCCGACCAGTTTTTTAATTAATTCCGCCGGACTGCCTTCCGTTACAATTTTGCCCTCATCCATGATAATAAGCCGGTCGCAAAGTTGAGCCGCTTCCTCCATGTAGTGGGTGGTAAGCAGAAAAGTTTTGCCGGATGTCTTTAATTCCGCGACGTATTCCCAGACCTGGTGCCGTCCCTGCGGGTCAAGTCCGCTGGTGGGTTCGTCCAGAATGAGCAGGTCCGGACGGTTCAGGAGGGAGCGGCCGAAAACCAGGCGCCTTTTCATTCCTCCGGAGAGTTCTTCGATAGCACTCCTTTTTTTTGAGGCAAGTCCGATAAAATCGAGAATCTCTTCGGTTCTTTTCAACGCTTCTTTCCTGTTAATATCGAAATATCGGGCATAGACCAGGAGGTTCTGCAAAACGTTAAGGTCCGGGTCCAGGTTATCTTCCTGCGGGCAGACGCCGAGCCGCGCTTTTATTTGCCTGGGGAAATTGTTTACGGGAAGGTTGAAAACCTCCAACCGGCCTTCCGTGGCCGGCATGAAACAGGAAACCATCCGGACCGTGGTGGTTTTGCCGGCGCCGTTGGGACCCAGGATTCCGAAACACTCGCCGGCCGCGACGCTAAAATCTATCCCCTTGACCGCAGTGAAATCGCGGAAACTCTTGGTTAGTTTTTTGGCTTCGACTACGGTATTTTTATTCATGGGTAATTGCCGGACCACTTTATTCTTTCACAACTTATTATATTATATTTCAAATTAGCGGTATTAATGCAAATGGGGATGGATGTGCGTTGTGTCTTTATGTTTGTGACTGTGGATGTGGATGAGGTTATTATCATGCAGCAGCTGCCCGTCAGTTAAAATCTCTTCCGGTTTACCGGATTTGACGATTCTTTTCTCCGGGCTGAATACGTAAATCGTATCCGATATTTCTTCCGCAAGATGCAGGTCATGGGTGGAAATGATGATTGTTTTTCCGAAACCATGAGCCTGAATGAGCAGGTCGACAATGTGCCTGGTCGTTAAAGGGTCCAGGCCGGCGGTCGGTTCGTCCAGGATGAGCACGTCCGGATTAATGATTAAGGTGGAGGCTAAAGCAACCTTTCGTTTTTCGCCGATACTTAACTGGTGGGGCGGCCGGTCAAGCAAGCCTTTCAGGTTCAAAATGCCAATGAGTTCTTCCAGGCGGTCTTCGATCTCCTCTTTTTCCATTCCGAGTTGCAGCGGTCCAAAAATTATATCTTCCTTAGCTGTAGGACAGAACAACTGGACATCGGGATTCTGAAAAACCAATCCTACCTTCTTCCTGAAACCTCGCGAGAAGTTTTCATCATTAAAAACGTTTTCCTTCAACTCCCCGCCAAAAGCCCTGATTGTGCCTCTATCGGGAAAAATAAGACCGTCAAGCATATGCAGGAGCGTCGATTTGCCGGAACCGTTTGCGCCGATAACGGTTAATTTCTCGCCCGGCCGTATATTGACGTTTACGCCGGATAAAGCCGGGAATTTTCCCAGGTATGAAAAGGAGACGTCTTTTAATTCAAAAACCAACTTATCCATTAAATTCCTTTTTTGGACGCAGGTGTACGCAGAAATTACCGGATAAAGATTAAAGATGATTTTGCGCTTCTTTAAAGTAATCTTTAAAATCTGTATCTGCGATTATCGGCGGTAATCTGCGTCCGATTAAATTTTTGTTATCGTGAGTGTTACGAAAATTGTCAGTACGCATAATAACCAGAGCCAATCCCGTAGGCCGGCTTTAAAATTATTCAGGACAAGCGGTTCTCCGTTGTAACCCCTGGACAGCATGGCCCGGTAAACATCTTCATTCAACTGATAAGAACGCTGCCAGAGAGACGCAATATTGAAAGCCACGATACGCTGTCCTTTTTTGGAATGGACCTTTGTGCCGACCCGGTTTTTGACGGCAAGGTAGGTATTCTCAATTATCCCGACAAATAAAAAGATATACCGGTAACACATGCCCAGCGTCATCACGAAAACCTGGGGAATTCCAAAAATACGCAGTACCTTAAGCAATTCAAAATGTTTCGTGGTAATATTCAGAAGAACGACGAAGGAAACGGAGGTGATGACTCGCGCAACAAACAGCGTTGCGCCGGCCAAGCCCTGACGGGTAACGATAAGCGTAAAACCCGCTATCTTAAAAGTTGTTAAAGGTTCTCCCGGAGTAAAAATGCTGAACAGGGCGGGAATAGCGATAAAAAGTGAAAAGAGAGGGATGAATACCCAAGTCCTCTTCAAGAAAAATCCCAGTCTGATTTTGGAAAAAGACGCTAACAGAATAGACGCCGCATAGAGACACAATAAAGCAAAGATACTTCTGGTGAACAATACCTGGACAATAAAAAGCAGGAATGTCACCGCCTTTATTCTGGGGTCAAGGGATTGCAGGAACCCGTTTTTTAAGGCGTATTCGTCGGAAAACACCGATTCCTTGAAAAACGACAAAGCGCTCGAAATGGAACGTTCGATGAAATTATTTTTTATGGTCAGCCACCTTTTTTCGTTAAAGTTTTGCCGATAAGCCACGCCAGAACGGAGACGAGAACAATACCCGCGACAGCAGATATTATATAGGCAAAGCTTAAATGTGACAACCCCTTTTCTTCCCATCCCCTAAAGGCATAATCAGGCACCGGCGCATTCCAAAGCGCTGATAACTTCGCCAGACCATCAGGAACGTATCCCACCAGTTTCTGCATCTCGTCTGCGCCCCATTCACCCCAGGCGCTTCCGGCTCTGAAATGTTCCGGCAGTATTAAACCCAAAGGAGAAAGAACGATAAGAACCGCCATCCCAATCCATAATTTAGTGATAATCTTCATAAATTCCTCCGCTAATTAAGAAGATTCGTATCCTGTTTCTGCAAGAACTTAACCACCAATGCGGTTACGATGGCCTCAACCCAGCCGAATATCAAAAGGTGTTCCCCGACCATGGCCGGAACCGCAAAATTTAGTCCGTAAGGGCAGTATAATGCCTGTCCGGCGGCTGTGTGGTGTAAGAGCGGCTGTAACCCGAATTCAACTCCGGCGAAAGCGGCTGCTATGTTAATACCGATATAACCGGCTGCTCCCGCCGCAAACACCCGTCTGTTCGAACCGGAAAGGGCGTTACGGCTGAAAACCCGGTAAAGATAGTATCCTGCAAAAGGCAGAACAAAAGCCATGTTAAAACAGTTTGCTCCGAGCGCGGTTATACCGCCGTCTCCGAACAACAACGCCTGTATTGTCAGCGCAACGGTTAGCGCAATGCAGGCCGCCCAGGGACCAATGAGTATCGCCACCAGAACCCCTCCCACCGCATGGCCGGTTGAACCGCCGATTATAGGCACATTAAACATCATAATTACAAAACTGAAAGCGGCGCCGATAGCCAACAGCGGAACCTGTTTAGCCTTGAGCGTCTTCTTGACAATCTTTGAGGCAATTGCCCAGATTGGCAGCATCACCGCATAAAAAAAGCCGCAGGTCGTCGGCCCCAAATACCCGTCCGGTATATGCATAATCCATTCCCTCCTTTTTAAAACGTGTAAACGCAGGTTAAAATAACCGAATCGTTCGCATCCGCATTTTCGCCCGTCAGCACTCTTTGATATCCCAGGAGTGTTTGGATATTGTCATTTGACCATCCGAACCCGGCGGTGGCGGCGAGGAAGTTTCCGTCGGAATCGGCAACTTTACCGCCGTCTTCTTTCGTGCCGTCCTGTTGAAATCCGTTTATCTCAAAGACCAGGTTCGGCCCTTTTTTCGGAAAAAAACATTCCACCGCGAAATCGTAATTAAGGTAATCGCCGTACTGGATCTTAATATCATCAATCGTCGTTTCCTGCGGTATGCTGTAGATAACATCGGCGTGGAAAATGAACGGCTTTATCTTTTTGGTAATGACCATCCCCAGGCTATAGTCCCAGGAGCCGCTTCCGGTCAGGTCGGTTCCCATCTTGCCCGGCGCGCCATGCTGGTATTGTCCGGTCGGTGCCTTTATCTGCAGCAGGCCGGTGATGTGAGGCCGGCTGCCGTTCTCTTCACAAAAACAGCGTTTAAGAGTGACGCAGGTATCTCCTATGCCCCCGGAACTGGCGCTCAATCCCCCTTGTTTGATGTAGTTTTCCTGCCAGGCAGTGGAGATGTCTATTTCCAACCGGTCGGTCAGGCCGTAATACAGAGATAACTGCCCGAGCCATTGGCTCTGGGAATCACCCACCGGGAGAGATTCCTCGTAGCCGTGCGAGTCAAAACCGCCGCGGGTGTCGGTATAAAAGAAAAACGGCTGGACGACCAGTTTCCCTTTTTCGCAGAGCGGGGCGGTGGAAGCGGTAATCGGTCCGGTTGAAGGAGGACCCCACTCTTCCTCCTGACCAAGAGAATTTTCCTGTGAGAAACAAACGGAACTCAACAAAACCACTATACCTGTAACAAACAAACCGAATTTAATTCTTTGGAGCATTTTCCCTCCTTTTCGTATTATTAATATTATTTTCGTGTTACGAATGCGTAAAAAAACTAATATCCGCTACTTAATACCTTCTCCGGTGGTGGACATGTTCAGGATCGCATGCTTCACTCCCTTTACCGCCGACAAGCTATCGGTTAACTTTCGGGCTTCCCCGGGAGAACCTTTGACCGCGATGATTTCCAGGCAGTTGTTATGGTCCAGGTGGATGTGCTGGGTGGAAATAATCGTTTCGCCGAAATCGTGCTGAATATCCATCAATTTATTTACCAGCTCTCTTTTGTGGTGGTCATAAACAAGCGTAACCGCTCCGGCGATTTCACCGCTGTTTTCCCATTGTTCCTGAACCAATTCCCGGCGGATTAAATCCCGGAGAGCTTCGGAGCGGCAGGTATAATTCTTGTTTTTGGCAAGCCGGTCAAATTTCTCCAGAAGTTCCCGGTCTAGCGATACGCCAAAACGTACGACTTTCGGCATTTTTTGTATTCCTTGTAGTACGATTAAAAAAATAATAACACGAAATATTTTAAACTGTCAACCGCACCGTATCACGTTTCTAAGTTAATACTTCTACTATTTTATTATACACTTCGGAAAAATCATCGGTTTTGCAGTTATAATCTACTGTTTCCGAAAGATGCCGGGAAGAAGAGTTGAAGGCGATAGAATAGCCGGCGGCCCGGGACAGGGGTATATCTCCTTCGCTGTCACCGATGCTGATGACCTGATGCGGTTTAACCGTCATTTCCCTGATAATTTTTTTCAAGGCTTTTCCTTTTGCGCCGTGGGTCAGGTTGATTTTGACCCCGCCGGTAAGGATGCCCCCGGACACTTCCAACTCATTGGAGAGGATATAGTCAAAACGCAACTCCTTTTCCAGCCGTCGGGGAAGATACTGGAGCCCGGTTGAAACGGCAACCAGTTTCAGTCCGGACTTTTTTAATTTTTTAATCGATGCGACCGCATTTTTGGCGTAGGGAACATCTTGAAAAAGTTTCTCCATAATCTTTTCCGGCAGGCCTTTCCAGTGGGCGGCATCCAGTTCGCAGAATTTCCGGTAACTTATCCGGCCGGCCAAAAATCGTTCCTGGTAATGGCAGGCAAGAACATCCCACTTACCTAATTTTTCGTGGATGTACCTCCAGGAACTGACCGGAGTGGTAATTGTACCGTCTATGTCAAAGATAATCGCTTTATAGTTCATTTTTTCCTTCGGCTCGCCGTAGCGAGGATGCCCGGAGCGGCAAAGCCGCTGCGTGCAGGACGTCCGTACCGCGCAGGCGGTTTTTTCCGGCCAACTGGCCGCAGGCCGCCGCGATGTCGTTTCCCCGGGATTTGCGGATGGTGACGAAAACTCCTTTTTGGATGAGCCGGTTCGCAAAAACAAGAACGTTTTCTTTTTCCGGCGGCCGGTAATCGTTTCCTGCGATTAAGCTATAAGCGAGCAGGTTGATTTTGGCCTTCAGGTGTTTGGCTACGTCAATCAATTTTTCCGCGCATTCAATAGAGTCGTTGACATCTTTGAGCAGCAGGTATTCCAGGGTGACGACCCTTCCGGTTTTTTGGGTGTATTCGGCCAGGGCCGGAACCAACTTCTTCAAGGGGTATTTTTTACTGACCGGCATAAGATTACTTCGAAGCTTTTCTTCGGTCGCGTGCAGGGAAACGGAAAGTTCCACTTGTTGGCCCAGGTTTTGAAAACGGGCTATTCCCGGGATGATTCCGCAGGTGGAGACGGTGATTTTGCGGGCGCCGATGCCCAGACCCTGGTCATGGTTTATCACGTTGATTGCCCGGACCAGGTTTTCGTAGTTGTCAAACGGTTCGCCCATCCCCATAAAGACGACGTTGGTTATCTTTCGATTGCGTTCAAAACGGATGAAAAGCAGTTGGTTGATAATTTCCGCCAGGGTGAGGTTTCGGATAAAACCATTTTTGCCGCTGGCACAGAAAGCGCACTTATATTTGCAGCCGACTTGCGTGGAAAGGCAGACGGTTGTCCGTTCCCGTTCCGGTATCAGGACGGTTTCGATAAAATTGTGGTCGGACAGGCGGGAGAGAAATTTTTCGGTCCCATCGGCTGACCGGGCGATTTCCGTAATTTCCGGCCGGCTGACACAGAAGAGGGCGTCCAGTTTTTCCCGGAGGTCTTTGGATAGATTTTTCATCCGGCTGAAATCGGAAACTCCCTTTTGATATAGCCACCCCGATATCTGGCGAGCCCGGAAAGAAGGCGCGGGAAGTTCGGCCAGCCGCTCTTCCATTTCTTCTGTTGTGAAATTTTTGATATCCTGTTTTTCCATTTATTGTCATTACGAGGCTCTTTGTTGTCATTCTGAACGAAGTGAAGAATCTCGTATTTAAAAGAGAGATCCTTCGCAATTTCCGCTCAGGATGACAATCCCTGCGTTATCCGGTATTTTTTTATCAACCGGACCGGATTGTACGACATTTTTGCTCTTCTTAGGCCCGCAACGCCGAGGTCCTGCTCCCGGTTGACGAAGTGGAAATCACGCGCCTGGCTCTTCAGAAATTCCCAATTAATCGCTTGATAAAGTCCGGTAATCTCGTTCTTCGCTTTTTCCACGTGGATTACCAGAGTGTCTTTATTTAACCGTTCCCCCAGGGTCAGGGCCACGATTTTTTCCGCTATTCGGATAATTCCGCCCTTGCTGCTTAAAGCGCTGAAGTTGTTGAGCATCTCCAGAACCGCGCACTTTTCGTGGCTCAAGCCCTCTATCTTGTCACAGTCGCGTTCGGCGCACCATTCGTGTTCAAACTTCAGGCATTCCGGAATTATCTCCGGGGTCAGGTTCTGGTAGCGGTATTGGTATTTTTTAAGAAATTGGTTGAGAAGGTTCTTCTTGTCGTGGAACTTTTCGCCGGCCAACTCTGTAAGCTCTCCGACATTGTAAAGATAGTCAAAATTATCCCGGTTTTCCGAAACAATAAACCGGGAATCGTCCCCGACGCCTGCCGCGATAAAATCTTCGCCGGCTCGTTCTATTGACGGAAGTTCGGTTTTCCCCTTCAAATATTTAAAACAGGCCTGAACCGTTTCGGAAGGATTTCCGCTTACAAGGGGCTGTAGAAAAGAAAGGCTATTTTTGGATTCTTTCAGAACCAGGAAGCCGTTTTTATATTTTGATATCTGGTAGTTGTGGATTTTTTGCCATCCGAACAGGTTGGTAAAGGTAAATTCGGAGACCCGCGGCGGGTTTTCCCGGAAGTAATTCTCCAGTTTTTCGCGGTCTGCTATTTCAATCGGCTTGAATTCCGGGAAGAAGGGTATCATGATTAAGGTAGTTTGGATTATTTCAGTTTCTTTATCTCTTTTTCAATAAGCACTTCCTGTTGTTTGTCCGGAGCCAGAGACAGACAGTGTTTCCATGCCTTAATTTTTTTCGAAACAGGGTATGCGTCTTTTATTTTCCAGAATTTTGGGCTGTAGGTCAAAGTGCGCGCGTAGGTGTAGGCGTATTCAAAATTAGCCGGGTCCAGCTCAATCGCTTTTCGGTATTCTTGCAAGCATTCCTCAAAGACGCTTTCCATGGATTCGAATTCGGGTAGGGCAACGAACCGGAAGACGTCGTAATAGGTGGCCAGGTTAAAATGGAAAATGGCCACGTCCGACTTCAACCTGATGGCTTCTTTTGTTTCTTTAATAGCCAATTTCGGTTCCCCGGAATTGTGGCCGTAATACTCGGCAATGTTGTTGTGGAGATAGGGGTTTTGGGGGTTGAGCGTCAAACCGGTGCTCCATTCCTGAAACGCTTTTTCCGGTTTTCCAAAATCGTAATAGAGTCCGCCCAGATAATTTCGGGCGTCAACGTTCTTGGGATACTTCCTAAGGAAGACCCGGTACTTTTTTATTAAATTATCTACGGCTGTTTGGACGTTCGCTATTTCGTTATCTTCAATTGCCTGCGTTTGCTCGGAATCAAACCGGAGTATTTCCTCCAGTTCCTCTTTTTCGCTTGCGGATGCTTTCAGCATCGGAAACAAACTTAGTCCGGCCCATAAGAAAATAATTATACATTTTCGGCGGTAGTTATTCATAGGCGAAGGATAGCATAACCCGGTTTTATTCCGGAGTCAAGAATTCAGGCAGCAGCTAAGGCTGATGCTTAAATCTGACGTGGAAAATATATTCCCTTTTGTAAACAGGCAACTCGACAGACAGAAGATGCCGAAGGTGCTCAATTTTTTCTCGTATCATTTGGGCGGACATGGAGGAAAATCGGTAGGTATAGGCGTAACCCAGAATCGGATATTTTTCCGCTATCTTTAAAGCTTTTTGACTGTTTTCCAATTCCTGACGGCCGATTCGCTCCAGGCGGTCCAGGTATTTTTCCAGGTTGTTGTTAATGTTTTGCCCGGAAGCGAATAGTTCGTCTCTGGTCTGGTAAAAAGTTACCAGGTTAAGGGCGGTGACAACCGTGTGTTCCACGAAAAGGGCCAGTCCGGTCTCAAAATCTATCCGGCCGGAGGTATACCGGTCTTTGCCCTTTAAACCGGAAAGAAGCGCGGTGCCTTTTCGCCAGTTTCGTAAAAATTCGGATAATAGTTCTTTGATTTTTTCTACACCGAACGGCTGTACCCAGAGGAGGTTGTTAAAGAACAAAGGTTCTTTACACCAAATCTGTTTTAACTTCTTATTGGCCCCTTCTTCTCCGCCACCGGAGTAAGTATTGTAAAAAGAAGAGGGTAATCCGGCCTCAAGATTAGAATTGAAGATAAATGGATGGGCCGGTCCAAGGGTGAAAGGTCCTTTGAAATATATCCCGCCGGAAGTGTAAGCGGAGAACGGGAAGTATTCCATTGCCCGGCTTAAATATTTCCACGCTTCCAATGTTTTTTCTCTGTTTTTTGAGCCGAAATCCCGTTCCGCGAATCCGGCCAGAACTTTTTCCGGCGTTTCTTCAAGCCGCCAGTTGTATGATAGACCGATTTCTTCGGATAAGGCGCCGGTGGGACTGGCAAAACGCCAGGTGGCCACGTATCCGGCCACGTTATTTTTGGCCATCTGCCGGAACCTCTCCGCCCAGCGGAAATAGACCGGCACGCAGTGCAGGTTCATAAATTCTACGGAGAAGCCGATTTCGGTTTTGGCCATTAATTTCAGGCCTCTTTTTCGGGCCTGTTCGGCCTGTTTTCTAAACATTTCAGACGGACCGACAGCGGAGATATTGTAGTCAAAGAGCCGGGATTTAACGCCGCCAAAGTCCTTGACCCGGCCGGTTTCAAAGTTCTGCATAAAGGTGACATTTTTATCCAGGCGGCTGATGAATTTTGACATAGAGATGTCATCAGTCCAGACGAAACCGCTGTAGGGCCAGACGGCAAGTTCCGCTCCTTTTTCTACGGTTTTGATGCTCCGGTTGATAAGATTCAGCATATCGGCCACAGTAGTTTCCGGGTTCTTGCGCCGGCATACCGGACAGTCGGTATGATTACTTACCGTTTTCATTGACCGCATGTAACAGTGGCTGAAACCTTCCCCGCCCACCAACAGGAATATTCCCTTGAGTTCCGGAACATCCCGGAAAAGTTTGTCAAATCCTTCCCGGTAATAGCTCAGCACCTTTCGGTTGGAACAGCATAAAGCAAAAGCGCCGGGCTGCATCTTGGTTCCGCCGAAAATATCCGGATGATTCCGATGCAATGCTCCTTCCTTAAAAATCGGCGGAGACACAAAATTAATATAAACGTTCAGTCCGTAACCGGCGGCCCGGGTGACAAATTGTTTCAGACCGGCAATCCTTTTTTCATATTTGTCGTCGTTCAATTCCGGGAGTATTTTGGAACGGTTAAAGAGCGTGAAGTCGGAAAAAAGGAAGACTGAGTCGTATCCGAGATGTGATATTTTTCTAAGATACACTTCCGGATACCCCAGGTCTCTTGCCGGGTCGTCCAGGATTTCGGCGAAGGCCGAACAGCACATTCGGGGTGTGAAGTGAGATTTGACGGTCCGGCGGCCAAGCTTTAAAAACGGGCCTCTCCGGGAGTTCATTTCGTTTTCCAGAGAGTAGAGCGCGCGCATCAGACCTTTTTCGCCGCCTTCAATTTTAATTCCGTTCCGCGTTATTTCTAACTTAAAATCCTCGCCGGTTCTATTTTGAAGAAACTCCGGGACAATATACATCCGGGCGTTTTTATGCCTTTTTTTGGCTGTTTTAATCCTTACTTTCTGTGACACCCGCAGGTAGTCGGTAAAGTCGGAAAGAGCATATTTCACGAGGGGGGATATTTTTTCCGGCAGACGGATAGTCCATTTCTCCGTAATCTCTATTTCTTCCGGACCAGCTTTCTGTTTCAAATCCCTTATATCCGGGTTGTGGGTGACGGTGATGAAATCTAGAACCTGTCTGGTTCTTTTATCGTACCGCATTTATTTATTATACTCCTAATGATATAATAATTTCCAAATGCTTAAATTGGAAAAAAACGAATATTTTACCCTAGACTGGACCGGTCAATCACTGCGGATTTTGGACCAGACCAAATTGCCGCGGAAAGAAGTTTATCTGGACTTGAAGAACGTCAAGGATGTTTGGGAGGCTATCAGAAACCTACGAGTCAGGGGCGCGCCGGCTCTGGGAGTTGTCGCCGCTTATGGTCTCTACCTGGGTATTAATGATTATCCGGCCCGGCATTGTTCGGATTTTTTGGCGCAAGTTCATAAGGTCCGGTCTTATCTTGAAACCAGCCGTCCCACCGCGGTTAATCTATTCGCCGCCTTAGGTCGGGTTGAAGAGAAACTCAAAAGCACGCCTTTTTCTTCTGTAAGGGAAGGCAAGGAAAGAGTTCTGCTGGAAGCAAAAAAAATACAGAAGGAAGATGAGATTTTTTGCGACCTGATTGCCGAATACGGTCTTTTGCTTATTCCGGTCGGGGCCGCTATCCTGACCCACTGTAACGCGGGCGCTTTGGCCACTGCCGGTTCCGGAACTGCCCTGTCCGTAATTTTTAAAGCAAAAGAAAAAGGCAGGAAAATATCCGTCTTTGCCGATGAGACCAGGCCTCTTTTGCAGGGCAGCCGGTTGACCGTCTGGGAACTCCAAAGGCACGGGATTAACGTTACCCTAATCTGTGACAACATGGCCGGTTGGCTGATGAAACAGAAGAAGGTTGACCTTGTTTTAGTCGGCGCGGACCGGATAGCGGCTAACGGAGACGCCGCCAATAAGATTGGCACTTATTCCCTGGCGGTTTTGGCCCGGCATCATAAGATACCTTTCTATGTTGCGGCGCCGGCAACCACCTTTGACTTTAATCTTCCGGATGGAAAATGTATTCCGATTGAAGAACGACACGGCAATGAAGTTGCCTGTTTCGGCGGGAAGAGGGTTGCTCCGCCGGACGTTAAAATCTGCAACCCGGCTTTTGATGTGACGCCCGCTTGTTTTATTACCGCTTTTATCACCGACCGGGGGGTTATTGAATCTCCATACGGTAAACGAAAATTCCAAAGAAAGTTAAAATCTTAAGTGTGTGCGGCGGAAATTTTCAAATTTGACAAAAGGTTAGTAATTTGGTAATATATTAGTAAAATGAAATTATCCACCAAGGGACGGTATGCGGTGAGATTGATGCTTGACCTGACCCTGCATCAGGGTGACAAGCCGGTGCTTCTCCGGGAAGTTGCCAGACGCCAGGAGATTTCTTCCCGGTATCTTGAGCAATTGATTCTAAATCTTAAGACAGCCGGCCTGGTTAAGAGTATCCGCGGCGCCAAAGGCGGTTTTATTCTGGGACGGCCGGCAGAGGACATTACTCTTTTGGAGATATTTAAGGCGAGCGAGGGTTCTCTTTCCATCGTGGAATGCCTTGAAGATATCTCTTTTTGCAAGCGGAGTAAAATGTGCGTCAGCCGGGACCTGTGGTTGGAGATGAAGAAGGCGATGGAGGAAATTCTAAACCGCTGGACTCTGGTAAAATTGGCCGAGTGGCAGCGCGGCAAAAAAGAAGACGGTCATTCTTTATTGTATAATATTTAATTGTGTACCTTTTACTGTTAACTATTCACCATTAACCATCTTAGAACATGGAACGAATCTACCTGGATTATGCGGCGACCACTCCGGTTCATCCGGAAGTGGTTAAGGTGATGCAGCCCTATTTCTACGATAAGTTTGGCAATGCGTCCAGTCTTTATTCTTTTGGCCAGGAAGCAAAGGCGGCCCTGGAAGAATCGCGGCAGAAGGTGGCGGATTTTGTCGGCGCCAGGCCCGAAGAGATAGTTTTCACTTCCGGCGGCAGCGAGAGCAACAATACCGCTCTGAAAGGGGTGGCTTTTGCTTTGAGAAGCAAAGGAAACCGCATTATCACCAGCGTCGTGGAACACCATGCGATTAGTGAACCGTGCAAGTTTCTGGCTAAAGAAGGTTTTGAAATCATAATTTTACCGGTGGATAAAGATGGTCTGGTTGACCCGGACGCGGTGCGGAAGGCGCTTAACGACAAGACCATCCTGGTTTCCATTATGCACGCCAATAATGAAATCGGCACCATCCAGCCCATCGCGGAAATAGGCGGGATTTGCCGCGAGAAAGAGGTCCTTTTTCATACCGACGCGGTTCAGTCCGTCGGCCATTTGCCGGTTAGGGTTTCCGACCTGACAGTTGACCTTCTTTCCTCTTCCGGCCACAAATTTTATGGTCCAAAGGGTGTTGGTTTTCTTTATATCCGCCGCGGTACAAAGGTTAAACCTTTAATCCAGGGGGGCGACCAGGAACGCCGGTTTCGGGCCGGTACGGAAAATACCGCCGGCATTGTGGGTGTGGCGAAGGCGGTTGAAATCGCCGCCGCGGAAATGGAAGCGGAAGGAAAACAATTGGCTCATCTGCGCGATGTCCTGATTCAAGGACTTTTAAAGACGGTGCCGGATAGTCGTTTGAACGGTCACCCGGCGCAACGGCTGCCCAACAATGTGAATATTTCTTTCGCCTACGTGGAAGGCGAGTCTATGCTCTTAAATCTTGACTTGGAGGGGATTGCCGCTTCCACCGGTTCCGCCTGCACCAGCAGCAGTCTGGAGCCGTCTTCGGTCCTTTTGGCGATCGGTCTTCCGGCCGAAACTGCCCACGGTTCCATCCGTTTTACCCTGGGTAAGTGGACCACCCGGGCGCAGGTGGACCGGGTGCTGGATGTTTTCCCTAAAATTGTAGCTAAATTGCGGGCGATGTCCCCGCTTTACCCCGGAGCTAAAAATGGCTGAAACCCCTCTTCCGTACAGCGAAAAGGTGATGGACCATTTCCGTAACCCCAGGAACGTCGGCGTGATGGAAAACCCGTCCGGTGTCGGCAAGGTGGGAAATCCGGTCTGTGGCGATGTTATGGAACTGTTTATCAAGGTGGAAAATGACATTATTACCGATGCAAAGTTCCGCACCTTCGGATGCGGGGCAGCCATTGCTACCAGTTCGATGGTTACGGAATTGGTTAAAGGCAAGAGTTTGGAAGAAGCTTTGAAGATTTCCAACAAGGCAGTGGCTGAGGCCTTAGGCGGGTTGCCGCCCATCAAGATGCATTGTTCGGTCCTGGCAGAGGAAGCGTTGAAGGCCGCCATTGACGACTACCGCAGCAAACAGCAAATTGCAAAATAAGTCAATGGTGTCATTCTGAACGAAGTGAAGAATCTCGCTTTTACTACGGGATCCTTCGCAACTGCGGCTCAGGATGACACAAAATATGTATCCCATAAAAAAACTTCAAAAATTGGTTCGCATCCTCAAGGGAATGGAGGGTGTGGTAGTTGCTTTTTCCGGCGGTGCAGACAGCGCCCTGCTTCTTAAAGTTGCGGCTGATGCGTTAGGCAAAAGAGTCTTGGCAGTAACTGCTTTTAGTGAAACCTACCCGAAAGAAGAATTGAAGGAGGCCCGTGATATTGCCTGTCGTCTCGGTGTAAAACATAAGACAGTAAAAACCGGGGAATGGGAAGATGCTAGTTTTCGCGCCAATCCGGTTAACCGCTGTTATTTTTGTAAAAAGGAACTATTCAAGACTTTGGCGGAAATCGCCGGTCGGGAAAATCTGCCTTTTGTGGTTGACGGCACTACCAAGAGCGATCTTTCCGATTTTCGGCCCGGCAGTCAGGCTGCCGGAGAACTTTCCGTACGCCACCCTTTGCTGGAAGCCGGGTTCACCAAAAAAGATGTGCGCGCTCTTTCCCGGAAAGTTGGTTTGCCCACGGCGGAAAAGCCCGCCGCTGCCTGTTTGGCCAGCCGGATTCCTTACGGAATTCCTTTGACCCGGGAGGCACTGGGAAAAGTGGATAAAGCCGAGCGATATTTACGTTCTCTGGGTATCCCAGGCAATGTCCGGCTTAGGTACCACCACGAAATCGCCCGGATTGAAGTTGATAAATACAATTTCAATAAAATATTAGCCGAGCATCTCAAAATCGCAAAATATTTCAAAAAACTCGGTTTCAAATTTGTGACTCTTGATTTAGAAGGATACCGCACCGGCAGTTTAAACCCAAAATAAAATAGCTGCCGGGATAAATTTTCCAGGGACGTGCGCAGGCGGAGCGGGCATGGTGTCCGAAGGGCGAGTGAAGCCGAGCAACCGAGCGCAGATTTTCACGCTGGGAAAATCAAGCGACCCAGGAAAGTTTATCGCGGCGGCTAAAAACATAATGAAGAAGCGCGTGGCGGTTTTGATGAGCGGAGGCGTCGATTCTTCGGTTGCCGCCGGTCTTCTGAAAGAAGCCGGTCATGAAGTTGTTGGTTTTACCCTCCAATTATGGCCCTCCATCAAAGAGGTCGGAGGCTGCTGCGGTCTTTCCGCCATTGAAGATGCCAAAAAAGTCGCCCGAATTCTTAATATCCCCCACTATGTTCTGAACTGCCGTAAGGTATTCCAGAGAGAAGTAATTGACTATTTTTGTCAGACCTACCTTTCCGGCCGGACACCTAACCCCTGCATTATGTGCAATCGCCGGATTAAGTTTAGCTATTTTTTGAAAAAGGCTAAGGAAATTGATGCCGTTTACGTTGCCAGCGGTCATTACGCCAGGGTTACCCGGAAAGGCACGCGTTATTTTCTCAAAAAAGGTATTGACGCTAAACGGGACCAGTCCTATTTTCTTTACAACCTTACCCGGGAACAACTGTCTGTTGTCCTTTTTCCTTTGGGAGGATTTACCAAGGAGGAGGTCCGGAAGAAAGCGCTTTCATTTGGATTTCCCAATTTCGGGAAGAAAGGCAGCCAGGAGATTTGTTTCATACCGGACAACGATTACGGGCGTTTTATCCGGACCAGAACTACGGAAGCGGCAATTCCCGGGCCGATTTTTAATCCGGAAGGAAAATGGCTGGGCCAACACAAAGGAATCGCTTTTTATACGGTAGGTCAGAGGGAAGGATTGGGAATTTCTTTGCCGAGGCCGCTTTATGTAGTAGCGATAGATCCGGCGCGTAATGCTTTGATTGTGGCGGAAAAGGAGGCCGTCTATCGAAAAGAACTCCTGGTGGATGACCTTAACTGGATTAGCGAAAAGCCTTTCGAAATGTTTAAAGCGAAAGCGAAGGTCCGCTACCGCAATCCGGAAACCCCGGTAATGGTTGAATTCACGAACGGAAAAGCTCGCCCGCGTGAAAGCGAAATTGCCAAGAAGGTTCGGGTGCGGTTCCGGAAACCTCAATTTGCGGTAACTCCGGGTCAATCAATTGTTTTTTATAAAAGGGACACGGTTTTGGGCGGGGGTATTATCCAATGATTACCTGACAATCTATGTGAAACTATATCAGAGTCCGTTTTCCGGGTTATTACGCCCGATTATTATTGGTTTTAAGAGCAATCTCTTAAAGTTATTACCCTTTCAGAAGAATATGGATACAGAATAGGATTATTCCGACGGTAATGAGCAAAGGGGATAAAAAAAGTTCAAATATAAAACAAAATTTGCTTTTCCGGTGCCGGTTATCGCTAATCAGCAAATCAGCAAATAAACTAATTCCTGTTGCAATACACACTATTCCGAAAACGGTAAACATGCCCCCTCGCCATGGTTGATGACAATCTGTATCGTGTTAATCCGAGTCATTAACACGGTTGCCATCCCTTTCCAAATGACATCCCGGCTGTCCGGATGTTTCGAAGCAAGCCATTTTCAGAGACTTGATTGTTAGTCAATTTTAATACTTATAGAATTCTTTGTCAATAGTAAATAAATTCTTTAGAATGTAGACAAGATGATTAAGTAAATTTATAATTTAAAAATTGGATTAAATGACGATTTTCCCGTTTTATGGCCGAAAACATACTAACAAGATTCGGAAGCAGACTCAGGCAGTTGCGTAAAGAAAGAGGTTTCACCCAGGAGAAACTGGCGGCTAAGGCCGGTTTACACTATACTTATATCGGTTCTGTGGAACGAGGCGAAAAGAACATCTCCCTTGTTAGCATCGAGAAGTTGTCGGTGACACTGGATGTGGAAATCATAGAATTTTTTCCGGCTGAAGGTAAATTCAAGGGGTATTTTCTTGCCGAGAAAGTGGCCGATTACCTGAAAACCAGAAAACCTCAGGAAATTGAGAAAGCAGACCGTCTTGTTCGGTTAGTGCTGGAAAAGTAGAGCTTGTGGCATCACGTTCCACTTCGGTGGAATCTGCCGGAGCGCACGTCCTGCGGACGTTAGGTATCGAAGTGGCAAAGCCGCCTCACTTGCGTTTACGCTACGCGGCGGACACCCTAAGACGCATTCCTTCCCGGGCATAGCCCGGGGCTTTCTTGCAAAGGCGGGTGAATTTGACCGCGGGAAAATCGTGTGCTAAGATTGGGAATAAGTGAATAGAAGATTAGGATAGCGGGAACAAGGAAGTTTCCGCTAATTTGCTATCCTAAAGAAGCAAGGCAAAGGTGCCTTCTTTCCAAATCAGGAAAGAGCGCACCTTTTTTTATTGGAGGGGAATATGGAATCCTATACCGAAAAAATTTTTGCGTGGGTGCAGAAAAAAAATCCCGGAGAACCGGAATTTCATCAAGCGGTAAAAGAAGTTCTGGATTCTCTGGAACCGGTGATGTCCCGGCATCCCGAGTATCAAGAATCCGGAATATTGGAACGGCTGGTAGAACCGGAGCGGGTAATAATGTTTCGGGTACCCTGGGTGGATGATAAGGGAAGATGCCGGGTTAATCGCGGGTACCGGATTCAGTTCAGCAGCGCCATCGGTCCCTATAAAGGCGGACTGCGGTTCCATTCCACCGTAAACCTGGGTGTTTTGAAGTTTTTAGCCTTTGAACAGGTTTTTAAGAATTCGCTGACCACGCTACCGATGGGCGGAGGAAAGGGTGGTTCTGATTTTGACCCGAAGGGCAGGCCGGATGGCGAAGTGATGCGTTTTTGTCAGTCATTTATGACCGAACTCTTTCGTCACGTTGGACCCGATACGGATGTTCCGGCCGGAGATATCGGCGTTGGGGGCCGGGAGATTGGGTATCTTTTCGGTCAATATAAGCGGTTGGCCAACAAATTCACCGGCGTTCTTACCGGAAAAGGGGTGACCTGGGGCGGTTCTCTGATTCGTCCGGAAGCCACCGGATACGGTGTGGTTTACTTTGCGGAGGAGATGCTGAAAAAACGCCGGGACCTATTTAAAGGAAAAACTTGCTTGGTTTCCGGTTCCGGGAATGTTTCTCAGTACACGGTGGAGAAATTAAACCATTTAGGCGCTAAGGCCGTTACCCTTTCCGATTCCGACGGTTTTATCCATGACCCGGACGGTATTGACGCCGAGAAGTTAAGTTTCGTGATGGAGTTGAAGAATGTTAAGCGGGGCCGCATCAAAGATTATGCCGACAAGTACGGCGTAAAGTACTACAAGGGACAGAAACCGTGGGGAATTAAGTGTGATGCGGCTTTTCCCTGCGCCACCCAGAATGAAATTGACGGAAAAGACGCTGAGACGCTTCTTCATAACGGATGTTTCGTTGTTTCCGAAGGGGCTAATATGCCGACTACGCCCGCAGGTGTGAAAAAGTTTATTAAAGCAAAGATTCTTTATGGGCCGGGAAAAGCGGCTAACGCCGGAGGCGTAGCCACCTCCGGTTTGGAGATGAGCCAGAATTCCATCAGGATGGCGTGGGAAAAGGAAGAGGTAGACCGGCGGCTTAGGGAGATTATGCAGAGCATTCACGGGGCAACGGCACGAGCCGCAAAAGATTACGGATGTCCCTGTAACTATGTGGTCGGCGCTAATATTGCCGGGTTCGAAAAGGTGGCCGCCGCCATGTTGGAGCAGGGGATTGTTTAGTGCTAAACACCAGCTGTGTCATCCTGAGTTTTAGTTGCGAAGGATCTCGTATTAAAGGAATTAGATCCTTCGGCTGGTGCTCAGGACGACACAGTACGTCGGATTTTTCACTGTACTCAGAATGACACCCGGGTGTTTTAAATAAACAAGGAACTGACCGAGGAAGAAAGGTGGATTCGTTTAATTGCTTCCCCGAGCATTTCCGCCACCGACAAAACCTTGATTACCGGCAGGTTATTTTCCGGCGACAAGGGAATGGTGTCCGTAATCACCAGTTCTTTCAGCGGCGCACTCTTAATTTTGGCGATGGCATTTCCACAAAGTACACCGTGCGTACAACTGGCATAAACCGAAACAGCTCCGTTCTTTTTCAGGACTTCCGCGGCTTCGACTATGGTTCCGCCGGTGGAGATTAAATCGTCAACCAGGATGGCGGTTTTATTTCGGACGTTTCCGATCAGGTTTACCACTTCAACTTCATCCGGTCCATCCCGTCTTTTATCCACGATCGCCAGGTCGGCCCGCATCTTTTTGGCAAACGCTCTGGCCATTTTAACACTTCCCACGTCCGGAGCCACGACGACCAGGTTGTTTTCGTCTACCCCTTTTTTTTGAAAGTATGCGGTTGTAACCGGTGCGGCGAAGAGATGGTCAACCGGGATGTCAAAGAAACCCTGGATTTGAGGCGCGTGCAGGTCCATCGTGATAACTCTGTTTACTCCGCTGGCGGTAAGGAGGTTGGCGACAAGTTTTGCGGTTATTGGAACCCTGGGTTTATCCTTGCGGTCCTGTCTGGCGTAACCAAAATAGGGGATAACCGCGGTTATTCTTTCCGCGCTGGCGCGTCGGAAAGCATCAATCATAATCAGGAGTTCCATCAGGTTTTCGTTGACCGGCGGAGAACTGGACTGCACCACGAATACATCCTTACCTCTTACATTTTCTTCAATCGCTATTGAGATTTCCCCATCGCTGAAACGGTTCCGGGACATCTTCCCTAAATCTTTTTCCAGGTAACGGACTATGTTGGTACTTAAAGCAGTGTTGGCGCTGCCGCTGAATATAAGACAATTATTCATCTTTTTTCTCCTCTTGCGGTTAAGATCTGTCGGGCAAATTCCAGGTCAGCCGGAGTGTTGACCCCCAGGACCTCTTCTGATTTTTCGGCAAGATAGGCGGTGATGCGTTCACCGCTATCACACAGAAGGCGGATTGCGTCGGTGAGGTAGTATTCGCCTTTGACGTTGTTTGGTTTTACCAGGGAAAGACTGCGGAAAAGTTTCGGGGCTGAAAAAAGATAAACGCCGGAATTTATCTCTTTAATCCGTTTTTCTTCAGGCTGGGCGTCTGCTTCTTCCACGATTGCTTCTACCTCACCGTTGCCGTTGCGCTTAATTCGTCCGTAACTGAAAGGATTTTGCAGAAGGGCAGTGAGGATGGTGGCCGCCGCGTGTTCCCGTTGATGCAGCTTCAGAAGCGATTTAAGCGTTTTTGTTTGTAGGAGCGGAGTGTCTCCGCATAAAATCAGGATGTTTCCCTGATAATCTTTAAGGATTTTTTCCGTCTGTTTTACCGCGTCACCGGTTCCCAGCGGTTTTAACTGTTCTACAAATACGACGTTGTCTCGAGCCAGGTTATTTTTAACCGCTTCTTTCTGGTGTCCGATTACTACTAGAATTTTGTCCGGGCTTAGACCCCGTACTATTCCCACGATGTGGGAAATCATTGATTTGCCGAAAATGGTGTGTAAGACTTTCTGAACAGAGGATTTCATCCGGGTGCCTTTGCCCGCCGCGAGTATTACGACACTGAAGTTATCCATTAGTTTTTATTGTTGACTGTTCTATAAATTATATCATTACCCGCTTGCGCTTGACAATATTTCAGGATATGCTAAAATATAGGGCTGTTAAGTTTCAATTCTTCCTGAAGGGGGTGAAGACAAAAATGGCCGAACAAAAGAAAAGCAGTAGCGCGGTGATCGTAATTCTGATCGTGATCATCGTTATCGCTATCGTGTTAGCCGTAGCGAAGGCTAAGAAATCTGCTGCACCAGCTGTACCAGCTATGCCGGGAACCGAAATGCCAGCAGTACCGCCGGAAGGTGGTATGCCAGCACCAGCGGAAACGCCAGCAGTACCGGCACCGCCGGCTGCTAAGTAAGACGATTACAATAACACACAACAACATTTGACAGGAAACCCTTTTGCGTAATATACTTAAGGGTAGATGCTTTTAGAAGTTCTTTGACAAAATATAGGTGTGTGACAGCTTTGCGTTTTTGTATGTTCTGAGGGTTTGATCCTAGCTCAGGACGAACGCTGGCGGTGTGCCTAAGACATGCAAGTCGAGCGACGAAACTAATTCTTTCCTCGCAAGGGGGAAGAGTTGGCGGAAAGCGGCAAACGGGTGAGTAATACCTGGATAATCTGCCTTTTAGAGGGGGATAACTCTGCGAAAGCGGGGCTAATACCGCATAAAACTCTTTTTCGCAAGGAGAGGAGCCAAAGGTTTTCGGAGTAATCCGGGAATCACTAAAAGATGAGTCCGGGTCCCATCAGCTAGTTGGCGGGGTAACGGCCCACCAAGGCTATGACGGGTAGCTGGTCTGAGAGGATGGTCAGCCACACTGGGATTGAGATACGGCCCAGACTCCTACGGGAGGCAGCAGTCGGGAATATTGGACAATGCCCTAACGGGTGATCCAGCGACACCGCGTGGAGGATGAAGGTCTTCGGATCGTAAACTCCTGTCAGGTGGGACGAAGTTTCGGCGCAAGCCGGAATTGACGGTACCACCGGAGGAAGTCCCGGCTAATTCCGTGCCAGCAGCCGCGGTAAGACGGAAGGGGCAAGCGTTGTCCGGATTGACTGGGTGTAAAGGGCGTGTAGGTGGTTTGACGGGTCCAGCATTAAATACCCCGGCCTAACCGGGGAAGTGTGTTGGAAACTATCAAGACTTGAGTCTGAAAAAGGAGAGCGGAACTCTTGGTGTAACGGTGAAATGTGTAGATATCAGGAGGAACACCGGTGGCGAAGGCGGCTCTCTAGTTCAAGACTGACACTGAGGCGCGAAAGCCGGGGGAGCAAACAGGATTAGATACCCTGGTAGTCCCGGCCCTAAACGATGGGTGTTAGGCATTAGCCTTTCGGGGTTAGTGTCGTAGCTAACGCGTTAAACACCCCACCTGGGAAGTACGGTCGCAAGGCTGAAACTCAAAGGAATTGACGGGGGCCCGCACAAGCGGTGGAGCATGTGGTTTAATTCGATGGTACGCGAAAAACCTTACCAAGGCTTGACATGCTGGAAGTAGAAACCGGAAACGGGGACGACCAGTATCCAATCTGGAACCAGTACAGGCGGTGCATGGCTGTCGTCAGCTCGTGTCGTGAGATGTTGGGTTAAGTCCCGCAACGAGCGCAACCCTTGCCCTTTGTTACCAAAACGTAAGTTTTGGTTCCTGAGGGGACTGCCGCAGACAATGCGGAGGAAGGTGGGGACGACGTCAAGTCCGCATGCCCCTTATGTCTTGGGCAACACACGTGCTACAATGGTCGGTACAAAGGGACGCCAAACCGTAAGGTGGAGCAAATCCCATAAAACCGGTCTCAGTTCGGATCGAGGTCTGAAACCCGACCTCGTGAAGCTGGAATCGCTAGTAATCGCGAATCAGAAATGTCGCGGTGAATACGTTCTCGGGCCTTGTACACACCGCCCGTCACGTCAACTGAGTTGGAGATACCCGAAGTCATTTGCTTAACCGAGAGGGTAACTTTTTGGAGAGCGGTGCCGAAGGTATGTTTAGCAAGGAGGACGAAGTCGTAACAAGGCAGCCGTACGGGAACGTGTGGCTGGATCACCTCCTTTCAAAGAGGAAATCGAAGCACGCGGAGCTAAAACTCCGCAAGAAAGAAGCCGAGGTGATAGAAGTTCGGTGTGTTTTAAAAAAAACAAAAAAGCGGTTGCACACCTATATTGTTTTAACAAATGAGCGACGGGAGTGATATAATCTTGTCGCTTTTTTGTTATGTTGGGCAAAAGAGTAAGGCTGGTTGTATTCAAACATAGAGTAAGGCGGCAAGGAGGAAGCGAGGAAAACGTACTAAAAGTACGTTGACTGAAGTTTCTAACGAAGCCAACGAAGCTATATATTTGAAGATAGCCGGTATTGGGCTCATAGCTCAGTTGGCAGAGCACTGTGCTGATAACGCAGGGGTGGAAGGTTCGAATCCTTCTGAGCCCACTTGTAAGCATCCCGAACAGAAGGATTCGAACGGAGCGAAGTAAGGTATTGCGACTGATTAAGGAGCAATGCCAGCGGGGGGCCGACTGTGTCTGCCATAGCTTTAGCGAAGGCATGACCCGAGGCGTAGTGAAAGCCGAGCGGCGCCGAATCCGTTTTTTTCTGAGCCCACATTTTTAACCTGCCTTTAGATTTTTCTTATTAATCACGGACATTTTATGATACTAATTGATAACATCATTGTCAGCGATGAAGTTGTTCAGGAATATTTTTGTTGTCACCTTGAGGTTTGTCACGGGCTCTGTTGTGTCAGCGGTAAAGGCGGCGCTGCTTTGACCGCTTCGGAAGTGGAAGTTTACGAAAATAATTATCGGGAAATCGCCGATTTTTTGACTAAGGAAGGGGTGAAAACGGTTGAGAGCCAGGGCGTGTGTGAACGTTCGGGAAGCAGTTCTTTTGCCACTCCTCTTCTGGAGTCGGGCGAATGCGCCTACGCTGTCAATGAAAACGGCACCATATTTTGCGGTTTAGAGCGGGCCGCGGATAAAGGCAATTCCCGGATACACCGGCCGATTTCCTGTTTGTTGTACCCAATCAGAATTGCCGAGCGGCCGCCTTTTGAAATTTTGCGTTTTAACCACTGGGACGTTTGTTGTGATGCCCGGGCATATGGTCGCGAGAAGAATATTCGGCTTTATCAGTTCGTGAAAGAAGGATTGATCAGGCGTTTCGGACGTTTTGGAGAAGAATTTTATCGCCGACTCTCGGAATTAGCGGAAAAACGGAATAAAGAAAATGATTAGGAATTTTCTTTTTGGACGCAGATAAACGCAGAAACTACAGGATAATGCTATAAAATAATTATTTTGTAGTCGCCAACCCTGGTTGGTTCTTTTAAAACGCCGAGCAAGCTCGGCGACTACATTAGTTTTTAAATCTGTATCTGCGGTTATCTGCGAAAATCTGCGTCCAATTAATCTATTTAAACAGATAGGAAAGCCGGTCGGGGAGTTCTTCTTTCCGGAAAAATTTTTGGGCGAGTAATTCGATATTATCCACCGCTTCTTTAGGCCCGGTGGCAACTATATCGCAAAATTTGGTCCCGGATTTTTTCCGTATTTCCGCACGAAAAACCTCCAAAACCGCTATTATTGCTTCCGGAGTATAATTCCTTCCGTTTACTTCCACCGGTTTTTTTCTCTCCTCCAGTTCGTTGATTACCGTGCCGGCGGAAACGGCAATTTGGCTTTCCTTGTTGGACAGGCCGATTACCCGGTCAATCGCCTCGGTCATGGTAAGCATGGAAAGCATGCTGTCCGTCTTGAATTTTTCGCCGCCCACCTCAAAAATAACCGTTCCGTGGCGCTGACAAATTTTGTAAATCCAGGTCATCGGCCGGGCGTGGATACCGTCCACGCCAACCGGTATTTTAATTACTCGCCGGATTTTACCGGTGCTTTTGGTCAGGAGGTTTAAAGACAGGTCTATGCCTGATTTACCGTAACGGACAAGATATTTTAACGCAAAGTCAACGATGACGGATAACAAGTGTTTTTCGTCGATTAAATCCGCAAGTTTACGCCGGATCGCGGGGTCTTTGGTGGTCAGGAAGTGACGCTCGTAGAAATGAGTCAAGTCGGCGGTAATTTCGCACAGCCGCAGACCCATGGCAATGTGACCCCGCAGACTCCAGAAGTCCGGTTCATTCTTTTCCAGGATTGTGCCGTGGATGTGGCTGTCGTAAAAACTTTCCAGGGTATGAAAACCGCTTAAGGTTTGGCCTATTTCCCGTTCGTTAATGACTGTTTTTTTTTGCGTGATACTTTCCTGAAAAGAGATGAGAAATTCAACGACACTGATGAATTCGGTGGTCAGGAGTTCCACCGAGGTTGTTTCGGTATCCGTTTCGGTTATGGACCGGTTTTTCTCCAGCCGGGTTTGGCCTTGAAGTTTTATGTAGGGGTTGGCGGTTGCTTTTTCCGGTTTGGGTACGCCGTACTTTTCCATTATCTCGAGCGTTTCGGCGCAAAGCTTGTGTATTATCTGGTAAAAATACGTGAGGGCCTTTTCCGCTTCAGCCATCAACTGATTTTTTTCTTCCCGGCTTTCTTTAAGTTGCCGCGTATCATAGCGGTCAATGACACCTTCCTCTAAAGTGAAAGCAGCCCGGCAGAACCAGCGGATGCCGGCCAGTAATTCCCGGAAGAAAAATAGTTCATTGGTGAAGGCCTCGGCGCTATCAAGAATGGTTTCTAATTCGTGGGATTCCCAGCGGAGGTAATTAAGGAAATAACGACCGGTCCTTTCCTTTGTTTTTAAAAAGTATTCGGCCAAAAAGAAGAATTCCGGATTAGTAGAGCAGAGGTTAACGAGAAAAACACGGGCGGGGACACGATTCTGGATGACGTAATCTTGTGCCATTAACAGAAGGAGTTTGTCATCCTGAGCGGTAGCGAAGGAGCTTGTTTTGAAAAAACGGGATCCTTCGGTAAAACATGCTTCAGAATGACATTCTTATAATTTACAAACCCAAGTCCCAGCGAATGAACCGTCGGATAGTAATTTTTTCGCCGATGCGAGCTGTTATTTCGTTGAGGTAATCTTGAATGGATTTCTCCGGTTCCCGAATAAAAACCTGATTTAAAAGAACATGTGTCCGATAGAATTCGGCCAGTTTTCCTTCCAGGGCTTTCTGTCGGCCCACGCCTGTTTTGTCTTTAAGTTCTTTTTCCCAGATGGCTTTTGCTTCCGCGACCGCTGCTTTCGGAATTTCCTCTACTTTTACGCAGGAAGGATTACTGGCAACTACCTGGAGACAGATGTTTTTGGCAAACACCTGGAATAGTTCGTTGCGCGCCACGAAATCGGTTTCGCAGTTAACCTCTACCAGAACGCCGATTTTTCCGCCGGTATGGACGTAGCTGGCAATTATTCCGTCGTTTGCGGTCCGTCCGCTTTTTTTGGCTACGATTTCCAGTCCCCGATGTTTTAGCAGCGCTTTTGCTTTGTTTATATCTCCGGCCGCCTCATCCAGCGCTTTTTTGCAATCCATCACGCCCAAGCCGGTTTCTTCCCGCAATTGTTTGATTGTGTTGGTGTCAATTTTCATCTGTGTCTCCTCACGTCGTTCGTCGTATCAAAGCAAGTCTTATCAAAACAAATAAGTTGCGCTATGCCCCTTTTGACTTTTTCGTTTTACTGTCTTTGGCGGTCTTTTTAGTGGTTGTGGTTCGGCGTATCTTTGCTCGAATGCGCGGTCTGGGCTTGGGTTTGTCCGCTGTTTTTTTCTTTTCGACCGCTTCCGGTTTATCTTCTTTGGCGACGGCTGTAACTACCGGTGCCTTTTCCGGAACAACCGGTTTTGTTTCTTTCGCGGCTGCGGTTTGAACCGGAACCGGTTTGATTACTTCCGGCGGCGGAGTTTCTCTCTCTTTCTTTTTATCGTTCTCAACCTTCTTCTCGGCCATTTCTTTGGCTGTCGCCTCTTCCTTTTTCTTGGCCGCTTCTTTATTTAAAAGGGCTTTTGCTTCTTGTCCGGATTGGATGGCCGCGCCTAATTCGGCGAGCAGGAGCCGCAAACCTTTAATGCCGTCATCGTTGGCCGGAATCGGGTAGTCAAGAAGAATCGGGTTGGAGTTAGTATCAACCACGCCGACTACCTGCATGCCCATTTTTTTGGCTTCCCGGATCGCGTTTTCTTCTTTTCGGGTGTCTATTACCAGCATAATATCCGGAATCCGGTCCAGTTTGCGGACACCTTCCAGATTTCTCATCAGCCGGTCTTTTTCTTTTCGGGCGGTTGAGGCATCTTTTTTGGTCAGTTTTTCGAAAACGCCGGCTGCCTCTTTGCTTTCCAGATCGTTAAGGCGGTCAATGCGTTTTTTCATGGTTTGAAAATTGGTCAGCGTTCCGCCCAGCCAGCGATTGGCCATAAAGAGTACGTCCAGCCCTTCCGCGGTGCTTTTGACTAACTCCCGGGCCTGACGCTTGGTGCCCACTATTATGATTTTTTTTCCTTCTCGGGCAGATTCCTTGAGAAATTCGCAGGCTTCTTCCAAGCAGGTTCTTGTTTTTTCCAGGTCAATGATATAGATGCCCTGGCGCTTTCCGAAAATGAAGGGTTTCATTCTCGGGTCAAACTGTTTGCTGGGATGGCCGAAATAGAGACCGCTTTCCAGAAAATCTTTTAAGGTTGCGCTGATCAAAGGTACCTCCTTAAATTATACAAAAACTTTCGGAAATTATTATTATATCCCATTCCGGTCAGGAATGCAAGACGCCGAGGTGATTCTTGATAGTCCTGATGTGCGCCGGAGTGGTGCCGCAGCACCCGCCGATAAATTTGGCCCCGGCGTCAGCCAGCTCTTTTGCCAGGATTGCCGCGTCTTCCGGACTTTCCGGAAAGATGGTTTTTCCTTCCGAAACCCGCGGTTTTCCGGCGTTGGGCTTTGCCCACAAAGGCAGGTTAGTCTCTTTTTTCAGGGCGGATATGATAACTAAGGCTTCCCGGCCGCCTCCGCCGCAATTTGCGCCCAGGCTGAAGATTGAGTTTCCAAAAGCCCGCACCGTGTCTTCGGGACTTTCACCCATCAAGGTGCGCGGACCTCGTTTGCCAATTGCGAAAGTCAGGGAGATTACGATGGGTAGGGAACTCTTTTTCGAAACTGTTTCCGCGATTATTTCCGCTTCTTTTATAGAAGAAAACGATTCTAACAGGAAGAGGTCTATCCCGCTGTCGGCCAGTACGGAAATTACTTTTTGGTAGCCGGACGATAATTTTTTCGCGGAAACATTTCCCAAGGGAGCCAGAAGCTCTCCGCTGGGGCCGATATCGCCGGCAATCAAAGCCCGGGTATTTTCCCGCGCTTCCCGGGCCAGGAGAACTGCTTGGCGGTTTATCTCCTCCGTTTTTTCCGTAAGGTTAAGCCGGGACAACTTAAAGGGGTTTGCGCCGAAGGTATTGGTGAGAATTATTTCACTGCCTGCTTCAAGATATTCCCGGTGAATTTTTCTGATCGCTTCCGGGTTGGAAAGGTTCAAGAGGTCCGGTGGTTGGCCCGGTTGCAACTCTCCTTTTTCCGCCAGCCAGGTCCCGGTGGCGCCGTCTGTAACCACCACCCGTTTTTCGTTCAACAATTCCTGTAGATTCATAGATTTGGATTCCCGCTTACCACACGCGGGAATGACAAGTTTTTTGTATGTTCCCACAACAAACGTCCCGCTTTTCGGAAATCTTCCAGATAAGGCTGTAATTCCGGCGCGTCAAAGTTATCCACCAAAGGCTGGCCGTATTTATTCATTTCCGTGCCGGCAATCACCGGTATATTCAACCGCCGCGCCGTCGTCATCACCGCTTTTAAATTAGCCGTTTTAACTGTTTTTTCAGCCGGGTCTTTAAGGTTGTAGTTTCGTTCCGGAATAAGGTTGAGTATGCCTACCCCCTTTTTTTTCATAAAAGAGAGCAATTCCTCCGGGTTTTTTTCGGCTTCGTTGGTTCCGTCCAGCCAGGTTCCGGTGGGGATGGCTTTGATTGCGCTTATCGTTTCCACCACTTCCTCAAGCGACGGAAAAGTTTCCGGACCCGGCTTAACGTAACCTACCCCGGTGCCTTTCATTAGTTTGGAACGCAAAAGTTCCTGAAAATCTTGCGGTTTTTCTAACTTTTCCGCAACTGTTTCGGCCGGAAGTTTGAGCGTTTCGGACCAGAAATTTGTCCGTTTTTTTATCTCCGGAAAGACCGCCGTTGCTTTACGGTCATAGGCGGACAGGATGTGCCTTTCGGTCGCGTTGCCCTTCGGTGTCAGCGGAAGCACGTCATTTTCGTAATCAACCGTGACCGGGTTTAAATATTTATTGACTTTTTGGATAACCAGAAGGTTGCGCGAGTTTGCCCGTTCCCGGAGAGAGTTTAGAGTTATTTCCGCTTGACTGCCTTTTTCCGGTCGGCGGAAGAAGCCGGTGCCCATCAGGTAAAATATGCCGGGTTCTCCCGGTGAGTTTATAACCCGCTTTCCGTATTCCTTAACAAAGACCCGGGTCTCTATTCCGACCTCGGCCTTTATCCCTAAGATTTGCGCGGCGCGGAGTGTCTCTTCCAGGCCGTCAAGGACATCGAAATCAACGATACCGGCCATTTCCAGTCCAAGTGAGAATGCCTCCCAAAGGAAACGGGAGGGTGAGAATCCGTATGCGTTGAAGGAGAAAAAGGTATGGGCGTGCAGGTTGACCCAACCTCGGCCGGGTGCTGTTTTAACCACCCCTTGGTCTGTCAGTGCTTTTAACTCCTGCAGCGCTTTTTTCCTAATCCCCGGGTTAAAATCATCTAACTGTTTTATCAGTTTTTCAGTTTTATCCATATTATTGTTTTTCTTCAAGCGAGGTTTGTCTGATTTACGGAATTCGCGAAGCGCTGGGAACAAAACAAGCAATACGAAACGATGAGTGGCCGGGGCTCGCCAGTTGTTTTGGCGAGAACACGGCGAGGCTTATTGTTGAGTTGCGTAGTTTTGTCCAGCGCGCAGAGTCGTTCCGTAAATCAGATAACCGAGCTATCTATTGTATAATTATCGTTGACTAAAAGGCAAGTTTTGAAATATAATTTAAATACTATGGCGCTTAAATTAGTTATATCCGGAGCCGATGGCCGGATGGGCAAAGCGATAATTGGTCTCTTACCCGAGTATCCGCAGGTTAATTTGGTCGGTGCTTTGGAAAGGGACGGGCATCCGGATTTAGGACGGGAAACGGCGTTCGGGATAAGGCTTTCCGCCGACGTGGAAAAGGTGCTGTCCGGAGCTGATGTTTTGATTGATTTTACCTCGCCGTCCGCTACCCTGAATCATCTTGGGGTCTGCCGGAACCTGAAAAAAGGAATTGTCATCGGTACTACCGGGTTCACGGAACCGGAGTTGGCGGAGATAAAGGCGGCATCCGCTCAGGTGCCGGTTTTTATTTCACCTAACATGAGTTTGGGGGTAAACCTTCTCTTTCGTCTTGTTTCTGAAGTCGCCAAAAATCTTCCCGGGTATCAGGTGGAGGTTATGGAGACGCACCATGACCAGAAGGTTGACGCGCCCAGCGGCACCGCCAAAAAATTAGCCGAGATTGTGGCCGCGGCTCACGGCGACGATTTGGCCGCGGTGGCGGTTTACGGCAGGCAGGGTAGGCCCGGTCCCAGAAAGCCGGCGGAGATTGGTATTCACGCGCTCCGGTTGGGCGATGTGGTTGGTGAGCATGTTGTCATATTTGCCGATGCCGGTGAACGTATTGAATTGACCCATAAAGCCGGTTCCCGCAACCCCCTTGCTTCCGGTGCTATCAAGGCCGCGCTATTTTTAAGCAAGCAGAAACCCGGCCTTTATTCCATGGCGGATTTAATTCAATGACGATTGAATTTAACGAGCGGCTGAAAAAATTACCGCCCTATCTTTTTATTGAGATAGACCGCAAAAAGAGAAAACTGCAGGAATCCGGAGTTGATGTTATTGATTTCGGTATCGGTGACCCGGATACGCCCACTCCGGATTTTGTGATTTCCGCGATGCGGGAAGCGGTAACTAAGCCGGAGTACCATCGGTACCCGCTGGGCCGGGGAAAGATTTTTTTTCGCCGGGCCTGCGCCGTCTGGTTTGAAAAACGTTTCGGCGTTGCCCTGAATCCGGATAAAGAAGTTGTGGCTTTAATCGGTTCCAAGGAGGGCATCGGCCATCTGCCGTTCGCTTTTCTCAATCAGGACGAGGTAACCCTGGCGCCGGAACCGGGCTATCCGGTTTACGCCAACGCCACAATTCTGGCCGGCGGCAGCCCGTTTTTCATGCCCTTGAAGGAAACAAACGGATTCCTGCCGGACCTCTCTGCCATCCCACCCGCTGTCATTAAAAAGGCGCGTCTCATATTTCTCAACTATCCCAATAATCCGACCGGCGCCGCGGCGCCGGATTCTTTCTGGAAAGAAGCGATTTCTTTTTGCGAAAAGCACGGTATAATCCTGGCCGCTGATGCTGCTTATTCGGAGGTTTATTACGGAGAAAAATCGAAGAGCATCTTTCAGTTTCCCGGCGGAAAAGAGGTCGGTATCGAGTTCCATTCCCTTTCCAAGACTTTCAATATGACCGGCTGGCGTGTCGGTTTTGCCTGCGGCAACGAAAAAGTTCTGGCCGGTCTTGCCACCGTAAAAGAAAATCTGGATTCGGGGGTTTTTGAGGCAATTCAAGCAGCCGGTTCAGCCGCGCTGGCCGCGCCGGAAGGGTTTACTGAGGGTTTGCGCCGGATGTATCGGCGCCGGATGGAGACGCTGGTCTCCGGGCTGAATAAGATTGGAATTTCCTGTTGTATTCCGGCCGGCACGTTTTACCTGTGGGTAAAAACGCCGGAGGAAGAGAATTCCACCCAATTTTCCACCCGGCTTTTGGAAAAATTCGGAATTATAACTACTCCCGGTGTTGGTTTTGGCCCGAGCGGAGATGGTTACGTCCGGTTTTCAATCACGCTGGACGAAAGCCGCATCAAGGAAGCGCTAAGCCGTCTTGAAAAACAGTAAATAGTGAATAGTGAGGTATTTATGACTAAGATTGCGATTGTAGTCGGCAGCGAATCAGACCTTTCCTATGTTGCGGCCGCGGAAGAGGTTTTAAAAGAAAATCAGACGCCTTACGAGATAAAGGTTCTTTCCGCCCACCGCAAACCGGATGAAACTGCGGAATTCAGCCGTAAGGCCGCTGGAAGAGGCGTTAAGGTAATCATTGCGGCGGCAGGTCTTTCCGCCGCTCTGCCCGGTTTTATCGCCAGCCACACCACTTTGCCGGTAATCGGCATTCCGGTGATAACCGGCCCGCTAAACGGAGTTGACGCGTTGCTTTCTATTTTGCAGATGCCTTCCGGCGTGCCGTTGGCAACCGTCGGGTTGGGCAAGCAGGGTCCTAAAAACGCCGCGTTGTTGGCGCTGCGCATTCTGAATCTTTTAGAAGAGAAAGATTAAATGTAGTGCTGCGACCCTTTTAAGGTCGCCAATAAGCCCACCTTTGCAATACGGACGACTCGCTACAGACGGCTTTGCCGCTACGAGGCGTCCTTGCTATGGCGGGCGAGGGAGACAAAATAAATGAAAATTGGCATGCTGACAGGTGGTGGTGATTGCCCGGGATTAAATCCGGCGATTCGGGGTTGTGTGTACCGGGCTCTTGGTTTTGGTTACGAATGCGTCGGATTTTTGGAAGGATGGAAAGGATTGGCCGAAGGAAACGCCATACCCCTGGGTTTGGCTGAAGTGGAAAATATTGTTGATAAGGGCGGCACCATTTTGGGAACCAGCCGGTACAACCCGTTCAAGAAAGAGGGCGGTCCGGAAGCGGTGGAAGAGACGATGAAAAAGTTCTCGCTGGATGCCCTGGTGGCGATGGGCGGCGAGGATACTCTGGGCGTGGCCAGCAAACTATTTCAGCGTGGCGTCAAGGTGGTCGGAGTTCCCAAAACTATGGACAACGACCTTTCCGGCACCGATTACACTTTCGGTTTTGATACTTCGGTTACCCGAGCCCTGGATGCTTGCCGTTCTTTGATTGATACCGGAACCAGCCATCGCCGGGTTATGGTTCTGGAGGTGATGGGACGGCACGCCGGTTGGGTGGCGCTTTTTACCGCCATGGCTTCCGGCGCCGACTGGGTTCTTTTGCCGGAGTTCAAGGCCGACCCTGCCGCGATGGTCAACCACATCCAGAAGATTTACCAGCGGAAAAAGTTCGGTTTGATTGTTGTTTCGGAAGGTGCGGAATTTCAGGATGATGAATCGGAAAAGCAGGTTAAAGACGAGTTTGGTCATATAATTTTGCAGAAGCGCGGTCTGGGCGAAAAAATTGCGAAGTATGTGGAGAGCGAAACCGGAATTGAGACCCGGTCTTCGGTAATCGGCCACATGCAGCGCGGAGGCGCGCCAACTCTCTTCGACCGGATTTTGGGTTTGCGTGTCGGCGTCAAGGCAGCCGAATTAGTTTCCGAAGGTAAATTCGGAATGATGGCTGCCCTTAAGGGGCAGGAAGTTTTGGCGGTACCGCTTTCGGATGCGGTTAACAACCTGAAGGTGGTTGACCGGAAGTGGTATGAACTGGCCCAGGTATTTTTTAAATAACAATCAATTTTATGCGCATAGCACTTTTAACTACCGGTGGTGATGCTCCGGGGATGAATGCCGCAATCCGGGCGGTGGTGCGCCGGGCCCTCTCTTTTGATTGGGAGGTCTGGGGCATAGAACGCGGTTTTCAGGGAATGTTTGAGGATGATTTTCACCGGATGGACCACGGCGCGGTCAGCGGTATCATCAATCACGGTGGTACTATCCTGAAGACGCTGCGCTGTCCCGGGTTCCGGGAAGAAGAATTCCGCCGGGAATGTTACCGTAAATTAAAACAGCGGCAGATAGAAGGTCTGGTGGTTATTGGCGGTGATGGTTCCCTGGCTGCCTGCCGGGCCGTCTCTTCGGAAACAGATATGCCTATTTCTTTTGTGCCGGCCAGCATTGATAATGACATCGCCGGAACCGATGAGACAATCGGTTTTGACACGGCAATCAATACCGCTCTTGATGCGATTGATAAGATTCGGGATACGGCCACCAGCCACGAGAGAGTCTTTCTGGTGGAGGTAATGGGCCGGGAGAAAGGTTTTTTGGCGCTGGCGGTGGGACTTGCGGCCGGCGCGGAGATTATCCTGGTGCCGGAGATCCCGTTTCGGATGGAGGAAATTCTCGTGCAATTTTTGGATGGGAGAAAAAAAGGCAAGCGGAGCATGATTGCGGTGGTTGCCGAAGGCGCGGCTGAAGTGTCGGTGCTTGCTAAAGAGGTGCAGGCCGGTTACCCGGGTGAAGTACGGTACTCAATTCTGGGTTATGTTCAGCGCGGCGGTACGCCGTCAGCCCGCAGCCGGCATCTGGCTTTTCTTTTTGGATCTAAAGCGGTGGAAGCGCTTGCCGAGAATAAAGGAGCGGTTTTTGTCGGGTTGGAAGCCAATAAAGTAGTTACCAGAAATCTGCTTGATATCTGCGAAAAAAAGGAATTGGACCAGGAAACTTTCCGTCTCGCCCATATTTTAGCTGTTTAAATACAGTAAATATTTGTTCCTCACCGGTTGGTTAAATAATAGACCAGGCTCTCCAGTTCCATCGCCATGTCGACGCTCTTAATTTGAATATTTTCCGGGATCGCAAGGTAACGGGGAGCGAAGTTCAGGATGGCGGAGATTCCGCTTTTGGTCAGGCGCCGGGCTATTTCCTGGGCTGCTTCAGCCGGTACGGTTACAATCGCCACCCGGACTTCATTTTTTCGGATAAATACTTCCATTTTTTGGTCAGCGATAACCGGTACATCTCCTATTTTCTGGCCTATCTTGGCCGGGTTATTGTCGAAGGCCGCCAGAATCCTGAAGCCGAAACGCCGGAAACCGGGATAAGCAAGCAGGGCCGCGCCTAATTTTCCGCAACCGATCAGGACTACGTTCCAACTGTGGTCCAGGCCGAGTATTTTCTCTATTTTTTTTCTTAAGCGGTATACGTTATATCCCACTCCGGGCTGGCCAAAGGAACCAAAATAGGTTAAGTCCTTTCGCGCCTGGGCGCCGGTGATATTGAGGTGTTTGGTAAGACGTTCCGAGGATATGACCTGTACTCCCTTGTTTTCCATAAAACGCAGGGTGCGCAGATAAAGGGAGAGACGCCGCACTGTTTCCTCGGGTATGCGCTGGTGTTTTTTTCGCATTTTTACATTTTTAACGCGTGCTTAATTTGACCGAACAGCGGTTTTAATTATACTATTAAAGAGATTAAATTGTCATTTAAATATAGAAACGTTATTTTTTCGCTTGACGGAGGTTATTTTGAATATGAAAAGATTAACCGGTTTATTTTTACTCGGGATTATCCCGGTTCTTTTACCGTCGGTATTAAACGCGGCTGCAACCGGAGCGGTGTCGGCTAAGATTACCCTTGAATTGGAAGGGCGGTCTTTTCCGGTTAGCGCGGCCCAGGTTACTATTCTGGATAAAGAGATTGATTTGAGGACGGTTGATTTTACGGCTAAACAAAACGCGAAAAAGAGCAAGAACGAGAAACGGGCGTATCACCTTTATCGTTATACCTATCTGGTTAGGAAGATTGAAGATAGCCGCCGGGTTGGTGTACGCCAGGTTCGCTCCGGTATCGTTACCAAGCGCGCCGATATTAATGGTGAGGTTTTAGTGCGTTACCTTGAACCGGGCGATTATTTTATCGGAGCCTACCGCAAAATGGGCAAAAAGACCGCAGTCTGGTTCGTTCCGTTTTCGGTAACTGCCGGTCGGGTTTTTCAGGTTAACCTTGACAACAGCAACGTTTTTGAATTTTACGACCCGGAACTCTACCCGTAACCAGGGCAACGGTATTAAACAAATTCACATTTTATTCAGTCTACCGGGATCCGTTGGCCTTGTTTCACATCGTTGTGCCTTATAAGACGCATCGTTTTTATTTTTGTCCGCCGCGAATAAATAGGTTCCCACCAAACCGGTTATTTCAACGTATTAATACACATCAGACCCGGGAACTTTTTTCGGGTTTCGGTGTCTAATGATTAGACCGCCAGAGATATCGCATGGAACAAAACAACCCGTTAGATTTTGAGAACATTGTTCATCAGGAGGCAAAGAAGGTGTTCAATCTTGCCTATCGGCTTTGCGGTAATCAGGAAGAAGCAAAGGATATATCCCAGGAGACTTTTGTCCGGGCCTACGAACATTTTGACCGATTTCAGGGCAACTCCCGGGTTTTCACCTACCTTTATCGCGTAACCTTTAATGTTTGGAAAAATCGTTTAAGGCATCGGAGTCGGCATCCGATATTCTCCATCCATTCACCGGACCCGGAAAAGCCGGATTTTTCTCCCGCTGACTCAAGCCAACTCCGGCCCAAGCGTTTGAATTGGACGAACGGGCCGGTTTGGTCAGGGTCTGTCTGGAATCCCTTGACCCGACTTCCCGGCTTATTATTATTTTGAGAGATATGGAGGGCAGGTCCTACGAGGAGATATCCCGGATTATGAAGTGCCGGTTGGGCACGGTTAAATCCCGGCTGGCTCGGGCGCGGACGGATTTACGCGAGCAGATTCGGCCCTACCTGGAAAGGATGCGGAAATGAACAAAATTTGCCGGAAAAACCAGAAGTTGCTTTCCGCCTACGTTGACGGGATGCTTCCGGAAAAGGCCAAAAAATCTTTTGCGGAGCACCTGGATTCTTGCCCGGAATGCCGAAAGGCGCTTCAGGAAATGGAATTTTTGCGTGGACTTTTGCGGGAATTTCCGGAGAAACACCCCGGCCTGGGGTTTGAGACCGCGATTCTGAGCCGGGTCAGGGAGAAGCCCAAGGTTATTGCTTTGCGGAGTTGGTCGCGCCGGGCCTCTTATAGTCTGGCCGGTTTGGCTTTGCTTCTGATGATAGTTCTTTATCTTCAGAAACCGGTTTTTCCGCCTCAATTAGAAGTTATCTCGAAACCAATACCCGGCCATTTGGTAGCGGAACGAAATAAAACGGAACCCGTTTTTGGGCAAAAGTCCTTGGCATTAACAAGACAGAAAGTTGTTCTTGGGTCGGATGCTCTAATGGATAAAGACGCGAAAAAACCGTTGGGACGTTTGGCCGCTGTTTCAAGAGGGCAGTTACAAGAGCCGGCGCCGTCTTTAACGGAAGGTAAAATTAAGCCAGTGACTTCGCCTGTTTCTAAGGTCGCTGATTCCTATTCGAGAAATGAATACGCAGCTGTTTTGGAGAAAGAAGAAGCCGGCAAGGCCGCTGTCGCTCTCCGAAAGATAGATGAGGTTTCCGTGGGGGAAGAGTCCCGGGTTTTGGTTATCCACAATAAGACTGATTGGGAGAATGCCTGGAATTTGCAGAACACCAGCCAGAAACTGTCCCTTCCCCTCCCGGAAGTGGACTTCCAAAAACAGATGGTTATTGCTCTTCCCACCAATCAGGCCGGACGCGAGTATAAAATCGTAAAGACTGAAGAGAAACCGGACCGCATCGTCGTTAGGTACCGGGTAACTCTGCCTCGGCAAGACGAATTCGGAATTGTTCCGCCCTACCAGATTGAGGTTGTTAATACCAGGCCCAGCGTGGAGCTTCAGAAGTTGGACTGACCTTTTTTTCGTCTTTGTGCTGTCCACCCCTTGACTCATTCGCGATATTAATAATAATCTGCCCTTACTATCCTATCAGCCCGTACCCCATTGGTTCTTATGTCACAACACGGCCGGATTCTACCTTCAAGCGGTACAGTTTTCGGGGGGAAGGTCACTCGGAGTAGAGTTATGTTTGGTGAACACCATCCTCCTATCCAGGCTCTTCTTACGGCCTATGGTGACTATTCGATTATAGGTTCGATTAATCTCCTTAACGGGGTCAATTAAGCCCTAAAGAAAAATACAACCTATAACCTATCTACTCCGGACCCGTTGGTTATTATTTTACCAAAAGGGGACGGAGAGTTCACCATTTGACTGTTATCGTATCATCTCCTTATTTTTTCGCATTATCCAAATGTTACCACTTCGTTAAATGCTGGTCAAGGTACCCGCCGGCATTAAAAACAACAAACTGAAAAATCGCCCCCATTTTCTATCCTGTCTCTTGGCACAATTTAGGCACAAGCCAATTTAAAATAAAAAAAGCCACAATGCAAAAACGCTTGAAAGCATTGTGGCTCTAGGATTTACACAGTAGGCCGCGCAGGACTCGAACCTGCCACACCCGCCTTAAAAGGGCGGTGCTCTACCTGATGAGCTAGCGGCCCAGATTATTAATTGACAACAGTTTTCGCAATTTCCCTTCTCACCTCATTTTGTTCTGGTGTCCAAATAGTGTCCATTCCAGAACTTTTTCGGTTCTTGTCAACGAGGAGTTCCACGGCTGTTTTCTTGTGGTCCGGTGAGAGGTGAGCGTAACGCAAAGTCATATTAAAAGTCTTGTGTCCAAGTAGTTCCTGAACGGCCTTTAGGTTAACCCCCCTCATGACCAATCTGGAAGCAAAGGTATGTCTTAGATCGTGAAACTTAAAGTTTTCTATATCAGCTTGTTTGACTATGCTTTTAAACTTATGGCTGATATAGCTTTTGCTTATGTGCGTTCCAAGGTTATTTCCCGGGAAAACGTAATCAGATTCTGGTATCCTTTTTGTACTCGAAAGAATATCCACCACGGTTGAATTCATCGGAACCTGCCTTCTTTCACCGTTTTTGGTGTCCGAAAGGGTTATGTTCTTTTGGTCAAAATCTATATCCTGCCATTTTAGGCCCAGAATCTCACCCCTTCTCATTCCGGTATTCAAAGCAATCTCTATAATGGGTTTTAAGAACTCGGGGCAGGCGCCTAACAGCAATATTTCCTCACCTTTGCCCAGATATCTTATGCGTTGGTTATTCTCTTTCAGCAATTTTATTTTAGGTGGAGCGATCCTTAGTTTTCCCCACTCAACCGCAGTATTCAGGATATTCCGTAACACAGAGATCTCCTTATTGACCGTTGCCAGCGCTTTTCCCTCTTCAATTCTCTTTCTTTTGTATTCTTCAACATCCAGAGTGGTAATCTCATAAACATATTTTAGACCGAAGATGCTGTTCAAATGGCTAATAATTCCGTCCTTTCGCTCTACGGTAGAAATCTTATTGTTGACCTGACAATAACTTTTCAAATAAAGGGAAGTCATTTCACCAAATTTAATCTTCTCGTTCCGTTTTATGTCCAGGAACTTTCCTTCGGCAACCTGCACTTTCCGTTTCGCCAGGACGGTCTCGGCCAGTTTCCGGCTTTTGCCAACCTTTTCCCTTCTTCGTCTTCCGTTGGCGTAATAATCAATGTAATAATTATCGGATTTCTGAAATATTCCCATTTATTACTCCTGAAATTAATATTTTACCACAGATTCTCTTTTTCTTCCTGACTCCTTTTTTCCAGCCAGGCCTCCAGGTCCGCTTTTCTGAACTTAACCAGACGGCCAACTTTGAGATGAGGAATCTTTTTTTGGACAATCCATTCGTAGAGAGTGTTCTTCTTGATTCCCAAAAACTCCGATGCTTCTGTTGTGTCCAACAACAGTTTCTGTTTTGTAATTTGGCCAGAAACAATGCCTTTTTCAGAAACAATGGCCGGAGAAATGGACTGCAGGAATGCGTTTACCTGAGACGGCTGAAAGAACCGGATTCGTTCCCGCTCCTTAAACGAGAAGGCCTTCTTAACCTCTATCCTAAGCAAAACCAGAAACCTGTCATCCGAACAGACCGACACCACATAATCATAACCTGCCTCAAGACATTTCCTGATATTTGCGATTTCGTAATCCACCTTAGAAGTGTGAGAAATTTCAATCGCCACCTTGATGTCGTCTTTTCTCAAACCCACGTCCACGCTCTCCAGAGATTTGGGAATCCGTTCTTCAATTACGGCCTTCCAGCCGAAGAGTTCCGCCTGCTCCTTCAACATCAACTGCAACTGCTTGTGAACCTCTCCGCCCTTGCCGGCCAGAATCGTGTCCTTCAGGATCAGCGAACCTTTATCGGTCATAGTAAGAACCTTGGCCAATCGTCCCTTATTTCCTTCCCGCGTCTCTTCCTGTTTGATTAAACCCTTATCAATCAAGGCTTGCTTCAGCCGGTCTCCCTTGTAGCCGCTTAAACCGAGACCCTGATATACCTTGGTGACGAACATTCCGGGATTCTTTGAGACAAATTCCAGAAAGCCCCTCTCTTCCGGCAGGGGTCCGGTTTCCTTGGCCTCTTTTTCAGCCGGAGAAGGTCGTTTTGAGGCCGAAACCTCTTTTGTCGGTGTCGCAACCTCAACCGGCTCCTTTTTCGCCTTAATGATCCCTTCCCGGAAAAGTTTCTGTCTTTCTTCTGCCGAAGCGGCCAGTTCTTTTCTGGAAATCAGGTATTTCTTGCCGAAGGGAAGACCTTTCAGAAATCCCTGGTATTTATCCTCATCCATACCCAAAACTTCGCAAGCCGGTTCAACGTCTGCCGTCTGAATCGGTATTATTCCGCCTTCAATCTTGTGTGCGGCGTAGCAGATGCGCGGAGAAAGGTGCTGCAATTGCGCAATGTTGCGTTCCCATTCTTCAGCATAACTCCAATGCCTGGGCGTCGCGCCATGGACGCTTTTAATTTCAAACCCGGAATATTCAAACGCTTCCTTGGCTAATAAATTGGCATCCTGGCGGTTGACCCGGAAATAGACCTGGATACCGGTATTGCCCAGAATTAGACTTCTCAACTCCAAAGGAATCTGGGCCAGGGTCTGATGAGCCATAATTAGGGACAGTCCGTACTTTCTGGCTTCCGAAAGGACCGTGGCGAATGAATCGCCGGCGAAGTTCTGGAATTCATCAACATAGAGATAGAAAGGAGTTCTTTTGCTCTGGGATATGTCAGACCTTGAGAAGGCCGCCATTTGAATTTTGGCCAGAAGAAGAGAACCGAGAATGTCCGCCGTATCCTTCAAACGTCCTTTGTCCAGTTTGATAAGGATGACCTTCCGGTTGTCCATCGCTTCCCGCATATTGAAAGAACTCTTGGGCGAGGAGAACATCTGCCGGATTTTTTCTTCGGCAAAGAAGGCGTTGATTTTATTGGTAATCGGCTCAATCCAGGTAACTTGTCCTCTGTCAGTGATTGAATCAAATTTCTTGAAATATTCCCGCGCTCCGGTATGGGATACTTTTTCCAATACTGCTTGTCGGAAAGGTCTGTCAGTCAAAAATAGAGTAAGTTCTGATAAAGTATATTCAGCCTCGCCCAGGGCAATCAGAGAATTCCGCAGCAGGTCTTCCATTCGCACTCCCCAGGAATCAGCCCACATCTTTTTGAAAGAAGAGATGAATTCGCTGACCTGTTCTGGAATGGTAATATTCTGAAGTTTTTCGAGAGGATTGAAAGTAACGGTGGAGTGTGGGTCAGTGGGGTCGATCAGAATAATTCGTTCCGAAAGCTCTTTCTTTTTATCGTCCGCATTGTACTGGCAGGCCAGAAAGCCCTTGATGTCCTCAATCAAGTCACCGTGTGGGTCAATCACTCCGAATCCGTTGCCTTTTTCAATGTCCTGCTGAATCAGAAATTCCAGAAACTTTGTCTTGCCGGTCCCGGTGGCGCCGATGACATAGAAATGGGTTCGTCTATCCTCCTCGGCAATCTTGGCCATCTGGTGTTCATTCTTATTTTCCGACCAGTACCAGCCAAGGTCAAGGGTATTCTGAGATTCTTCGGAAGGCGATTCAACAGAAACATCTTTTTCCGTTTCCGCCGCTTCTTCTTTCGATTCACCCGCCAATCTTTTCCAAAAGTTCATATGTAATTACCCTGCCCATTCTCCAGCGTCGTTATAATTTAACGATTTTGGAAATCC